>JBGAIY010000192.1:0-14289 GCA_044225205.1 Myxococcaceae bacterium | reverse complement strand
CCGCAAGCTGCGGCCGAGCGGCTGGTTCTTCTTCGAGTCGAAGGTCTGCAAATTGAGTTGGTAGGTGTTGCCCAGCTTGTTGAGCGTGCCCGACAGCACGAAGCGCATGTCGAGCGCGCCTGAAATTTCGGCGAGGCAGCTCGTGCCGTCGTCGGCGCACCCGAGCAGCTGTTTTTGCCGCTCGATGCTCAGCGCCGTCGAAATGTCTCGCTGGGCGATGACCTGAAAGGTGCCCGCCTTCGACACGACGGCCAGCATGGCATCGGTGAGTGACTGGGCTTCGGCGACAGACGCGGCGCCCAGCGGCTGGAGGTCGAGCGCCAACAGCTTGGGCGGCTCGAACCCGGCCGTGAGCACCACCAAGGCGAGCGTGGTGAGCACGCAGGCAGCATACAACGGGGCTCGCTCCCGGCCCGTATATCGACCGAAGACCGTCGCGTGCCCCTCGCGCGAGTCGAACGAATGAAAGCGGGCTTCGCCGCTTCGAGGTGCCTCACCGCCGCACCCGAGGAGCGGCCGCCCTCGAACGTCAGAACGACTCGCGCATTTCGAGCAAAAACGTTCGGCCGACCGTCGGTATGTCGATGCCGCCGAAGCCGGGTTCGACGAAGCGGGTGTCGAGCAGGTTGCGCACGCTGAGCGAGAACGACGTCTCGGTGCCACCGAGCAACGCGAGCCGCACCGAGGAGAGCGCCACGTCGATGGTGCCGTACGCGGGCAGCGCGTAGGTTTGGCGGTTGTTCGCTTCGACGTTGAGAAACGACGCATACCGTGGCCCCACCGCCCGCACCGTGGCGTTCGCGTTGAGGTACGCCTCTTTGAACGACAGGTTCACGTTCAAAAAGCCCTTGTACCCAGGAAACGCGGGCGAAATGAACGCGTCGAGCGCTCCGGTTTGCAGCGAGTCGTTCGTCACTTCTCGCGCCTGCAGGGTGAAGGCGCCGTTGAGCGTCAGTCGGCTCAGCACGAAGTTGAAACCCAGTTCGCCACCGAGCGCTCGCTGCGGCGTGGTGATGTTGAGCGCCACGAAGTTGTTACCGGTCGGCCGAAAGTCGATGAAGTTGTCGACCTGTTGGGCGAAGAGCGACAAGTCGATTGAGAGCCGGCCCAGCACTTCGAACGACACGATGCCTTCGACCGAGGTCACCGTTTGCGGCACCAGCGGCAGCGCGTCGGTCGTTCGGTTGCCGATGACGTTGTTGCCCGTGGGAAAACCGGGCTGCGCGTAGAGCAACGTGGCCGACGGTGTTTCGAACGCCCGCCCGATGACCACCTTCGTCGTCAATTCGGGGGTCGGCGCGAAGGCCGCCGAAGCCCGCCAGCTGAACTGCGCCGGAAACACGTTGGGAAAGTCGCCGCGGCCGTTCAACGTGAAAGCGAGCCGCTTGTTCAAGAACGACGCGGTCGCCAGCGCGTAGAGGCCGGCGTTCGACAGCACTTGGGTGCGCTGCACCGTGGCGCCAATGCGGTCAATGGTGTTGCCCGTCTTGAGCACGCCGCGCGGCACGTTCAACACTTCGGTGAAGAAGAGCGGCTGGTGGTACTCGTAGTTGCCGTCGAAGCCCGCCCGAACCGACAGCCACGAAGTCGGTACCACCGACGTGTCGAGCGCGCCGTCGAACGCGCGGTAGAACGAGCGCCGGTGAAAGTACGAGTCGTTGTTGCCCGTGCGGTACGTCGCTTGGGTCGGGGCGTTGTCGCCTTGAGAAAAGCCGGCTTTCACCGACGCGGCCCACCAGTCGAGAAAACGGTATTCGTAGCGGCCGTGCAAGAATCGGTTGCCCAGCGCCATGCGCGAATTGTGGGTCAGCACCGAATTGAGCTGAAATTCGCCTTTCGCGTCGAGTTGCTGCAGGCCGCCCTGCACTTCGAACGACGAGCGTGCGCCCTTGAGCGTGTAGGTGAGCAACCCGGTGAGGGGGGTCGAGAAGTCTTGTTGCGAGGCTTTGTTGAAGTACTGCTGAAAGCGCGGCTGAATGGTGTCGGGCGAAGTGCCTTGAAACGTGAGCGGCACGAACAAGCCCGAGCGGTCGATGAAGTCTCCCGAGACCGACGCCACGAGCACCGAGTCTTTGCGGTCGAACCCGGCGACCACCGACCCGCCGTAGCCCGCGTTGCCGTTCGTCAGCCGGCCCCGCAAGCCCACCTCGGCAATGGTCGACGCACCCGCGCCGTCTTTTCGGGTGATGATGTTGACCGTCGCGAGAAACGCGTTCGCGCCGTACAGCGCCGAGAGCGGCCCTTTCGCCACTTCGATGCGCTCGACCGCTTCAATGGGCAGGTATTCGGGGCCCAAGAACGCCGTCAGGTCAGGTCGAAAGTCGACCTGCACGCCGTTGATCATCACCCGCACGATGCGGCTGCCTGCGCCGACCCCGCCGGTGATGCCGCGAACGCCGACCGACGGCATCACCAAGTCGTCGATGATGTAGAGACCGGGCACGTCTTGGAGCGCTTCGGCGACCGACCGGTACCGGCGCTGCGAAATTTGTTCATAGGTGATGATTTGAATGTTCGCCGGAGCCGTCGCCCGACTCTCTTCGGCGCCACCGGCAATGGTCGAGGTCGACGTGCGCGCCTGGTTGACGAGCACCGCCTCGAGCTCGGCGGGCGTTGCTACCGCCGGGCCCGCGTCTGGGGCCTCGGCCCCCGCCGCCGGAGTCGCCAACACCAGGCCCAACGCCACCGGCCAAACCGCTACCGAAGGGGGCAACACAGCCAACAGTCGAAAGAGAGTCATGTGCGTAGGAGTCGATGGCGGGTGCCAAACCGCGAAAGACGCACTAGCATTGGCGGCCTTACTCCCGCCCGCAAGTAGAGAATGATGCCTTCGACCGGTCGAACCCCTTTTCTTTCGTTCTTCGTGGCGGCCCTGGCCTGTGGTTTTGGCTGTGCGCCGCCCGCGAACCCCGACGCCAACTACCCGACCTTCGTGTTCGGTGCCGTCACCGACCGCACGGGCTCGCTCGCCACGCCGTCGTGGCAAGACGCTTTCAAGTTGGCCGTTTCTGACACCAACGACGCCCTGCGCACCGCCAATGCCAATTTTCGGGTGCGCATCGACTTGGCCGACTCCGAAAACCTGCCCCTGACGGCCGTCACGCGCTCGGCCGAATTGGCGGTCAACCGACCCGAAGCCGAACGCGTCAAAGCGCTCATCACCGACTCCTCGGCCAATTCGATTGCCGTTCACAACCTGCAATACGGCATCATGGGCACCACCCCGGGGCCGCCCATGAACGTGCCCATTGTCTGCATCGCCTGCACCTCACCGGCCATCAACAACGCCGCCGGCGCGACCGACGCCGCGAAGAACAAAGACAAGTGGCTGTACCGCACGGTCATGAGCGCCACCCTGCAAGCCCAAGTGTTGGTGCAAATTGCACTGGCCGGCGCCAAGCCCGGGCCCCTGAAGGTCGGGGTGTACGCTTCAGACGACGCCTTCGGCACGGGCTTCTCGAACGCCATTCAGGCGGCGGTGCTCGACCAACGAGTCAAGGCCGGCGAGCCCATGCCGGTGGTCGAACAGCTTTTTCACCCGCCTTCGGCCGACGTGAACACCTATGGGTGGAACGCCGACATGGCCCGGCTGCTCGATGACACCACCGAAGTGAGAATGAACGGCACGACCACCAGCAGCAAAGACCGCGTGCCCGACGTGATCATGGAGGTGACGTTTCCCCAGTACACGGCGGCGCTCATGAACGCGTACAGCGATTCGGGCTCGAAAATTCGGTTTTTGCACACCCATACATTTCGGTTCGTCTCGGTGTTGCAGACGTTGGCCAACTTGGTCGAAGGCCAAGAAGGCACCTCGCACATCGTGCTCGACCAGAGCGTCTCGGGTGACACTTTCAAGACGCGGTTCACCGACGCCACCCGCGTGGCCCCCGCCTTCTGGGACTCGAATTCATACGACGCGGCCATGGTCATCATTTTGGCGGCCCTGGTGGCCGGCAAAGGCGACCTCACCAACGTCACGGCGTTGCAAGTTCGTGACGGGCTGCCGTTGATCAACGACCCGACGGGTACGGTCATTCGCGTGGGGCCCGACGAAGTGGGCAAGGCGCTGGCCGCCATCAAAGCGGGCAAGAGCATCAACTACGAAGGGGCGTCGGGGTCGGTGAACTTCGACAGCCTGGGCAACGTCAACAACAAGGTGGCGTATTGGCGGGTGACCAACAACCACTTCGAAGACCTCAAGTTGTTCGACTGCGAGAACAACGCGTCGTGCCCGCAGCTCAAATAAGCGGTACAGCAACCCAGCAGTACCGGAGGTTTGGTGGTGGAATCGTCGAGAACCCGAGTTCGAAATGCCCTGCTGGTGGTGATCGGCGTCTTGCTGCTCAGCATCGTCGGCATTTTGGTGGTGCGGTCGAACCGCGCACGACAGGTACCCGAGCCGCTGCGGCCAACGGCAACGGGGGCGGTGACCGCCCGGGGTGAGCCCGACAACGCGCTCGAGCGGGCCCGGCGCGCGGTCGCCGTCTCGGCCATCGAGTCGGGTGACTACCAGCGCGCGGTCGAAGAACTGACCGGCATTCTGAAGACCGGCCGAGGGGTCGGAGACGAAGTCGAGCTGCTGCGCATCGCCAAAGAGCTGCAAGAGAAGGCCGTGAAGCCGTCGGCCCCGCCGAGCGACGAGGGCGGCGCCCCAGCGGTCGAGAAACCCGAGAAGCCCGACAGGCCAGTGGTCGCCGCCGCGCCGGTTCGGCCGACGCCGCCTCCGGCGAAAGCGCCTCCGACGCCCGCGAAGAAGAACCCGGTCGTGGTGGCCAAGGCGAGCCCGCCGCCCCCGCCCGTCGCGGCGGCTCCGGTCGCTCCGGCTCGTGACAACGACGGTCAGTTGCTCGTCTTTTCGGTGCCGGTGGGGCTCACGGTCGAAGTCGACGGCAACGAAATTGGCGTCACGCCCGTTCGACGCCCGGTCGCCCCCGGCCGGCATTTTGTCGTGGTGACGCGCAACGGCACGCACTTGACCGACCGCACGGTGTCGGTCACCAGCGACGAGGTGACCACGGTCGACTTCGACGTGCGCGAAAAGCTCTTACCGAAAGACGCTCCGGCGAAGCCCGAACCCACCGCTTCGGTCGAAAAGCCGCCCCCAGCCAAGCCCGAGTCGGTGACTCCGCCACCTGTTTCGGTGGCCGCGCCGGCACCCGCCAGTCGCACCGTCGAGGAGTATTCGGGCGCGACCGGTGAAGTGTTCGTCGATTCTGGTTCGCTCGGTGGCGTCGTGTTCATCAACGGTACGTCCTACGGCCCGGCGCCGTTGCTCGCCCGCTCCGTTCGAGTCGGCACCGCCGTCGTCGAGTTGCGCGCCAATGGCGAAACCCGGCGCAGCAAAGAAGTGACCGTGCGTGAGGGTCAACGCGCCGACGTTCGGTTTCGGTAGCCCGGTTTGCGTGAAGGTGGCCGCAGCGAAATCACCGCAGCCATGAGTGACCGCGCGAAGCGCGGCGTACCGACGTACGGTTTCGGCGGTGCCGTTGCGTGAAGACGTCGGTGGCGGCATAGGGAAACTCACGACCGTCAAGAATCGCTTCGACGGCGTGAAGGTGGCCGCGGCGAAATCTGGAGCAATGACGTTCGGTTTCGGCAGTGCCGTTGCGTAAGACGTTGGTGCCTGCGCCGACGCGAAACTCACGACCGTGAAGAAACGCGTCGACGGCGTGAAGGTGGCCGCGGCGAAATCTGGAGCAATGACGTTCGGCTTCGGCAGTGCCGTTGCGTAAGACGTTGGTGCCCGCGCCGACGCGATACTGACCGTGAAGAAGCGCCTCGACGGCGTGAAGGTGGTCGCGGCGAAATCTGGAGCAATGACGTTCGGCTTCGGCAGTGCCGTTGCATAAGACGTTGGTGCCTGCGCCGATGCGATACTCACGACCGTAATGAACGCCTCGACGGCGTGAAGGTGGCCGCGGCTAAATCACCGCAGCCATGAAGTGACCGGGCAGAGGGCGACGTGCCGCCGTTCGGTTTCGGCAGCGCCGTCGCGTCAAAACGTTGGTGCCCCGCGCCAACGCGAAACTCGCGACCGTGAAGAAACGCCGCGTGAAGGTGGTCGCGGCGAATTCACCGCAGCAACGCAGTGGCAGGCGGAGGGGCCGCGGTTGCGTGAAGTACCGCGCAAGCCCACCGCAGCCAAAAGAATTGCGGTCGTCGCTTGAATCGTAAGGCGCTCGGTTCTGAGGCCACCGCAGACGAGTGGCGCGCCGGCCCGCGAGCGAGGCTATGCCACCAGCCACACCACCATCGCGAAGAGCGCGAGGGCGAGCGCGGCGAGGCCAAGCTCGAGCGGCCCGAACAGCGAGCCCGAATCGGAGGGTTCGGGCACCACTTTCGTTTGCGTCGGAGCCGCCGTGCGTGGGGCGGGCTCTTGGTTCGGTATCATGCCCGTCGTGGTTTCGCGGTACGAGCCAACCGCTTCTCCGCCGGGGAAATACGTTTGCACCATGGCCGACAATTCACGGGTGCTCGCCGTCCAATTCGACGAGAGGCGAAAGACGTCGAGCGCGTGCGCCATTTCGGCAAACGACTGAAACCGGTCTTCGCGTTCGAGCGCCAACGCCTTCAGAATGATCTTCTCGAACTGGAGCGGAAAGTTGGGCACGTATTCGCTCGGCGGTCGCACTTCGGCGCGCGCCACCGCGTTGATCGTGTCGGCCAGCGATTTGCGTTTGAACAGCGACAACCCGGTCGCCACCTCGTACAGCACGGTGCCCAGCGAAAAAATATCGCTTCGGCTGTCAACGGGCTCGCCCCGTATCTGCTCGGGCGACATGTACGGGTACTTGCCCTTCACGACACCCGTGGCCGTCGAGTTCATGTTGAGGTCTGACTTGACGATGCCGAAGTCGGTCAGCTTCGCGAGGCCCGTCGACGAAATGAGAATGTTGCCGGCGCTCAGGTCGCGGTGCACCAAGTTCATGTGCGTGCCGTCGGGCGCACGCAGCGAGTGCGCGTACGACAGCGCTTCGCACATTTGAGAACCAATGGTGATGGCGATGCGCGGCCCCAGCACCTGCTTGGCTCGCGACGCTTCGCGCAGCAGCTGGTGCAAGCTGCAGCCGCGCACGTATTCCATCGCGAGGTAGTAGCGGCCTTGTTCTCGCCCGAAGTCGTAGATTTCGACGATGTTCTGGTGATGCAGCATCGCCGTCACCTTCGCTTCGGTGACGAACATTTCGTTGAAGTCGGGCAGCGCGGCGAATTCGGGCAAAATCGTCTTCACCACGCACTGCTTGCTGAAGCCGTCGGGGCCGTCGATCGACGCCAAATACAGTTGCGCCATGCCGCCCGTCGCCAGGCGCTGCTGCAGCCGGTACCGGCCGAACAGGCCCAAGTCGGGCGTACCGCCGATGACCGCGGGCGCTCCCAGCGGAGCCACCGGCGAATGCAGCAACTCGGAAAGCGACGAGGTCGACGAAGGCGAAGACGCGAACGGCATCATGCCATTGTCTGACGGAGCCACCGGCGCAGAAGCCGCCGCACGAACGCCCGACCCCGACGAGCCCGGAGTCACCACCGGCTTCAACCCCGACGCGGTTGACGGAGAGACAGGCTGCGTTTGCGCCGTGGGTGAAACGAGCGCCGGAGCAACCGATGCCGCTGCGAACGCTTTCGGCACCTCGACAGGGCCCGAAGTGTCGCTGTCGAAATCGACATCGACGCCATCTCCCGTTTCTGAGTCGAGCGGCCCGCCTTCAGGCATGCCGCGACCCTACCAGGGTCGCGGTGTTGAAGATCATTTGTCAGCCACGAGTCATGGCCGTTGCGAACTGTAGCGGTGTGAAGAAGGCGGTTGCACACACCTCGAAACCGCCAATGACTTCAAAGAGATATCTAATTCAATAAGATTCGATTCATTAGTCACACGTCAGCAGTAGTCACGTTGCACGCCCATATGGAGAGGGAGAGACCGGGCACTGCGATTTTGTCGCATCAACCTCCATGACCTGGCCGTGCCGAAAGCTCGTGCCCGAAACCGATTCGAGGCCTCGCGCCCTTCGACCTCCGTGCGAAGCCGCCCAATTCGGCACCGCTCGGTCTGTGCGTGGTACGAGCCGCTTTGTGCGCCGCGAGCCACTCGCCGTTGCTGCCGTGTTGGTGCCGTTCTCGGTGCTGGTGGTGGTCGCGCTCGTGCGAGGGTGCGGGCCAGCCGACGAAGAGCGGCCCGCTGCTCCACCTCTCCAGACGAAGGTGTCGGAGCCTCAGGTCAAACCTCCGAGACCGGCCGACCTTGTCGCTTCAGCCGACGCTGGAGCTGTGCTGCCGCCGGTCGACGCGGGCCCGGCGCTCGAGCCCGAGAGCGCCCCGCCCGACGAATTGGTGGCCCCCGTGCGCGCGGTGACCGCCGAAGTGAAAGCGTGTGTCGCCGACAATGGCGCTCACTTGCACGGCCGCGTCTTGGTGACGGTGGCCTTTCGGCCCACCCGCGACGGCGGTTTCGATGGAGTGACCGTCGAGACGCCCTTCGCCAACCCGCAGCTCACCGCGTGCCTCGAAGACGTCTTCGACCAACTGCGCTTCGAACCGACCGGCCGAGAAACGTTCGCCCCCGCGCGGTACACGTTCATGGTCGAGGCCCCGTAACCGGCGAGGTTGACGCTGCGCCGCGCTTGAAGCCTGGGGTGCAACGAGCGAAGTCGCTCGCGCAACATCGATGTAGGTTTCGTTGCTGTTCGCCACGCAAGCTCTGGGCAATGCAGTACACTCCTGCCCCGACGCACATGGCCGCCACCATCGAGCAGCTTGGCTCCCGACACGTCGAAGCGCTCAAGGCCTTGTTGGCCAAAGACACGTTGCACAATTTGTATCTGTTGGGGCTGGTCGAAGAATTCGGCGTCGTGTGCGACCCCGAACGCGCGCCCTTCGCCTTTCACGGCCGCTTCGTCGACGGCGAACTGACGGCCGTGTTGTTCGTCGGAGGCAACGGGGGCCTGGTGGTGCCGAGCGCCAACTCGGGTTCAGCCATCATCGACATTGCCAAGGCGCTGCATTCTCAAGTGACGCTGCGCGCGGCCATGGGCGAAAAACCGCTCGTCGACGCACTCGTGCAGCAGTTCTCGGCGCAAGTGAAGTTTTCAAAGTCGCAGCGCCTGTTCGCCGTGTCGGCCGACGACTTGGGCCCCTTCACCAACCCGATGTTGCGGCTCGCCACCGAGGCCGACTTGCCGCAATTGGTGCCGATGGCCGCCGCCTGCGTCAAAGAGCTGTTCGACCGCGACCCCATCGACGAAGACCCCGAAGGTT
Source organism: Myxococcaceae bacterium (assembly GCA_044225205.1). Classification (GTDB taxonomy): domain Bacteria; phylum Myxococcota; class Myxococcia; order Myxococcales; family Myxococcaceae; genus JAEUJT01. The sequence continues at coordinate 5,034 of JBGAIY010000192.1, read as the reverse complement.
TCCCCCTGAGGGTGCGGCAGCGCGTGAAGGCCAAGCGCACCTACGTCTTTGAAGAGCGCGGCCAATTGGTCGTCAAGCTCGACATCGGCAGTCGCTCTCAGTACGGCGCCGAGCTCGAAGGGTTGTACACGACCCCCTCGATGCGCCTCAAAGGCCACGCGACGCTGTGCATGGGCCAGATTTCGCGGTTCTTGCTCTCGTCGCTGCCGAGGCTCACGGTGCGGGTCGACGACACGAACTCGCCGCTGCAAACCGTGGTTCGAAAAGTCGGTTACATGCCCGGTCGCCCGCAGCGTCTGGTGGCCACCGAGTGAACGCGGCATGGGCGAAGTCTTCTTGGGCTACAAAGTGAGGCCCGCTTCGAGTGGCACGCGCTCACGGAGTTTTCGATTCACTGCGAATGGCGGTGAGCGCCTCATGCGGCTGATTTTGAGGTTCGCGGTGATGGGCTCGTTGAGTGGGTGCCTCGGTTTGGCGGGCGCCTCGAACGACGCAGGTTTCGACGCGGGCGTCTCGGCCGACGCGGGCGCCGAAGCGCGTGACGGCGGCGTTGACGCCGGGGCCTCGCTCGTCGACGCGGGGCCGCCCCCCACCTTGATGCTCAACGGGCGAGACTGGTCTCCCAACCGCGCCGACGACGGCACGGTGTTGCTGACCGACTTCGCGCAACTGCCCGCGAACTTCTGGGTGCGCGTCGCCGGCGCCCGAAACACCGTCAGGGCGGTGCAGGCCTCGCCGCCATACCCGAGCAGTTACGGCCCCGACGGGTTTGGCAGCATCGTCGGCGCGTGGGGCGGCGCCGCCTGGGACGCCCTGAATCTCCGGCTCAACCTCAGTGGCGGCGGGCACGGCGACGCGTCGGCCGCACAGACCGAAATCATCGCCGTCGACGCGCGCACCATGAGGGCCGAGCTGGTCGTGCCCAGGCAGCCCTTGGCTTCAGCCCTCAGGTGGAACATGGCCAGCGCGAAGCTCGAGGCAGGCGAGGGGTACCCCGGCGGCACCAACGCCCCGCTCGCGACCGGCGTGCCCGGCTCGATGCACACCTACCATGGCCTGCGGTGGCTCTCGCCCGCCGTCATGGCCGAGCTGCACCTCGACGCCCCCACCTTGGGAGGGCTCTTCTACCCGGGCAACGCACGCGCCGTCGTCAACCTCGACACCGGCGCCTACACCACCTTGTTTTGGAAGACCGCTTACTGGGACATCAGCTACATCTCGGCCGTGGTGTGGAAGCACCACGTCATTTTCCCTCGGGGGTCTTTTTACTTCTCTCGCTGGGACATGGCCCAAACCGAAATGACCGACTGGCAGGGCGCGGCCGCCGGCGGCTTCAACCCGACCCCCTCGGTACCGGCGTTCGGCAAAGACCTGGAGGTGCGCACGTCGAGCAAGGCGCTGACCTATGGCGGTCGGGTCTTCATTGATCGGCCGTCGCACGGGGAGTTCATTTCGCTGGCCGATTCGCACCAACGCGTTCGCTACGGCGCGGCCGAAGACGCCGACGCGAGCGACTGGTCTTCATACCAAGACACCGTCACGCTGACGGGGCCCGCCGCGGCCGACCTCAACACGCCGTCACTCTTCACCGACACCGGCACCAACCGATTCAACAACGCGGGAGGCGCCTTCGACGAAGCCACCGGCGACCTGTTTGTCTGCCCCAACACCACCGACGCGCCGGTCTTTCGCATCGAAGGGCTGGCGACGGGCCAGTCGGGGGCGGTGACGTCGCTCGCCGGCACCGAGCCGCTCACCGTGAGCGGCAATGGCACCTACGGGCGTTTCGTCGTGTTCAACCGCGGTGGGGCCCGGCTCGCGCTGCGCGTCTCGAGCGTCGACCACCCGTTCGAAGTGATGCGCCTCGCCGGGCCGTGAGGCCGGCGCGACGGGTCGGTTCAAGCCGCTTTGGCGAACTCGAGGCGCTTCTTTTCGAGCGCAATGATGACCCGCTGCTCTTCGGCGCGCGGGTCGGTGACGGCGAAATTCTTGAGCGCGGCTTCGGCGGCGCTCAGGCGCTTCTGCGCCGCGGCCACGTCGATTTCTTTGACCAGCTCGGCGCTGTCGGCCAACACCCGCACCACCGCGGGGCCGGCTTCGACGAAGCCGCCGGCCACGAAGTACACCGTCGAGGTGCTCGCTTCGCGCACCGTGAGCGGCCCGGCTTGCAGCACCGAGAGGTACGGCGCGTGGCCCGGGCGAACGCCGAACAACCCTTCGGCGCCCGGGGCAATGACTTCGTCGGCCGACAACTGCGCCAAGCGACGCTCCGGAGTAACGATTTCGACTTTGAGCTGGGCCATGGCGCTTTGTTCTCGCGTGGGTGGTTCAGGTCACTTCAGCTCGCGGCGAGCTTCTTGGCCTTGTCGAGCACTTCGTCGATGCCGCCGACCATGTAGAACGCCTGCTCGGGCAGTTCGTCGTGCTTGCCTTCGGCAATTTCTTTGAACCCGCGCACGGTGTCGGCGGTCGAAACGACCTTGCCGTCGGCGCCGGTGAAGATCTTCGCCACGTTGAACGGCTGCGACAAGAAGCGCTGAATCTTGCGCGCGCGCGCCACGACCAATTTGTCTTCTTCGGCCAATTCGTCCATGCCGAGAATCGCGATGATGTCTTGCAGTTCTTTGTAGCGCTGCAGCGTCGACTGCACCTTGCGGGCGACGGCGTAGTGCTCTTGGCCCACGACCTGGGGGTCCAAAATGCGCGACGTGGAGTCGAGCGGGTCGACGGCCGGGTAAATGCCGATTTCGGTCAGCGCACGCGAGAGCACGATGGTGCCGTCGAGGTGGGCGAACGTGGTGGCGGGGGCCGGGTCGGTCAAGTCGTCGGCGGGCACGTACACGGCCTGTACCGAGGTGATGGAGCCCTTGTTCGTCGACGTGATGCGCTCTTGCAAGTCGCCCATTTCGGTCGCCAACGTGGGTTGGTAACCGACGGCCGAAGGAATGCGGCCGAGCAAGGCCGACACTTCAGAGCCGGCCTGGGTGAACCGAAACACGTTGTCGACGAAGAGCAACACGTCGCGGCCTTCGTCGTCGCGAAAGTATTCGGCGATCGACAAGGCCGACAAGGCGACGCGGGCGCGGGCGCCGGGCGGCTCGTTCATTTGGCCGTACACGAGCACGCACTGCGACTTCTCGGGTATCAGGGTGGGCAAGCCCTTCGCGTCGAGCTTGATGTGGCCCTTGTCGTTCGTCTCGCAGGCGATGACGTTCGCCTCCTGAAACTCTTTCCACAAGTCGTTGCCTTCGCGGGTGCGCTCGCCGACGCCGGCGAACACCGAGAAGCCGCCCTTTTCGATGGCGGCGTTGCGAATGAGCTCTTGCAGCAGAACCGTTTTGCCGACGCCGGCGCCGCCGAACAGGCCGATTTTGCCACCGCGGGTGAACGGGCACAGAAGGTCGATGACCTTGATGCCGGTCTCGAACATTTCAATCTTGTTGCTCTGCTCGGTGAACAGCGGCGGGCGGCGGTGAATGGGCGCCGAGCGCGTCGCTTTCACCGGGCCGAGCTCGTCGACGGGCTCGCCAATGACGTTCAGAATGCGGCCGAGCGTGCCCTTGCCGATCGGCACCTGAATCGGCGCGCCGGTGTTCTTCACCGCCATGCCGCGGGCGAGGCCGTCGGTGGTGTCCATCGCGATGCAGCGAACGGTGTTCTCGCCCAAGTGCTGAGCGACTTCGACCGTCAGGTTGTCTTGGGCCGACGAAATGGCCGGGTTGGTGAGCTTGAGGGCGGTGTACACCTCAGGCAGGCCTCCCGGAGGAAACTCGACGTCGACGACGGGCCCAAGAATCTGCGTGATGCGACCAGAATTGGAGACGGATGCGCTCATGACGCCGCGCGCGTACCACCTCATTTTCAACGGAGCAAACCGAAAATGCTGAGTCGATTCGCCAACCTATTCGCAGGCGTCACCATTCGTTACTCGTCGCCCTCGGGTCGCGAGCCCGGCCAAAAGCCTCAGTGAGATCAGCCCTTTGCCCCGATCGGGTCAGTCGCTGCGGGTGGGCGCCCGACGGCCGATGCGCACGTGGGCGGCTTTGCCTTCGGCGCCGGTGCCGGCGAAGGCAAAGAACCAGGCGATGACGCAGAGCACTGGGTTCGTCTGCCAATAGAGCGTCGTCGCCATGATCGCGACCAACAAATGCGGTGCGACCGCCCAGCCCAGCCACTGCAGCCAGCTGAACGGGCCGCCCACGAACAGCAGCGTGAGGCGTGGAAAGAGGGCGAGCCCCACCAAAATGAGCCACGGCCAGTGATGCGACTCGAAAAAGCTCACGTTCGAGGGGTTCATGGTGACCGGTGCTTCAAGAAGCTCGCCACGGCGAACCCCGCGGCCCGAGCCTCGGGCCCGCCGCCCCGTGCGCAAGCCGTGCGGCGCGCGCGCAACCACTGCGTTGATCAGCCTTTGACGAAGGCCCCTCGGGGGCTTCAGGCTCCGGCCGTGAATGCTCGGGGTGCGGGGGAGTGGTCGCCTCCCATTCGTCGGGGGGCCGGGCTCACTGATGATGCCCGCGTTGTACCCGCCGCTGGTCAACACGAACGTCACGTCGGGACCGTGCATTCCGTCGGGCAACCGGGTGCTGTCGGTGTTCCACGCCATGAGGTCGGTCAGCTCGGCTCGGTCGCCCAAGAGGTAGTCGCGCACGAGTCGAGATCAAATGAGGTCGTTGCCACATCAGGCTCTCGCGCAGGTTGACTCGGTCGGGTCGATGAAGAGTGACCGACGCGAGCCGGTCGTCACCGTCTCGGGCATGGCGGGTACTCGGGGCCTTGAAACGCCCAAAGCCCGCCCAAGACACGTGGTCTTGAACGGGCTTCGTGGTTGAACACGCTTTCGAAGGGTTCGACTTACGGGCCGCCGGCGCCCACGTCGATTGGCTGGTAGCCGGGCTGCTTCTTCTCTTCTTGAAAGCGGGCCGCCGAAGCGCGCGCGGCGGCGAGGTCGCTCTTCACCGCGTTCTTCGCGGGCTGAAACACGTCGTCGTCGATGCGCGAACCGAACTTCGCGAGCGGCCGGGTAATCTTCTG
>JBGAIY010000191.1:0-14489 GCA_044225205.1 Myxococcaceae bacterium | reverse complement strand
CGGGTCGATTCAAGCGCTCTACGAAGCCGACCGAGCACAAGGGTTTCTCGACTCGCGCACGGTGCCGATTCGCCGCAAAGACGGCGCCGAGCGACTCATTGAATTCAATTGCACGACGGTCGCCGACTACGAATTGTGGCTCCTGTCAGACGTGACCGAACGGGTGGCGTCTCAAGAGCGGTTTCGGTTGCTCTTCGAGCAGTCTTCGACGGCACACGTGCTCTTCGACGAGAGCGGCGTCATCGACTGCAACCCCGCCGCGGTCGCGCTGTTGGCCTACCGCGCGAAGAGCGACTTGTTGCACCAACACCTCCGGCAGTTGTCTCCCGAGAACCAACCCGACGGCGAGCGGAGCGAGACCAAAGGCCGGCGCATGGAGGAAATTGCCTTCGAAGCGGGTTCGAACCGCTTCGACTGGGTGCACCGCCGCGCCGACGGCAGTCACCTGCAAGTCGAAGTCACCATGACCCCGCTCACCCTCGGCCCGCGCCGCGTGCTGTTGGCCGAATGGCACGACATCACCGAACGGGTTCGCTACGAAGAAGGCCTCGAGCAGGCCCGCGACTCGGCGCTGCAGTTCGCCCGAGCGAAGGCCGACTTCTTGGCCACCATGTCGCACGAGATACGCACGCCCATGAACGGCGTCATTGGCATGACCCGGTTGTTGCTCGACACGCCGTTGAGCGGCATGCAGCGCGACTACGTCGAAACCGTGCGCGCCTGCGGAGAGGGGCTGCTGGCGCTGATCAACGACATTCTCGACTTTTCGCGGCTCGACGCCGGCAAGGTCGCCCTCGAGCGAATCAACTTCTCGGTGTACGACTTGGTCGAAGACGCCCTGTCGGTGGTCGCAGGCACCGCGCAACACAAGGGGCTCGAGCTGGTCGCCTTCATGGGCAACGGCGTGCCGCGCCGCGTGTGGGGCGACCCCACCCGCGTGCGACAGGTGCTGCTCAACCTCCTGAGCAATGCCGTCAAATTCACCGCCAAGGGCGGCGTCACCCTGCGCCTCGAGTCGACGAAAGCCGACGAGCAGGGGCGCCGGGTGTTGGCCGTTTCGGTCACCGACACCGGCCCCGGCATCGCCAAAGAAGCCCTGCCCCGGCTGTTCACCGCCTTTTCTCAAGAAGACACCAGCACCACCCGGCGCTACGGCGGGTCGGGGCTCGGGTTGGCCATCTGCAAGCGGCTCGTCTCGCTCATGGGTGGCATCATCGACGTCAGCACCTCACCGCACGGCACCGAATTCACGCTGAGCCTCGCGTTCGACGAGGCCGAAGGCGAAGAAACGGTGCCGCGGTTGGCGGGCCGGTCGGTGCTCATCGTCGACCCGCAGGCGACCAGCGCGCGCACCATGGCCCACCTCGTCTCGTGGACCGGCGCGACCGTTCACACCGCGAACGACCCCGATTCGGCGCGTGCGCTCACAAACGCCAGTGACCTCGTGCTGGTCGACCACACCATGCACGCCTTTGGCGCAGAGCTGATCGCGGCCGGTCGGCGAGTCGGGCTCGTCACGCCCATGGTGGGGGCCACGATGCCCGTCACCTTCACCTTCACCCTGCCCAAGCCGGTGCGCCGCCGTCAGCTCTTCTCGCTGCTCGAGACCGCGTTGATGCCCAGCGGCGTGACCGCGGCCCCCGTCGCCACCAACAACGCCCGCCAGTTTCCTGGGGTGCGGGTGCTGGTGGCCGAAGACAACGTGGTCAACCAACGTGTCATTCGGGGGCTGTTGGCCCGCTTCGGGTGTGACGTCACCATCGCCGAAAATGGGCAGCTCGCGCTCGATGCGCTCGCCGCCGGCCGCTACGACCTCGTGCTGATGGACTGCCAAATGCCCGAACTCGACGGGCTCGAAGCGACCCGCCGCTTGCGGGCGCTCGAAGACACCCGCCCCAGAACTCCGGTCGTCGCCTTGACCGCTGGAGTGATGGAGGGAGACCGCGAGCGTTGCCTCGAAGCCGGCATGGACGACTTCTTGGCCAAACCGGTGCGGGTCGAAGACCTCGAGCGCACCCTCAAGACCTGGTCGTCGGGCAACCAGCGGGCCGCTTGAGATCAGGCCACGCGTCAAAGCAAGGCGCTCTTTCAGCGGGGCCTGGTCGCTTCAAGGCGCTTCACAATTCTGGTGAACAGCTCCTTCTTCGCCGCGTCGGTCTCAGATTCGTTGAACCGAGGGGCACCGTCACTCGGTGCTACCGCCCGGGACCGGCTTCGAGGGGTGGCCGCCGCTCCTCGACCAAATTGACCTGCGCGCCCAGTCGGCGCGTCCGATCGAGGAATTTCAGCAACAGGCCACTCAGGCACGGCTGGAGTTTGAAGTGCCCGTGTCGCGACACCGCCGGCAACGCGCCGCCATCGCCGAAGGGTTTCGGGTTTCACTGCCCCCCGACACGGCGGTGCATGGGAATGACAGAGTCAGGCTTGAGCGGCTGTGATTGCCGAGTGCCGTCTTCGCAAACTCGAAGACGAGGCATGCGAGTACACGCCCAAGGGAGGCGTCACCTTCAGACTGACGGCCAAAGCGTGGTGCGGCGGCTGGTGGCCCTGTCATCGCCAGCGAAAGCCACCTCACGAGTTTCATGGTGTCTCTGCGCCACACGCGAAGCTGAGGCCCCTTGTATTGACGGCGGCGCCCACGCAGCTCGAGTCGCCAAAGCCAAGGGAGCAGCCAAGTCAAAAAGTCACGCGTCGATTGGACAACGCTGCACCAACGACGTGCTGAAGTGCCGGCTTCAACGCAGAACCGAGATGTACGGCGCGACTTGCTTTTTGAAAAACCCGAGGGGTTTTGAGACCTTCGGCGACACGCCGCCGCCCCGCAGTGGCCCTCTGTCATGCACGGCGTCAAAAGGCCCTGCCGCGCGGTTCGCTGGCGTAAACTTTTGGGGCCTCAGACCGATAACGGCTCATGAAGCTTCAGTTCATGAGCAGCCAAAAATTCAATGCGCTGACGGCTGCTGCGCGGCGACCCGCCGGGCCGGTGATGGTCGAATCGCTCCGCAAGCTGGGTGTCACCGTCACCGACGAGTTGGCCGCGAACGTGGCGACCGACTTGACGCGCCTCAATGCGCTTCACCAACTTGATTTCGCGGGCAAGCATACGGCGTTCGAGCACATTCAGCGTTTGGCCCAAGCAGGCACCTTGGTCGACGGCACCAAGGCCGCGACGCTCGCGGGAGACCTGTTCGCCCTGGCGGGCAGCGCGCGCCCGTCTGACTTCAATGTCGCCAAGTGTTACGCCCGCGCGAGCCAGACCGTCTTTTCGCTGCACCACGCGGGCGAATTCACGCGGCTGTTGGGCGAGCTGGCCGCGACGGGCCAGACCCGGCTGGCGAACGGCGAGACGGTCAGGTGGAACCCTTCCACGATGCCGATTCGCAACACCCACATTCTCGACCTCTGGGGCGGCATCAACCACATCGCCGTCGAACGGAATTCACCGCTGCCGCGCGGAGGCGAATTGTCGGTCGCCAAAGCCGACGCGACTCGCGGCCAAATGGCGAACATCACGACCCGGCTGTTTGGCACTCAGTTTGTCAACGCGAACGGCACTGAAGCGAAGCGTCACCTCAATGGCTTCATTGACACCTATGGGCCCATGCTGGCCGAGTACGGCATTCACGGGGGCACGGTGGCCGAAGTGCACTTTCCCGCGGCGGGGTTGCCAGAGACGATTGCGCTCGAAGAAAACGGCACCTTCAAGTCTCGCAACAACCTCGGCTATGTCGTCGTACCCGCCGAAGATGCCGCGACCGCTGGGCTGGCAACGCTCGAATACCGCCCCGACGACCGATTTGGCTACTACCGGCTCGGCACCACGTCACCTGAAGCTCAGGCCGGCGCCGCCCCAAGCACCAAAGCGGCCGGTGGCACCTCATTGCCCGAATTTCAGGCGAACCTGAACGCGTTCTTCGGCCGGTTGTAGGAGCCGCCGCTCGGAGTGCCCTCACGCGAGGGCCACCTCCGGCTTGAACTTTCGACTTTAAGGTGACGACGAGTTCTTTCAGCACCTCCGCCAGCGAGGACCGACTGCTCGAGCAACGCGGCATCACCTGTCGTCGCGGGAACTGTCTCGACAACACGGCGGGTGGAAAGCTGGTTCAGCACGCCGAAGAGCGAGCAGGGTGAGCACTTCGACAGCCCAAGCGACGCCAGCACAACCGAGGCGGAGTAAAGGCTTCGACCGCCGGGTTTCACCTGCGTCATCTGCCCCGTCGCTTTCGAGCTTGGCATTCACGGAGGAGACGGCGACGCGCCAGCCCCAACTGATACGCTGCAGACGATTTCAAATGCCACCGACTGCTTCTCTTCTTCTCTTGCTGAGCCTGTCCGACACGACGACCGGCGTGCGTGACACTTTTTTGCTGGTGGTTGCGCAATCGCTCGACCCAGAACGAATTGCGCTTCAGCCCCGAGAACTCGGGAACGCCTCGCGTGCAACGCTCGACGCCCTGTCAGAAAAATGCCCCGTCGTCGAAGTGGAGTGGGTCGACCCGCTCCATGCAACGATTCGCGCCGCGTTGGCCGAACGGGTGTGGACGACGCGAACGCTGACCTTCGCCCCAGAAGACCCAATGGCGGAGCGAGCGAAGGCGCTCGGCTTCTCGGTCGCTGCCATGTGGCCGCAATGGCGGCCCGTGCACGCCGTCGAAGACGCGCCGGTGCCAGAGGTGACCGCCCTTTCGGTTGACGACCTTGGGCCTGGAGAAGGCGCTGCCGGGCACCCAGTCGCCGAGGTGGCGGTCGGGCCTTCGCCGGCTGCGCCTGCTCCTCCACCAGAAGCGAGCACGACCACGAACACTGAACAAGACCGCGATGAAGGCAGCCGAGTTCACGGTCGCGTTGCGCTCTCAGCACTCGTGTCAGCCCCCGTAACGGTGGGTGGCTCAGTTGATGTGATGCTGTGCTGGCCAAGCCATGCGTGGTGCGCTGGTCTCGCTGGCCATTTGTCACGCGGTGACGTCGCTGCCATCGAGGGCTTTCAGTTGTGGTCTCGCGTCATGGCCTTCGCAGAACTCACGCTCATGCCATGGGGTCAGCTGGGTCTGAGAGCCCGCTTGGGGCTCGGTGCGCTGTACTGGTCTATAACGCGAATGACCGAGACGGCTTCGCAGTGGGCACCAACTGGCCTGGTCGAGGCGGGGCCGATCGTGCGGTGGGGGCGATTCGACCTGTCTCTGAGCGGCGGTGTGGCCGTCGCCTCGCCTGCCAAAGTCTGGGTCGGCAGTACACAACTGGTCGAAATTGGGCCATTTTCGGGTCTTTTTCGGCTTGGGCTTGGGGCCTCGTGGTGAGTTGCCTGGTTTGACGGCGAGAGGGCACAGTCACTTGCAATGTCGCTCAGGCCCCACCTCTCGGTCGTTCCCCGCGACGCGTCGCTCGATGACGCCGAACTCGTCGAGCGGGTGCGCGCCGGTGAGCCGGGGCTCGCGACCCTGCTTGTTCAACGGGCCGGGCCTCGGGCCAAGGCGGCCGTGAGGAGGCTGTTGCGGCACCCGACCGACGACGACGACGACCTGACCCAGCTCGTGCTCATCGAACTTGTGGCTTCGATTGACCGATTCAGGGGCGAATGCAGCTTGAACACCTGGGTTGAGCGCATTGCAGCCCACATTGTGTACAAGCGCTTGCGGCGACGAAAGCTCGAGCGCCGCCTCTTCGAGGGCCTGGGCGAGCAAAGCCACAACCAGCCCTCGAACGCGTCTGCGGAGCGGCGCCCTCTCACTCAGAACCTGCTGCGCCGAATTCAAGAGTCTTTGAGACTTTGCGACACAGACAAGGTTTCGGTCTGGCTCATGTTTGATGTCTACGGCTTGTCACTCGAAGAAGTGGCCCATGCCCTCGAGACGTCGGTGTCGGCCGCCCAAACTCGAGTCTCTCGCGCCCGCCGCGAAGTTCGTTCGCGTCTCGAGTGCGACACGGAGCTGGTCGACGCCCTGTCGGCCCTGGAGGCTGCGTCATGACCAAGCCCATCGACGCCATGGTCGCGAACGCGCTTCGACCGTCTCAAGCGGCGCCCGAGGCGCCCCTCACCGAACTCGAGGCCACCCTCGCTTTGGGCGCGGTCGCCGAGGCTTTGGCCCGACGGCGCCAATTGACGGAGCGACCAGTTCGGTGGCGGTGGGCCTTTGGAGGAGCCATTGCCGCCACTCTGGTGGCGCTCTTCGCCTGGTGGGTTCATCGTTCGTGGCAAACGAACGCAACAGCAGTCGTTCACAGTGGCATTGCGACGGCAAGTCATGGGGCGTCGAGTCGGTCCGTTTCGAGCGGCGAAGTCATCGGGCTCGACGAGCGACTCCGAACTCCAACGAACGGCCGCCTGACACTTCATTTCGCTGACGGGTCGGTCGTGGCGCTTGAAGAACAGAGCGAGGTGGTGGTCTCACGGCTCGAAGCCGAGCACCGTTTGGTGTTGCATGAAGGTGTGCTGAGAATCTCGGCGTCTGGCCGTGAGGTTCCGGTTGTTGTCGAAATCGGGTCAGGGTTCGTGAGGGGCCTGAGTTCCTCCTTCACGGTCGAAACCCGCGCGGCGTCGAACCGGTGCGTTGGTGGTGCCTCGCTCGTCTCGGTCGACGAGGGCTCGGTCGAAGTTCGTTCAAACGGTGAGCAACTTGTCTTGAACCAGGGTCAACATGAACTTGTCGGCTGCCTCGAGCCGCCAGCGTTGCCGACGCCGCCCCCCGTGGAGAAACCGGTGACCGTGGGCAGAACCCCACCCGTCGCCCCAGTCTCTTCGCTCGAGCGTATGAATGCCGAATACGCGAAGGCCATGGCGTTGAAGCGTGAGGGGCAGTACGCGGCCGCCGCCGGCGTGCTGCATCACCTGCGCACGTCGTTTCCGGCCGGGCCACTCGACGAACCCGCGGCCGTCGAAGAACTTCGCCTGCTCGAGCACGTCGACCCAGCGAGTACCAGACGCGCCGCAGAGGCCTACCTGCGCGACTACCCCGACGGGTATGCCCGCGACATTGCCGAGAGGGCCCTCGCGCCATGAGCGGCCGCTTGGCGGTGTTGCTGGTAGCCGCCGCGTGCACGGCAGAATTTCGCTTCGCCGGGTCAGACGCATTGCCTCTCTCGATGGCGGCAGGTGCATCGCAGACACAGCCCGGGCAATTTTTGTGACGCGTCGACTAGCCGTTGCGGGGTCGCCTGCGATCGACGCAATGACCTGTGCGACCGGGCTTTGTACGAGCGTGGTTGCCTCGACGACTTCGGGCCCGCGCACTGTGCTGCGTGCAAAGAAGTCGAAGACTGTGGGGGGGTGACCCCGTGGTGTGTCGTGAGCCTTGGCGTCTGTGCCCAATGCCTTGATGACACGCAGTGCGCTTCGCCCACGCCACGATGCGAGCGCACCCAAGGCGTTTGTGCACCATAGGTGACGCCAGTTTTCGCAGGGCTTGAGAAGAGCCCACTGCGGTTACCAACACCAATTCGGGTGTTCCGACAGGGCACAGGAGCTGAAGCGCGACCTGCTCGGTGCTCAACCGATAACGAACGAAACTCGTCGACCGAAAGAGACCCTATGAATTCCGTGAAGCTGCCGCCGAAGCCGTTTCTCAATACGTCAGTGGGCGCGACAGGTCTGCCGCAGCAGCAAGACACCGATGCGGGCAAGGCGGCACCGAAGCCCAAAACACAAACGACGCTCAACGATCGCTTTCAAGACACTTACACCGCTTCTGCTTCCGCACCCCACGAGGTCGACGCCTCCTCAGCGTGGAAAACCATGTCGGCCGCCCAGCGCAACCTCATGTGGGGCACTTCCGAGACGGTTGACGATGTCCCCAAGCTGACGTCGCCGGCGCCGTACCAAGCAAGCGAAGATGCCGTTTTCGAATATGGGCCCAAACCCGGTGCGAAAGTGCTCGATACCGTGTTCAAAGCCTTTGCCGAGTCAAAAGAGCCCGTCGATCGGCCGTTTTTGGCCGGTCGATACATGCTCACCTTCCGCAACGAATTTGACCCGTTTGTCGTTGGCCCCCAGACCCTGGTAGGGGCCACGCTCGACGGCCTCTCCTGGTCGGGCGGCTCGACCGACTTTCTCAAGCGACTGTTGGCCCTCAAGCCCAACCTCGAGTTTCGTGACGAAAAAGGCAACACCCCACTCTTCTACGCCACGTACGGCGATTCATTTGCGCAGCTGATTCGAGCCGGCGCCAACCCGACCGCCACCAACAACGCCGGTGTTTCGCCGATGGCCTATTTCGCGAATGACGCCACCGCACTTGGCCTGTCGTTGAAACACGGTGGCGCCCAGAATCAGAAGCAAGTCGATGAAGTTTTTCGGCGCATCGTGGGCCTCGACCCGTTCGGAGCCTACCATGAAGCGGGCCCCAGAATGGCCCGCTCGCCTCGCCAAAGTTCGGTTCGCGAACTGTTGGCGCAGCTCAGTGCGCATTCGGTCAAGCTCAGCCCAGACGTTTTGGCCGAATCGTTCGAACGCCTGTTTGATTTTCGAGCACGCACCTCGGGTGAGTTCGCGGGCCAATTCATCGAAGCCGCTGACGAGCTGAAGACGCTCGTTCGAAACAGCCGCAGCCAGTTCGAAACAAGAGTCGGCGGCGAGACTGTGCTCGGCCATTTGGGCCGGTTCGACTCGAAAAGCGCGCTTGGCATCATGGAAACGATGTTGGGCGCAGGCGCCAACCCCAACGCCTTGACGTCGGCTGGGGTGCCCCCGTTGCTCGATGTTCAGAAACCCGGCTTTCGATCGGCCGGGGCCGTCAAGGCACTCTTGGCGCACGGAGCCGCGGTTGACGTCAAAACCGAGGACGGCGTGACACCGCTCATGCAGTACTTCAAAAGTGACGCCTACCTGCAGCTCGTCGAAAAGACCAAGCAGCTCGACGCCCGCGACGCCAACGGCAACACCGCTCTGATGTACCAGGCTGGGTTCGACCATCGCAACGTCGAGGCGCTCATCACGGCCGGAGCCAACGTGAACGCCCGAAACCTCGACGGTCACACGGCTCTCACATACGCGCTGGGCAGCCAGTACCTGCCGCGCGTTGCGCTTGCGCTCGTTCGAGGTGGGGCGGGGGTCACCGACGCGGCACCTGTGTCGAAGGAGTTCGGTTCGGTTTCGCTCGGGGCGGCAGTGCTTGGTGCGACAATGTTGGGGCCTCGGTTGGGGTACGACAACCCCGAAACCGTTGTGGAGCTCATCGAAGCCGTCGTCGCCGCCCCCGGGTTTCGCTTCGACCGTAACAACCCCAGTGAGGTCAACATGGCGAAACAAATTTTGACGAAGTTGGCCAACGGCGGTTACCCGAAGCTTTCTCCCGCGGCGATCAGTGCGCTTCAAGCAGCCGCCCAAACAGCGCGAACCTAACGGCTTCGAGCTCGTTCGTGTGGGCGTGCCTGGTTCTTGGGCCCGAGGGTACTAAGACGCCGTGACGAGAATTTCAAACATCGCCGACTTGCGGCTGGGCGACTTGCTGTCGGTTTTGGCTTTGGCGAATTTCGGTTCATTTTCATCGGTCGCTCGGCGCCACGGCGTCACCCACTCGCAGGTGACCAAAGCACTCGACCGCGTCGAGCTGCGGTTGGGGGTGAAGCTTTTTCATCGCAGTACGCGTTCGCTGCTGCCGACGCCCGAGGCTGCTCGAGTGCTCGAGGCGCTCCGAACATGCATGGCCGGCATCGAGGGGCTGGTCGCATCTGAACCGGCCACCCCCGCACTCAGGCTCGCCCTCGCGAGCCCAATTGCCGACCTGGCCTGGGCGTCGGTCGTCACAGGCGAGGTGTCGGTGCGCGAGGTCGAAGCGGGTGCGTTCGTGCTGAGCCCGTCGGCAGCCGATTTCGAGCTGGCATTGGTCGACGACCGCTTCGGTGTCGCCGACGGGTGGGAGCGTTTCCCAGTGGGAAATGTCGAATGGTCGGTGTGGTCGCCCACGCCCGAGCCGAAAGGCAACGTCGCGGTGGCTGTTGACGGGCTCCCCTTTTTCAACGCTGGTGTGCTTGCGTTTCCTCGGCTCCACCACGCTGCGCACTTCGCGTTGCGCCAAGCGGCCGCCCTCTGGGCTCCTGAGTGGGCGATTGAGTTTTACGGTCTGACTGGGTTTCACCGACTCGATCAGGTGCATGCCTCGCAAACACTGACGCTGCTTTGTCACCCAGACCTGGTCTCGGCTTCACTTGCAAAGGCCACCGCACGTCAATGGGGCAGTGCGCTCTGCAGACCGGCCTCGTTCACCTGACGAACTGGCCCCAAGCTCGCTAGGGCGCGGGCACGGCCCGAGCGGTGTTGCGACCCGGTGAACCGACGCTCGCGGTGTTGAGGTAGTTGAGCGCGACCTTGAGCTGGTAGTCGGCCAACTTGTCGGTGACCTCCCACGACTTCAAGTTCTCGGGCAGGTTGACCTTCACCTGGCTCAAGTCGGTCACGTTCGAATCGCCTTCGCCCTTGAAGTGGCGTTTCAAGTCGCGCTCCCGCACCTGCTCGGTCTTTTGCGCGACTTTCTCACCTTCGGTTTCGCCGACCACGAAGTCGGGCAAAATGCCTTTTTCCTGAATGCTGCGGCCGCTGGGCGTGAAGTACCGGGCGATGGTGAGCTTGAGCCCCGAGCCGTCTTCCATCTCGATGATGGTTTGCACGCTGCCTTTGCCGAACGTGGGCACCCCCATGACGACGGCGCGCCGGTGGTCTTGCAACGCACCCGCGACGATTTCTGACGCCGAAGCACTGCCGGCGTTCACCAGCACTACCACCGGGTAGGGCTTCTCGGTGTCGCGGTCTTTCGACTTCTCGTCGGTCACCTGCGAGCCGTTGCGGCCGCGCGTCGAGACGATGGTCAAGTTGCCCGGCAAAAAGCGGTCAGAAATGGCCACGGCCTGGTCGAGCAAACCGCCGGGGTTGTTGCGCAGGTCGATGACCAGCCCCCGCAGTTCACGGCCGCCATTCTGGGCGCGCAACTTCTCGAGTTCTTTGAAGAGCGACGCGTCGGTGCGTTCTTGAAAGTTCTTCACCTTCACGTGGCCGATGCCGCCGTAGAGCGCGCTCTCGACCGAGGCGATGCGAATGTGGTCGCGAATGATGGCGAACTCGCGGGGCGCCGAAAAGCCGTCGCGCATGATGGTGAGCAGCACCTTCTTGCCAGCGGGCCCGCGCATTTTCTGAATGGCACGCGCGAGTTCCATGTTGCGGGTGGGCTCGTCGTCAATCTTGAGCAGCTGATCTCCGCTCTTCACCCCCGCCCGCTGCGCCGGCGTGTCGTCGACCGGGGCCACCACGATGATGTTGTCGTTGCGCTTGGCGATTTCAATGCCGAGCCCGCCGAACTCACCCGAGGTGTCGATTTTCATTTCTTTGAAGACGTCGGGCGGCATGTACACCGTGTGCGGGTCGAGCGTGTCGAGCATGCCTTTGATGGCGCCGTGCAAGAGCTGCTGCTCGTCGACCGGCTCGACGTAGTTGTTTTGCACGTACGAGAGCACGCGCGCGAACAACTCGAGCTGGCGGTAGGTGTTTTCGCTTCGGCTGGGCTGCGGGAGTGCCGGAGGAGCGGCCAAGGCCAACGTCGCCCAGGTCGCGGCCATCAGTGCCGCTCGGAGACTTCGCATATGGGTTCAACCATAACAACGGTCGGCGCCAAGAGTTCACTCGGCCACCGCGTACCCTTTCGCCCCGCGCACTTGGGCACACATCGCGAGTACAGTGGCGCCGTGACCGAGCCCGACCCTCGAGCAGAACTCTTGCGGCGGCTGCCTCTGGGTAGGCAAATGTGGCTGCGCGCGGGCGGCCGGAGTCTGTGGCCTTTGGTGCGCGACGGCGATCAGCTCCTGGTCGAACGGTGTGGGCCTTCGATGCTGCGGCGCGGTGACATCGCGGTGGTGGGCTGGGCTGATCAGCCCCTCGTGGCGCACTTGGTCGAACAGCTGAGCCCCCTCGTCACGACCTCGACCGCCGGCGTGCGTGACGCCCCGGCCGCCGAGGTCTTGGGCCGGGTGGTGGCACTCCGGCGCGGCGCGCGGCAGGCCCATTGGCCCGCCTGGAGCGCCGATGTGCTTCGTTGGTGGCCGGCGGCGAGCCGGCTGATCAAAAGGGTGCCGGGCCTTCGCGAAGTCGTTCGGCGGGCTCGCGACCCGTATTAACCGCCTTGTTCGCGATGAGCTGCGCCGTGCTCGAGAGCGCGAGTGGGCCAGTTCCCCGCCGCACGCCCATCTCCTCGCGACCAAGGCTCGAGCCGAATCGCCTCGTTCGCGATGAGCTGCGCCGTGCTTGAGAGCGCGAGTGAGCCAGTTCCCCTCCGCACGCCCAACTCGTCCTTGAGAGCGCGAGTGAACCAGTTCCCCTCCGCGCCTCGCGACCCATTACGGCGCGCCGCAGTTGAGCCACTCGGCCAGTTTGGCCCGTTCGGCCGACGACGGCGCGGCCGACCCGCTCGGCGGCATGGCGCTGCCGGTGCCCGCTTCTCTGAGCACCGCGGCCGAGTGTTGGCTGACGCCGGCCGCCGTCGACAGGTCGACGCCTTCTTCGACCCGGGAGCCCGAATGGCACGCCACGCAATAGGTCGACAAAAACGACTGGCCAAAATTCGCGTAGGTGAGCGTGCTGGAACTGCACGACGCCGAAGCGTCAGCGCCACACGCCGAGCAGAGAAGAGTCACCACGCACACCACGAACACCGTCAAACGAGCAGTCATGTCGAACACCAGCAAAGGAGGTGCTCCTATTGACCTGCGCCCGAGAAACCTTCACGACGCGAGGCCGCGGCTCTGGGCGAAGGCGGTCAAGCGGCGAACGAACTCGCGCGGGTGCTCCATTTGCGGCATGTGCCCGAACTGCCGAACCTCATGCACTTCGGCGGTGGTGGGCAGGTGCGCCCGAAAGTAGTCGATGCTCTCGTACGGCAAGAGCTTCTCTTGTTGGCCCCAAATCAACAGCGTGGGCATCGCCAACCCGCGCAGCATGTCTTCAGTCACCGAATCGTCGGGTTTGACTTCACGGGCAATGCTCTTCACCGTGGGCGAGCCGACCATGTGGCGCAGCTCACCGGCGAACGCGAGCATTGGCAACGACGGCTTCGCGAACAGCTTGCGCACGAGCACCCGGGCGTCGGCGTTGTTCTGCAGGTCGAACGACTTCATCGTCGTTTCCAAGCGGTGCGGAGCAACCCGGGCCCCGGCCGGCGAAATCAACGCGAGCGCGTCGAGCGCCGTGGGCTCTTGGTGGGCGAAATAGAAGGCCATGGCCCCACCCAACGAGTTGCCGACCAGAAACACCTTCTCACCGATGACGTCGCGGCGAAACGCGTGCAACACGTCGACGTGCTGTCGCAGCGTCAGTGGGCCCGCGGCGGGCAATGGTGAGAACCCGTTGCCCGGCAAGTCGAGCGCGTACACCGCGCGAAACCGCTTCGCGAGCGGCAGCAACGTGCGAAAAAAGGCATTCGCCGAACTGCCCAACCCGTGCACCAAGAACAGGGTGGGCCCCGCGCCGGTACCCGTCGCGCGGTAGTAGTGAACGTCACAGCCATTGAGTTGAACGACGTCGCTGCTCACTCCGCGGGCGACCAGCATGCGGCGCACCGCGCGGTTGCCAAATTCAAGCAAATTCATGTCGGTCAAGTGTGCGCCGGCGCGGCCCGAAACGCCACCCTCATTGCCAGCGTCGCCCCCTCACTCTTCACGCGGCGCGAGCCACGGCTGCGGGTCAACCGCCTGCCCTTGCTTGCGAATTTCAAAATAGAGATACGCGCCTTTGAGGCTGCCGGTGTCGCCCACCTGCCCCAACTCTTCGCCTTCTTCGACCTCGTTGCCGACCTCGACCTGCGAATCGGCCAGGTGGGCGTACAGCGAATGGTAGTTGCCGCCGTGGTCGACGATGATCAGGTTGCCGTAGCCTTTGAGCCAACCCGAGAAGACGACCGTGCCCCCCGCCACCGACACGACCTTGGCCCCGAGCGCCGCGCGAATGTCGATGCCCTTTTGCACGGTCACCGTGTTGAACCGGGGGTTGACCACTTTGCCGTAGCCCACCTCGACCAACCCCGCCGCGGGAAAAGGCATTTTACCCTTGCGGCCCCGAAACCCCGACAGGGTCGAGTTGCTCGCCAGGTCGCTCACCATGGCCGACAGCTCTCGCTCGCTCGCTTCGAGCTCGGCGATGACGCGGCTCTTGCTGTTCTGCTCGGCTTGAATGCTGAGCATCAATTCTGAGAAGCGGGCGAGGCGGGCCCGGCCCACGGCCTGTTCGGCTTTGAGCGCCCTCAGGTACTGCTGGGCGCTGGCCTCGAGACGCTCCGAGCGCCGCACCGCGAGCCGTTGCGAGCGACCGACCAGCGCCAGGTCGTCGAGCGCCTCGACGTCTCGCCGCACGAGCGTCTTGAGCGCGCGCTGCCGCTTCATCAGGGTCGAAAAGTCGGTGGCCGACAGCAACGCCCCCAACGCGTCACGCCGCTGCAGCCGGTAGAGCGTGGCGAGCCGCGGCCCGAGCGCCTGCTGCCGCTTGGCAAGCTCGGCCCCGACCGCCGCTTCGGCCGCCC
>JBGAIY010000190.1:0-14364 GCA_044225205.1 Myxococcaceae bacterium | reverse complement strand
CTTCGGGAGGCCCGGCGAGCGACGCGGTGCGGTGGCTCGGCCCTCCGGCGTAGACGCCCGAGAGCAACGTGTCCCAGTCGAGCCAGCCGAGGGTTGGGTAGAACCCAGCCTGCTTTCGCAACCGGTGCACGTTGAGTCGGTGGAGCCCGATGACGCCCCCGGCGTACCCGAGCGCCACCGCCCCCGCCACGAATGTGCTCACGCGTCCTCGGGGGGGCGACCCTGACGAGGCAGTTGGCTGAAGTCTCCGTCTTCGTCTTCGTCGGCCGAGCTGACGACGATTCGGTATTCTTCGTTGAGCCACTTGCCCAGGTCGACCGCCCGGCAACGCTCTGAACAAAAAGGGAAGCGCGGGTCTTTGAGGTCGAACTCCACTTCGCGCTGGCAAGACGGGCATCGAGGGTTCGGCATGATCGCCCTCTTCATACCCCGTGACGTTGATATCGTGAACCCGTGCGGTTCTGGGTACTGACCATTTTTCTGGCCGTGGCCTGTCGAAGCTCGGGCCCAAGGCAGGTGACGCCGGGGCCGACCGACGCCCCGCCCGCTTGCGGCGACGGCCACGTCGACCCGGGCGAAGAGTGCGACGGGTCTGACCTCGCCGAGCAAAACTGCCAGACCCTCGGGTACGACTCGGGGCCGCTGGGGTGCGATGCCACCTGTCACTTCAGTCGCGCGCTGTGCGTGAAAGCCTGCGGCAACGGGTCGCTCGAGGTGACCGAGGCGTGTGACGGCGCGCTCGGGCTCCCCGCCTGCTCGACCTTCGGCTACCAGTCGTGCACGACGGCCTGCACCGTCGACCACGCGCATTGCGTCACCAGCCCCTTCGACGTGGGCCCTTCTTTCTTCATGGCCAAGGGTGGCGCCGCGGTCATCGGCGATTTGTCGCCTCCCGGTCTGGGCGACTTGGTCATGGCGGTGCCTTCGTTCGGGCGCGTCGAAACGTTTCCCTGGGTCGTGCAACAGGGGTTTCAGCAAGCCCAGGGGCGCAAGCTGTCGTTCGAAGTGACCCCCGTGGCCACCTGGGTGGCCGACGTCACTGGCGACTCGCTCAACGACGTGCTGACGCTCAATGACGACGGCGCCCTCGACGCGCTCGAGGCCACCGGCTCGGCGTTCGCGCGAGTGCCGCTGCTCGACGCGGGCTGCCCCGGTGGCCACTTCTTGGGGGCTTCGGCCTCGGTGAAAGCCGCCGCTTGGGCCCAATGCGCGCCCCACGCCGTCGTGGCCATTTCGAAGGCCGGCGTCAGTTGGGTCTCGGCGGCCGACGCCGGCGCCTGGAGCCTCGATTCGTCAGGCGGGTTGTGGCGGGTCAGTGGCAACCGGCTCGCGTTGTCGGCGAGCTTCGTCGACGGCGGCGTCACGCTGACCGACGGGCCCGAGAGTGACCTGCCCGGCGCGCCGACCGCATTCGCGGTGGCCGACCTCGACCTCGACGGCGACCTCGATGTGGTGGGCGTCGAAGGCGACCGCGTCGAACTCTTCGAGCGCACGGCAGCGGGCTTTGCCTCGAAGACCACCTTCACGAGCGTGGGCCCCCGCGAGCTGAGCGTGCGCGACATCGACCTCGACGGCCGCCCTGACCTCGTTTGGTTGGCTTCAGGGCAACTCCTCATTCGCCGCAACGTCGGCCCGTTCACCTTCACCGACCTGCATTTCGACCTCGGGGCAAGCGACTGGTTGTCGGCGAGCTTGGGCGACGTCGACGGCGACGGTGACCTCGACTTCGCCCTCACGTTTGCCACGGGCACTGACAGCACCCGCACCAACGTGTGGGTCAACCGCGTTCGCTGACGCTGCCCCCGCGGCGCTGCACTGAGAGCGAGGCGTCAGGGCTCATAGGTCGCCAGAGCCGCGACCGGCGCCGCCAGCAAAGGCTCGATCTGTTCGGCGCGGAGCGGGCCGGTGATGTGCATGTTCAGCACCCGCCGGCCCACCCGCACCGAGAACAAAAAGCCAGTCGGTGCCGTTGGTGCGCCCAAGACGGTCAGCGCCCGCTCGTCGCCGAGCAGCGTATTTCTCGGTTGGCCGGCGAGAGCGGTCTTGCTGAAGCGCAAAATCATTTGGTCTTGTTGCACGAGCAACCCGAAGTGTTCGTGCGCCAACGCCTCGGTGGGCAAGACGCCGGCGCTCGAAGTCACGTCGACCGTGCCGCGCTGATCTCGGCGCGTCGCGTAGACCACCTTCGCGCCAGCAAGGTCGCCGTGTTTGACTTCAAATTGCCCGGCCCGGTCGACCTCCTCTGGCCAGACGTCGTGGGCACCCAACAGCACCGCCGCATCGGCCGCAGCCAGAGCTCGGTGCTCTTGTTTCGGGATTGCAGTACGCACCAGCCGAGGCACCACCAGCGCGGCGAGGCCAAAGGCGAAGAGTGCGATGGCGATCGCGACCAACCACGCCCATGCCCTCGCTCGAGAATGTGTCGTCGTTTTCAATGGTTGGTGGCCATGGGGCGAATTTCTCAAAAAGTAAGACTTATTGAAGTCGTCAATGCCTACACTGCCCGACTTATACGACACGCACCCCAGAATAAAAACATGTCGTCAAGTTTTCTTGCTGGCTTGTGCTAGCAGCGCGTCTCCCTTAGCGGAGGCTCCATGTCTTTTACGGTTCGCAGCTCGGTGTTCAGCGCAGTGATCGTGGTGGTAACGGCTTGCGGCGTTGGGGTCGACCAAACCAACCTGAACAACGACGAGACGCTGAGCGATCAGGTCGAGACGAAAGACACGCTGGGCACCGGCGGCCGCAACTGCGGTACGCACGACATTTCACGCGTCGAGCGTGAAGAGATTTTGCGCCAGTTGTCGGTCATGCAGGTCAACGCGACTCCGCGCGCGTTGCCGGTTTGGGTGCACGTCATCAACAAGGGCAGCGCGCGCAGCGATGGCAACATGCCCGACAACATGATCACTGACCAAATCTCGATCTTGAACACGGCCTACGCGTCGTCGGGTTGGTCGTTTGTACTGGCCGGCATCGACCGCACCACCAACGCCAGCTGGTACACGGTCTCGCCTGGCACCTCGGCCGAGCGTCAAATGAAGTCGTCGCTCCGTAAGGGCGGCGCTGACACGTTGAACATCTACCTGGCGAACTTGGGCGGTGGGTTGCTCGGGTGGGCCACCTTCCCCAGCGACTACCAGAGCGCCCCCTCGATGGACGGCGTGGTCGTCTTGAGCGAGAGCCTCCCCGGCGGCACCGTGACCAACTACAACCTTGGGCACACGTTGACCCACGAAGTCGGCCACTGGGTTGGTTTGTGGCACACGTTTCAGGGCGGCTGCGCGGCTCCTGGTGATGAAGTCAGTGACACTCCCGCCGAAGCCAGCGCCACCAGTGGCTGCCCGGCCTCGAAAGACACCTGCTCGGGCGGGGGCGCCGACCCGATTCACAACTTCATGGACTATTCGTACGACAGCTGCATGACCGAGTTCTCGGCCGGTCAGAAGAGCCGCATGCTGCAAATGATGTCGTTCCGCGACACGGCGGGCACTGACGGTGGCACCGACGCCGGTTCGCCTGACTCGGGCACTCCCGACGCTGGCCCGGTCGACGCCGGTCAACCCGACGCCGGCCCCGTCGACGCCGGTCAACCTGACGCCGGCCCGGTCGACGCTGGCCCGGTCGACGCCGGTCAACCCGACGCTGGCCCGGTCGACGCCGGTCAGCCTGACGCTGGCCCGGTCGACGCCGGTCAGCCTGACGCTGGCCCGATCGACGCCGGCTCGCCTGACGCTGGCCAGACCGACGGTGGTGGCATGGCCTGGGTGCTGATCGACGGCGTGCCGGTCGACGGCCTCGCGGGTACCAAGGGCACCGAAATTCGCTTCACGATGGACGTGCCGGCCTCGGCTTCGACGGTCGTCTTCACCACCAGCGGTGGTTCAGGCGACGCCGACCTCTATGTCAAAGCCGGCTCTGACCCGACGACCAGCAGCTACGACTGCCGCGGCTTCGGTTCGACCACCGCCGAGCGCTGCTCGCTCTTCGTCAAGAAGGCCACGACCTACCATGTGATGGTGCGCGGCTATAAGACGTTCACGGGCGTGCGGTTGATGGGTGACCAGAACTAGCCTCGGGCGTCAGGTGAAATGGCGCTTGGCCGTCGGAGTACGCTGTGGTACTCCGCGCGCGCCTGCGCCGACGTAGCTCAGGTGGTAGAGCAACTGATTCGTAATCAGTAGGTCTCCGGTTCAAATCCGGACGTCGGCTCCAAAAATTAGAAAAAGTACGGCGGGCCTTGGGCAACCAGGGCCCGCGTTTTTTTTGGCCCGCGCAGATCTCGGCCCGCCGAGGCTTGTTTTCGCGCCGCGAACGCCTTCTCGGGTGCCACCTGTTCTTGTCGGGTGGTTGGCTATGTCTGAGTCACGAAACAGCCCAATTTCATTGATGATTTGACGCGTCGTGGCGACATTTTTCGCTCGCGCTGGTCAATTGCGGTGCCTACGGTGCGCGCGTTTTTCACGCGCCCTTCTCGAGCGCAGACAAGACCACAAGGAGCAGCAGCACATGCCTGAAGAAACGTTCATGCGGGCCCCGGCGCCGCAACCCCGAAAGACGATTTACACCGAGGCCATGGAGATCTTCGACCGCGCGGCCGACGCGATGGGTCTCGATCGCCGCGTTCGCCTCGAACTCGAAGAGCCCGACTACGAGCACATTTTCTACGTCACCACGAAGCTCAAAGACCGGTTGGTGCCGGTCGCGGTCGACGTGGCCAAGGGGTTTGCCGACTTGTCGGTCACCAAAGTGCGCGACGCGCAAGGCCTCGAGCGACTCGCCGACGGCAAGATCATTTTGAACGGCAAGGCACTGCTGGGCTCTGACGTTTCGATTCGCAATGGGCACCTCCGGCTCGAAGACGGCCAGGTGTACCAGTTGGTGCCGGGCGACACCGCGCGCTTCAAGGCGTACCGCGTGCAGCACAACCAGGCGCGTGGCCCGTACAAAGGCGGCATTCGCTACCACCGCGAAGTGTCG
This sequence comes from Myxococcaceae bacterium, assembly GCA_044225205.1. Taxonomy (GTDB): domain Bacteria; phylum Myxococcota; class Myxococcia; order Myxococcales; family Myxococcaceae; genus JAEUJT01. The sequence continues at coordinate 9,384 of JBGAIY010000190.1, read as the reverse complement.
CTCGACTTGTTCAAGGCCCTCGCCGCCGAAATGACGTGGAAGACCGCGATCGCCGACGTGCCGTTCGGTGGCGGCAAGGGTGGCATTCAAATTGACCCGCGCCAGTACGGCAAAGAAGAGCTCCAGGCCATTTCGCTGCGCTTCATGTACAAGTTGAAGTCGCTCGTCGGCCCGAACATCGACATTCCCGCGCCTGACGTTGGTACCAACGGAGAAATCATGGCGCTGTTCTTGCGCCAGTATTCAGACGGCGAGCGCGAGCGTCACAACCAGCGCGGCGTGATCACCGGCAAAGACGTGCGCATCGGCGGTTCAGAGGGCCGCACCAAGGCGACCGGCCAGGGCGTTGCCTACTGCATCGAAGACTACTTCGCCGACAAGGGCGAGACGTTGAAGGGCAAGACCTTCATCGTTCAGGGCTTCGGCAACGTGGGCTCGTGGGGAGCGCTCATTCTGCAGAACATGGGCGCGCGGCTGTTGGCGGTGAATGACTCCGACGGCACCATTTACAACCCAGACGGCATCGATGCCGGCGACCTCATGAAGTACGTGAACGAGAACCCGAAGAACCTGAAGCGCTCGGTGCTCGGGTACCCGGGTGCGCAGACCATGTCGAAGGCCGACTTCTGGCAAGTCAAAGCCGACATCGCGTTGCCCGCGGCGCTCGGTGGTGAAATCACCGCTGAAATCGCCGAGAAAATGAACGTGAAGCTCGTGGCCGAAGGCGCCAACGGCCCCACGACGCCCGAAGCCGACCGCGTGCTCGAGAAGCGCAAGATCGACATCATTCCTGACATCATTTGCAACGCGGGCGGCGTGACCGTCAGCTACTACGAGTGGATTCAGAACAAGCGCATGGAGGCGTGGACCGAGAAAGACGTCGACGCTCGCCTCGAACTCGCGCTCAAGAAGAACTACCGAATCATTCGCGACATTTCTCGCAACACGCCGCGAAAGACCGACATGCACGACAGCCGGGCCTTCTGCATTGGCAAGACGGTCGACGCGCGCTGCGCCGCCAGGGTGCTGGCGCTCAAGCGCATTGAAGCGCACTACATGCTCGAAGGGTTCAGCCAGTAATCGCAGTTCAGCCCTTCGGCTCACCGACCGCCCGTGCCGACTTGGCGCGGGCGGTTTTGTTTGGCCTCGATTTTTCAGTGAAGCACGCGTTCGCGGTCGACCAAGAGCAGCGGGTGATCGTCTTTGGTCTCGTACGCGACGATTCGCAGCCCTGCCCCACGCGTGCCCGACTCGGTGTCTTCTCCGGTCGAGTAGTTCAATGCCACCTGGTATCGCACCTCACACAGGGCGGTCATTTCAGTGCCGTCATCACCACTGAAGGTGACTTTGATTTTGCCTCCCAGTGGCAACGAATCTCTCGTTTCCACGAAGAGGCCGGCTGTGCTGATGTTGCGGGCCACCCCTCGAGTCATGCCTTCGGGGGTCGTGAGGTAAACGGTGAACACTTTGTCGAAGCGAAGACTTTGGCGACGGTCGTTCAAACGCGCACTCCGTGGTGTGGTGAAGCGATGTGAAGTGTTGCGAAACCTACAGAGTGGTTTGATGTAGGCAAATTTCACACCCATGACGACATGACGAATCGAGAAAATTCAATGCGTTACGTAATCTCCGTGGTGGCGATGCTGGTGACGTTTGGTGCATGGGCCGACACCGACGCGCGGTTTGCGAAGCTGCGTGACAGCGCCGAAGCGCTCAGTTCGGTGACGAGCTTCGTCGAGCACTACGTGGGCAATTGCGGCCCGGCGATTTCTGGCGGCGCCGAGTGCGAGAAGAACGCCGAGGCCTTTCGCCGGGCGGCGAACGGCAAGAAGTACTACATGATCGCGGTCGAAGACTCGACCTCGGTGCTGCAAATGGGTGAAGGCACGGGCGACGGCTTCATGCTGAACCTCACTCCGTTCTTCGCGGCGTCTGACTCAGCGCTGACGCACGGGGCCCCCACGAAAACCGACCCCAACGGCAACCCGGTGATGCCCTTCATTCGCATCGAAGGGCAACTGCCCGAAGGGTGGAACATGGGCATCATGGGGCGCCAGGTGCAGGCGCATGCCATGCGGCTTCAAATTGTCTTCACCGTTCAGGGCTTGTGGACATTGCCCAAAAAAGGCGGTGGCACGATCAGAGGCGTGAAGACGAAGTTCGAGGGCATCGTGGTGCAGGTGGGCCGCACGGGCGACCTCGTCGGCACCTGGTACTCGAAGTAGCCCGCCCGTGGGGGGGGCGGCACTTGTCATGGGCCTCTGGTATGCGGGGGTCGTGAAAGCTTCGGCGACGACGTGTCGGAGGTGGTTGGCGCTCTTGGTGGCCGCGGCCGCCCTGCGGTGTGGGCCGACCTCGACGGGGCCGAAGCTGTTTCAGACCAGCGACCGGGCGCCTTCGTTTTCTGCGTCGTCGATCGAAAACCTCGAGCACCTGGGCCCGACCATTGTCGACCATGGGGTGAATTTCGGGGTCTATTCAGAGCACGCCGAGCGCATTGAAATTCTGCTCTTCGACGACCCGGAGAGCGACCGCCCGACCCGCCAGTTTCCCCTCAAGCGGTTCGGCGACGTGTGGAACCTGTACATCGAAGGCGTGGGCGTGGGGCAGTACTACGGCTACATCGCCTGGGGTCCGAACTGGCGCTACGACGAGGCCTTCACTCCGGGGTCGGTGAAGGGCTTCGTCGCCGACGTCGATGCGCTGGGCAACCGGTTCGACCCGAACAAGCTGCTCATCGACCCTTACGCGAAGGCCATTCACCGCGACCACGACTGGGCGAAGGGCAGCCTCGCGACCGGGCCCGGCCGAGCCGATTCGACCTGGGCCGCCGCGTCGAAGAGCATCGTCGTGCAAAGCAAGTACACCTGGTCTGCGAACGAAGACACCTACCGGGCCAACCGGCAATTGGGAGACACCCCCGGCCACCGGTGGAACGACGTCATCATGTACGAGTTGCACCCGAAGGGCTTCACCGCGAGCCCGGCGTCGGGCGTGACGGCACCTGGCACCTACCGAGGGTTGGGTGAAAAGGCGGGCTACCTCAAAGACTTGGGCATCACCGCGGTGCACCTGATGCCGCCGTTCGAGAAGCCGGCCGACGGGGGGTATTGGGGCTACGCGACCATCAACTTCTTCATGGCCGAGCGCACGTATTCGTCGAAAGCGAAATACGAAGAAGTCATCGACGAATTCAAGGCCATGGTCGACGTGCTCCACCAGAACGGCATCGAGGTGTACCTCGACGTGGTCTACAACCACACCGGCGAAGGCGGCTTCTGGCGCGACAAGCAAATCGACGTCGACGTCGACCCCGCGACGACCGACCAACTCAAAAACCTCGACGCGAAAGAGACCGTGGGGCTCTACTCGTTTCGGGGTCTCGACAATTCGGCGTACTACGCGCTGTCGGCCGACCGTCAGAGCTATTGGAACAACACGGGCGTGGGCAACCAGACGCGGCCGAACCACCGCCCTTTTCGAAAGCTCATCGTCGACTCGCTTCGCTACTGGGCCAGCGAGATGCACGTCGACGGGTTTCGGTTCGACTTGGCGCCGGTGTTGGGCGAGCGCGACGACGCGTACTACGTGTGGGAAAACCCGAAGAACACCGTGCTGCAAGACATTGCCGATGACCCGGTGCTGCAGCAGTACAACACCCGGCTCATCGCCGAACCCTGGGCGGCCGGCGGCTACGACACGAATCAAAGCTTCAACGGCCCCACCATTGACGGCAACAGCAACCCGTTCAACGACTACTACGGCACCCGGCTGGGCCTCTTCCCCTCGTCGCTGAACAAGCCGGGCACGGGCTGGGCCGAATGGAACGGCCGGTTTCGCGACTGGTGGCGCGCCTTTTGGAACAAAGACGAGTGGAAGCTGAACAGCACCGAAGTCAAAGACGGCGGCTTCTTTCTCACCGGCAGCACCGACTGGTTTCAGTGGAACGGCCGCAAGCCGTACCACAGCGTGAACTTTCTGACGGTGCACGACGGGTTCACCATGTACGACCTCGTGTCGTACGACGTGAAACAGAACAAGTGCGGGCCGCTCAACCCCATTTGCTGCACCAACCCGACCAGCTCGTGGTGCGAAACCGACTCGGGTGAAAGCAACAACCGCTCGCGCAACTGGGGCCAAGACGCCGAACCCATGAAGCGCCAGGTCATGCGCAACTTCTTCTTGGCGATGATGGTGAGTCACGGCACCCCGTTGCTCTACATGGGCGACGAATGGCTGCGCACCCAGCTCGGCAACAACAACGCGTACGGCACCCTCGCCGACAACCCCTACAATTGGATGGACTGGGGCGTGTACGAGCAGAACGACGAGCGTCACCGCATGCACGACTTCGTGAAGCAGGTGATTCGCTTTCGCAAAGACCACGCCTACGCGCTGGCTCCGGCCGACTACGGGGCGAACGCCCCGTTCTCGTGGAAGAACGCCGACAACACCGAGAAGCGCGCCAACGACTGGGGCACCAAGCAGCTGATGCTGCACTATTTCGACCCGTCGAAAGGCCCCGAATTGGCCATTTTGATCAACGGCGAAGCGAACGATGTGGCCTTTACCCTACCCTCGGGCCGCACCTGGCGCCGAATCATCGACACCCAACAGTATTGGGACTTGCCCGACACCTTGGCGAAAGACCAACGGCCGGCGCGTGCCTCGAACAACATTTGGCTCGACTCGGGCGAGGTGTTGACCGAGGCGAGCTACGGCGTCAAAGCACGAACGATGGTGGTTCTGGAAGCCAGGCCCTGAAACTCAATTACCGCGGCCGCAAAGCGACGTATCGAGCGACAGCGCCACGGCGGTACTTGAGCAGCACGGGTTCTCCCGGTGCGCTCTCGGCCATGGCGAGCTGCAAGTCTTTGAGTGAAGAGACCGTTTCGCGGTTGGCCTCGACAATGACGTCGCCCACGGCGAGTGACGCGAGCTCCGCCGAGCCTCCCGGCATGACGCCTTCGACGCGAACGCCGCGTTCGACGCCCGCTTGTTTGGCCGAGGCGGGGTCGAGCTCTTTGACGACCAGACCGAGCGAGTCGATGCGGCCACCCGACGCGAGGGCCCTCAGCGCTTCGACCGCGGGGCGCGACGCCAAGGTGGCGCTCACCTCGAGCGGTTTGCCGCCCCGCAGCAGGCCCAGCTTGACGACCGTACCGGGCCCCTGCAGCGCGACCCGACGCAGAATTTGTTGGTAGCGCTCGACGTTCTTGCCTCCAATTGAAACGAGCCGGTCGCCGACCTGAACGCCCGCTTTCGCCGCCGGGCTTTCGGCATAAATGTCGGTGACGACGGCGAAATGCGCGGGCGGGTCACCGCCTTCTTGAACGTTGACTCCAAGCCAACCGCGTTCAGGGCGGCCGTTGTCGAGCAAATTGGGCAACAGGTCTTTGACCAGGTTGATGGGCACGGCGAAGCCAATGCCCTGCCCTTGGCTGACGATGGCGGTGGTGACGCCCACGACGTCGCCCTTCATGTCGAACAACGGCCCGCCTGAATTGCCCGGGTTGATGAGCGCGTTGGTTTGAATGAAGTCGTCGAAGGGGCCCATGCCAATGACGCGCTCGCGGGCCGAAATGAGGCCGTGGGTGACCGAAGTGTCGAGACCGAACGGGTTGCCGATGGCGACCACCCAATCGCCCACTTCGAGCGAATCGGAGTCGCCCAGCGTCACGGCGGGCACGTTGGTCGCACCAACGAGCCAGACGAGGGCCAAGTCGGTCTGCGGGTCGCGGCCGATGATGCGGGCTTCGAATTCGCGGCCGTCGGCGAGGCGAACGACGATTGACTGGGCGCGTTCAACGACGTGGTTGTTGGTGACGACGAGCCCGCTCGCGTTGATGACGAAGCCCGACCCGAGTGACCGCGACGTGCCTTCGTTGGTCGTCGAGACGTTGACCACGCCGGGTCGCACGGCCCGCACCAGCGGCGCGAGCGAGGTGGGTGGCACGAAGCGGGTGAGTTGTTGTCGCGCCGGCGAGTCTTTCCACAAGGCTCCGGTGTTGCCGCTGGGCTTGAACTCACTTGGGGGCGCGGTGCGCTGTTCTCGCACCTTGGCCGCCACCCAATCGCTCAAGTCATCGGCCCGGGCGCCAAAAGCCGTGATCACCACCAGGGTAAAAAGCCACCTCATGCCCCCTTCTACCAGGCTCGAAGTCAACGAGGAGCAGCGAAGGGCCTGAAGTCTTCGGCCAAACGTGCCGAAGACGATTCGGGAGAGACCATGAACTTCGATGAAGCGATCAACGCCCACGCGGCGTGGAAGCTGAAACTGTCTGCCTATTTGCGCAACCCCGACAAAAGCCTCGACGCCAAGAAAGTGGCTGTCGATAACCAGTGTGCGCTGGGCAAATGGCTCCACGGCGAAGGCAAGGCCTACTCGGCCCAGCCCGAATTCGCTCAAGCCTTGGCCGAGCACGCGCGCTTTCACAAAGCCGCCGCATCGGTGGTCTCGAAGGCAGACGCCGGGGTCAACGTGAGCGAAGAGGTTGCCCTGGGGGGCCAGAGTGATTTTGCGACGGCGTCGATGAACCTTGTGCGGGCGCTGATGACGCTCAAGACCAAAGCGAAGGCGGCCTGAGAAGGGCCGCTCCGGCCATTACGCTTGGGCGGGCTGCACATACTTCGCGACCTTGACCTGGCCGGGGCGAATGACTCGCCCTTTGAGTTGGTAGCAAGGCCGGGTCACCGCCAGCACGAACCCGTCTTCGGCTTCTTTGACGGTCAGTTCCATGTCTGAGGCCTCGGCGAGGTTGGGGTCGAAGGGTCGGCCGACCAGGTCGACCCGTTCGATGCCCATGGCCTCGGTCTTCTTGAGCAGCCCTTCACGAATGAGGCGCACCCCTTTGGCGAGTGCCGATTCGTCGGCGTTCTGCACGCAGCGGTCAAGCTCGTCGATCGCTTCGAGCAAGGTCAACGCGACGTTGCCCCGTTCGACGTCGAGCAGCTGTTCTCGTTCGCGGCTCACCCGTTGTTTGAAGGCCTCGCGGTCGCGTTCGCCAGCCTGGTAGGCCCGCGCCAATTCATCGATGCGCTTGCGAGCGGCTTCGAGGTCGGCGCTGAGCCGTGCCACTTCAGAAGCACCTTCGGTTGCACTGCTCTCGGGCGAAACGTCAGAAGCTGGCGGAACTGTTGAGGTTTCTGGGGCAGACTGGGCAACGGCGTCGTTCATGGCGCGCGCAACCTAACCTCCGAACTTGAGCTGTCAACGCAGCAAGTGGGCGCGTATGTGGCCGACCAGAAAGAGCGAACCGGCGACGAGCACCATGCCATTTCGAGGCGTGGCGGCGCGGGCTTGGTCGAGCGCACTCACGGCGTCGGCGGCGACGGTGACGTTCGGGTTGAGCGACTTCGCCAGTTCAAGGTACTGCGAGGGCGGCCGACTGCGTGGGCTGTCAATCGGGGTGAGGGTCACCGCGCTCACCCGGGGCAGGAGCGCCCGAATCATTGGTTCGGCGTCTTTGTCGGCGAAAACGCCGAACACCAGGTGTACCTGTCGACCGGCGTACTCCGAGTCGAGCGCCCGCAGCAGGGCTTCGACGCCCGCAGGGTTGTGGGCGCCGTCGAGCACGACGAGCGGCTGCTCGGCGCCGAACTCTTCGAGGCGGCCGGGCCATTGGGCGCCTTCGAGCCCTCGCCGCACATGCTCGTCGCGCAGTGGGTAACCGTGCCGGCCGAGCAGCTCGAGACAGGCCACCGCCACCGCCGCGTTTTGAGCCTGGTGTGGCCCACGAAGCGGCAGTGACACGTTCGACAGTCGCAAGTCGAGCCCGCGGTAGGCGAACGCGCCGCGCACGAATTCGCCCGAAAAGTCGACCCCTTCGACCACCCTCGGCACGTCGGGCAAGCGCTCGAACACGGCCATGGCTTCGGCGGGCTGCCGGCTCACCACCAACGGTACGCCGGCCTTGGCAATGCCGGCCTTCTCGGTGGCAATGGAGTTCAACGTGTGACCCAAATATTCTTGGTGGTCGAACGAAATGGGCGTGATCGCGGTGACCTTGGGCAGACAGGCGGTGGTGGCGTCGAGCCGGCCGCCCAAACCGGTCTCGAGCACGGCCAGGTCGACCCGCTCGCGGGCGAAGTGCCAGAACGCCACCACGGTGCCGAACTCGAAATACGTCAATTCGAAGTCGGCCGGCAGCCGTGAGCGCACTTCGGCGACTCGCTGCCCGAGCGCCTCGTCGCTGATGTCGACGCCGTTGATCTTGATGCGCTCGTTGACCCGAATGAGGTGCGGCGAGGTGTACAAGCCCGTCTTGTACTTGAGCGACAGGCACGACGCGGCAAAAGCGCAGGTCGACCCCTTGCCATTCGTGCCGGCGACGTGGAGCGCGTGAAACTCACGCTCTGGGTGGCCGAGCTGCTCGAGGGCGCGTTGAACGCGGTCGAGCCCCATTTTGATCGACGAGGGCGGCAGCGACGCGAGGTACGCGAGCCCTTGCGCAGCGTTCACAGCAAGCCGATCACTTGGGCCAGCTTGGAGCGCAGGTCTTTGCGCTGCACGATCGCGTCGATCATGCCGTGCTCGAGCAAGAACTCACTGCGCTGAAAACCTTCAGGCAACTTCTGGCGAATGGTCTGTTCGATGACGCGGGGGCCCGCGAAACCGATGAGCGCTTTGGGTTCGGCGAAGATCACGTCTCCCAGCCAAGAGAACGACGCCGCGACACCGCCGGTGGTGGGGTTGAGCAACACCGAGATGTACGGGCGCCGCACCTGCCGAAACCGGTTGATGGCCGCGCTCGTCTTGGCCATTTGCATCAGCGAAAAAATGCCCTCTTGCATGCGAGCGCCGCCCGACGCCGAAAACACGATCGCCGGGCACTTGAGGTCGTGGGCCCGTTCGAAGACCCGGGTGACTTTTTCGCCGACCACCGAACCCATGGAGCCGCCCATGAACTCGAACAAGAACGTGCCGATCGACACGCGCTGGCCGTCGATGGTGGCGACGCCCGAAATGAACGCGTCGTTCTCGCCGAGGGCCTTTTTCGTGCTCTTGAGGCGGTCGCGGTACTTCTTCGAGTCGGTGAACCCCAGCGGGTCTTGCGCCTCGAGCGCCTGATCAAATTCTTCGAAGGAGTCGGGGTCGCACACCGAAGCCAACCGAGCCCGTGCGGTGAGGGCCATGTGGTGGTTGCACGACGGGCACACGTTGAGCACTTTTTCGAGCTCTTCGCGCAGCAGAATCTCGCCGCATTCGTCACATTTGACCCACAGGCCCTCCATGCGGCTGGAGGCGCTGGAGTCAAGCTCAGCAGGGTCGGGAGAGGCGATCTTCGGCTTCTTTTGGAACCAAGGCGACGACATGAGGCGGCGGTCGTACCCAGACTGCCCCCGTTCTACAAGCACAAGTGGCGACCGCTTTGGCGCAAGCGG
>JBGAIY010000189.1:0-14717 GCA_044225205.1 Myxococcaceae bacterium | reverse complement strand
TTCCCTTTCAACCAAGTACGACATTCACGAACAGGCTTAGGCGTAGAACAACCACCCCAGGCCGACGAGGCCCGCCGCCAACACCACGAGCCCCGCGGTCATCGCTCTTTGAAACCAGCGCTCTTCGGGCGGCAATTCGGTCATCTGCATGGCAAACACCTCAGTGCACCATCGAATTCATTTGCAGAATCGGCATGAGAATCGAAAACGCGACGAACGCGATGACCGCGCCCATCAACACAATCATCATGGGCTCGAGCAGCGACGTCAGCGCGCCGATGCGCACGTTCACCTGCGACTCGTAGCTGTCGGCGACGTTGAGCAACATGTCTTCGAGCTGGCCCGACCGCTCGCCGATCGACACCATGTGGTACACCAACGGAGGAAACTGCCCTGACCGTTTCAGCGGGTTGGCGATGCTCTCGCCTTCGCGAATCGAGTCGCGGGCTTTGTCGACCACCTCCGACATCACCGTGTTGGTGATGACGTTCTTGACGATGTCCATCGCGGTGAGCAGCGGCACGCCCGACTTGAGCAGCGTGGCCAGGGTTCGCGAAAAGCGGGCCACCGCGAGCATTCGCACCAACGGCCCGAAGACGGGCACCTTGAGAACGAAGCGGTCCCAAATGGGTTTGCCGCTCTCGCTGCCCACCCAAAAGACGAACGCGACGATGGCGCCGATCAGCGCCGGCACCAACACGAACCAGTAGTTCTGCAGCGCCTTCGAACTGAAAATGAGCACCTGCGTCGTCCACGGCAGGTTGACTTTCATGTCGTCGAAAATCTTCGTCACCTTCGGCACCACCACCGTCATCAACATGATGAGCACGCCGCCACCAATGAACATCATGATGAAGGGGTAGATCATCGTGCCGACGATCTTTTGGCGCAGCCGCGCTTGGCCTTCGGTGAACTCGGCGAGCCGCAACAACACCGAGTCGAGCGCGCCCGAATGCTCGCCCGCGCGAATCATGTTCACGTACAAATTGCCGAAGATCTTCGAATGCGTTTGCAGCGAATCGCCCAGCGACTTGCCTTCGTTGACCCGCTGCTTCACGTCAGAAACGATGCGCTTGAGCTGCTCTTTTTCGACCTGGTCGACCATGGCCGCCAACGCCTCGACCAGGGCCACGCCCGCGCCCAACAGCGTCGCCAGCTGCCGCGTCATGATCGCGATGTCGTCGGTCGTCACCCGGCCGCGCCCGAGCTTGCGCAAGTTGATGTCGGTGTTCGCCAGCTGACTGACTTGGCCGGCCGCGCCCGCTTTCGCCTTCAGCCCGCCCTCGGCCTGGCCCACCACCTCGGTCAGAAAAATGCCGTCTTTGCGCAGCAGGGCCCGCAGCGTCTTCGGCGAGTCGGCCTCTTTCATGCCCGTCTCGGCTTTGTCGGCGGCGTTGAGCCCTCTGTATTCGAAGACGGCCATGGCGGTTACATGTCCTCCTGCGTGACCGACAAGACTTCGGCGATGGTCGTTTCGCCCTGGGCCACTTTCATGGCGCCGTCGTCGAGCAGCGTGAGCATGCCCTTCTCGGTCGCCTTCTTCTTGATCGTGCCCGAGTCGACGTTCTTCAAAATCAGCTGCCGCACGTCGTCGTCGACCAACAGCAATTCATAAATGCCCGAACGGCCGCGGTACCCGTTGCGCCCACACGCCGAACACCCGACCGCGCGGTACGCGAAGTCGCTGCCCAGCGCCCGGTACCGGTCGCGGCTCATGCCCAACTTGGCGATTTCTTCGTCGGTCGGGCGGTACTGCTCGCGGCACTCGCGACACACCCGGCGCACCAAGCGCTGCGCCATGACCGCGGTCAGCGAACTTGCCACCAAGAACGGCTCGATGCCCATTTCGACCAAGCGGGTCACCGCGCCCGCCGAGTCGTTGGTGTGCACCGTCGAAAACACCAAGTGGCCCGTGAGCGACGCCTGAATCGCGATTTCCGCGGTCTCTTTGTCGCGAATTTCACCGACCATGATGATGTCGGGGTCTTGCCGCAAGAAGCTCCGCAGCCCAGAAGCGAAGGTCAGCCCGATCTTCGGGTTGATCGCCATTTGGTTGATGCCCTTGAGCTGGTATTCGACCGGGTCTTCAACCGTCAAAATTTTCACTTCGGGCGTGTTGATTCGGCTCAGCGCGCCGTACAGCGTCGTCGTCTTGCCCGAGCCCGTCGGCCCCGTGACCAGAATGATGCCGTGCGAGCGGTGAATGACGTCGTCCATCGACTTCAAGATGTCGTGGCCCATGCCGATTTCGGCCAGGTCGAGCAGGGTGGCGTTCTTGTCGAGCAACCGCATGACGATGCTCTCACCGTGCACCGTGGGTATCGTCGACACGCGAATGTCGATGTCGCGCCCCGCCAGCTTGATGCGAATGCGCCCGTCTTGCGGCAACCGCTTCTCGGCAATGTTCAGCTGCGCCATGATCTTCACGCGGCTGATGATCGAATTTTGGTACCGCTTCGGCGGCTTGATGATGTTCAACAGCACGCCGTCAATGCGAAACCGAACGACCAACTCGCGGTCCATCGGTTCGATGTGAATGTCGCTCGCCCGTTCTTTCGCCGCGCGAAACAACAGCGAGTTCACCAACCGAATGATCGGCGCTTCGTCGCCCGTGTCGAGGAGGTCTTGCGCTTCTTCGAGCACCGCTTCGGCGGCCTCGATGTCTTGCGCCTCCATTTCGTCGACGACTTGCTCGGCCTCGTTGAGGCTGCGGTCGTACACCGCGTTGATCGCGTCGATGATCGTCGTCGCTCGGGCGATGTGGGCGTTCACCTCGCCGCCCAACAACATGCGCGCGTGGTCGAGCACCGCGGTGTCGAGCGGGTCGGCCACCGCCAACGCCACCACCCCGTTTTCGAGCTTGAGCGGCACCATCTTCGCGCTCTTCGCGAAGTTGATCGGCACCTTCTTGAGCAGCTCGGGGTCGATGTCGTCGTTCGAAATGGCGTCGAGGTAGTCGAGGTCGAGCTGCGCCGCGAGCGCCCGAGTCACCTGTTCTTCGGTGACCGCCTTGAGCCCCACCAGAATTTCACCCAGCCGGCCGCCCTTGTCGGCTTGCACCGCCAAGGCCTCTTCGAGCTTGTCGCGGCCCAACTGAAACTGCTGTACCAGAATTTCTCCGAGCGGCCGCCCAAACAGGTACGCCGGCCCGTGCGTCACCATTTGGGTGCGCTCGGTCGTCGTGCCCTCACGGCGAATGTCGCTCGGCTGACTCATTGAATCTCCGGAGACGGGGCCGCTTTCAGCGTCTCGATGTTGGGTTCTTTCACCGGCACCGCAGTCAGCGGCGCGGGCACGGCCGAAGGCGCGGGCGAGGGCGCCGGTTGCGTCTGCGGCTCTTTGGCCGGCGGCGCGCTCGGCGTGATCAGCTTCTCGCCGTTCACCCCCGGCCCGCCATTTTCAATCTTGCCCATTTCGCGGTTCAACACCTGCGTCATGCGGGCGATGGGGCCGGGCTTGCGGTTGAAATCAATCGCCACGTCGTACGACGTCGTGGCGCCGTAGAACTGCTCGACGAACTGCTGCCGCTCTTTCATTTTGCGCTCGAAAATGCGCCGAAAGTCGCTCGAGTCGCGAATGATGTAGGGCGTCAAGAACAGCAACAGGTTCGTCTTCACCTTGCGGCGCGACTGCTGCCGAAACAAGTTGCCCAACAACGGTATGTCGCCCAACACCGGCGTCTTCGACACGCTCTCGACCAAGCGGTCTTGCATGATGCCGCCAATGACGACCGTCTCTTGGTCTTTGGCGATCACCGTCGTCTTCGCGCTCCGCTTCGACGTGGTCGGGCCCAACACCGCGTCTTGCGAGGCGATTTCTTCAATTTGTTCGGTGATCACCAACCGCACGTAGTCTGACTCGTTGATCTGCGGCTTCACCGACAACTTCAGGTCGACGTTCTGGCGCTGAATTTGCCCGATCGGCGTGCCGCCCAACCCGCCCAAGCCGCCCAACGCGCCGAGGCCACCCAACGCCCCCAAGCCCGACGTGCCCGACAGACCCGACAAGCCGCCCAACCCACCCAGGCCCAACCCGCCGGCCGAAAACCCCGACTGAAACGGCACGTTCTGGCCCACCGTGATTTCGGCTTCTTCGTTGTCGGTCGTCAAAATGTGCGGGGTCGACAACACGTTCACGTCGCTCGACTTTTGCAGCGCGTTGATGACCAAGCCAAACGCCGGTATCTGCAAACCACCAATGGTGAGGTTCGGTATCGTCGGGCCCTGGAGGCCGGCCAAGAACCCGCCCAGGTTCACCAAGTTCGCAATGCTCAATGACGGCGGCAGGCCCGTGCTGCTGTACTTCGTACCGAAGAAGAGCGGCACCGTGCCCTGGTCGGTCGTCAGCGGCAGGCCCATGTGCACGTTGATGCCCAAGTCAGAATTGCGGTCGAGGTTCACTTCCATGATCACGGCTTCGACGAAGACTTGGCGCCGCTGAATGTCGAGCTTCTCGATCACCCGAACGAGCGACCGGTAGTCGTTCTGGCTGGCGATGATCACCAGCGCGTTCGTCGACTTGTCGGCCGACACCTTCACTTCACCTTGAAACAGCTCGGCCGCGCTCGTCGCCGGGCGAGCCGCACCCGCCGGCGGCGGAGGCCCGCCCGCTTTCGGCCGGTTCGCCGTGCCTTGCGCCAAGGTTTGCAGCGTCGACGCCACGTCTTCGGCGTTCGCGTTCTCGAGGTAATAGACGTTGATTCGGCCTTCGCCCGAAATCGGTATGTCGATCTCGCGCACGAGGCTCATGATGCGCTCCATGGCCGACGGGCTCGCAATGATGATGAGCTTGTTCGTGCGCTCGTCGGGTATCAGCTGGGTGAGCGTCGCCGGCCCACCGCTCGAACCCGGGTCGGCCGGGCTCGCCGCCGCGGGAGGCGCCCCGGCTGGCGGCGGAGGTGGCGCCACCACGCCCGGCCGTTGACCGGGCTTCGCGCCTTTCGACTCGAACAACTTCGTGATCTTGTCGGCAATGTCTTGCGCCGTCGCGTACGACACCTGCAACACCCGCATTTCGTCGCCCGTCGCCCGCGTGTCGAGCTGCTCGACGATCTTCTCGAGCCGGTGCATGTTCGAACCCAAGTCGTTGATGATGATCGTGTCGGGCTGAAAAGGTATCGTGTCGCCCGACGGCGTCACCAGCTGCTGCAACACCCCGCGCAGCTGCTCGACTTCGACGTTCTTCACCTTGAACATGCGAGTGACCATTTGCTCGTTGGTCGTGTACGGCTCGCTCGTGTCGGTAATCGTCGGTATCGGAAACTGCTTGGCCCGCTGCTTGTCGACGATCTTCAAGAACCGGCCGTGCGGGTAGACCGCCAAGCTGTTCGCGTCGAGCGCCGCCAAGAACGCAGCGTAGAACTGCTCAGAATCGACCTGCACTTTGCCGTTCGCCGGCCCGATGATCGAAATCTTGCCGCGAATGTTTTCGCCCAAAATGAACGTCTTGCAGGTGACGTCTGAAACCGTCTGAACCAGCTTTTCGATTTCGACCTTGTCGAAGTAAATTTCGTAGCGCGCGCTGCGGCTCGCTTCGACGCACGACGGCTTGCGCGGCGCAATGGTCGCCCCCGGGCTGGCCGCCGCCGCACCGGCAGCAGCCGCCGCCGCGGGGTTGCCCGGCCGGGGAGGAGGAGGAGGGGCGGGCTGCGCGTGAGCCACCACTGACGAAACCACCGCGCACAGCGTGACGAGAAGAATGCGTTTCATTTGGTTTTTAGCGAACGTTGTAGGTCTTGCGAACTGCCGCGCCATTGCGCTCGACTTCAATGTCGATGCGAGACGAGTCTTTGAGCTTTGAGTAAATTTCGAGGGCCTTCTCGGGGCTGTTCATGTCAAGGCCGTTGATGCGCTTGATCACGTCGCCGTTCTGAATGCCAATTTTCGTGTAAATCGAATCGGGGCGAATCGAGAACAGCTTGAAGCCCTGCGCCACCCCGTCTTTGAACGCCGGCACGATGCGCGCTTGCATCGCCACGTCGTTCAAGTTCGACAACGTCTTGTTGATTTCGTCGCGCGGTATCTCGTAGTCGTTTTCAGACAGCTGCTTGACCCCCGCGCCCAACACCGTTGAAGGCGGCGCGCCGTCGTTGCCCGGCCGCACTGGCGCCGAAGCCACCACCGGCGGTGGCGCCACCACCGAATTGCCGTCGCCCGGCGTGCCGTCGATGTACTCGCGCCGGTTGTTGTTGAGCACGATGACCCGCAACCGTTCGATTTCGAGCACCTTCGCGCCCTGCACCACGTCGTCGACCATGTACGTGTCTGACTTGAGCGTCGCCACGTCTTGAATCGACGCGATCGACCACTTGGGGCTGTCTTCTGACACCAGCGTGCCCAGCAATTTCACCCGCAGGCCGCTCTTCACCGGCGCCGCGTTCAAGTCGGCCGCCGCTGGCACCGGCTCCCTGACCTCGACTTCAGGCTTGGGCACCGGCAAGCCCGTCAGCTTCGCCAGCCGGTCGACGTTCAGCTGCGGCACCGGCTCGACCACCTTCGGCTTGGTCGTGGCCTTCGCCCCTCCCGTCGGGAGTGGAATGATGCGCGATTCAACGAACGCGTTGACCGTCTTCGTCACGAAGAAGGCCGCTGCGAAGATGAACAGCAGGTGAACGACCCAAAAGTGGCGTTTGAAGAGGAGCTCCACGGCAACTCAAGCGTTGAGCAAGCCGAGTGCCATTCAGTGCAGTGATATTGTTGGGTTTTTCTCGGTTCAAACGAAGCCTGCGTGACATTTTGTCACAACGGGCCCAGACCGAATGACACGAGATCACTCAGGGTTTTCGTGCCCGGCCGCCCCCCGCGCGGTCACCAGCCCGGGCCGCCACGCGCCACACGGTCGAAAACTTCGCCTCGGGCCATGGTGTCTGGGCTCACATGGCTGGCCTGACTCGGTGGTGGGGTGGGGTGGCGGTCGCCGCCGCGCTCGGCCTCGGCGCACTCAATGGGTGGGCCACCTGCGGGCGGCGCGCGCTCGAGTCGCCCGCTGTGCGTGACGGGCCCTTTCGCATCGACTGGCTCGTCGCGCATCACGGTGAACGCTCGACGGGCTCCATTGACGGCGACCAGGCCGGGGCCAGCGCCACGGTGAATTCTGGCGGGCACCGTTGGGCTCGGCCACTGCCCGCCCGTGAGGTCGACCGGTTGTGGCACCGGCTCGAGGCGGCCTGGTGGCGCGAGGTGCCCAACGAACCGCTCGCCCAAGTCTCGAGCGCCGTGGTGACTTCACCTGCTCACGAGCGACTCACCATTCGCCAGGGTGGCCTGACGAGAGTCTTCGTGCGCACCGACTGTGGGGCACCCGGAGACGGCCTTCGCTGCCCGACCGATGAGCTGTTCTTCGCGCTCGACGAGGTCGCCTTCTTCGTCATCAGCACGTCGGGCCCCGTGAATGACCGCACGCTCCGAAGCCCGAACCTCAGCCGAGCCGATTCTGCGAGCGCTCGCGAGACTCCATGAAATGCACGGGCTCGGCACCGCGCTACCAGCTGAGCACTCGGGCCACGCCCGGCGTCAGCCAGTCGATGCGGTCGGCCACCGAAGGCCCAGCCCGCGCCGCCTCGGCGCGCAGCTCGTTCTCTCCCTGCGCAAAATGGCTCCAGCTCCCGTAGTGCACCGGCACCGCTCGGGCCGCCGGTACCCGCTCGAGCAGTTCGGCCACTTCTCGCGCGGTCATTGAGAACGTCAGCCCCGAAAACGAAGCCGCGCCCGCGTGCACCACCAGGGTCTTCGGCTGAAATTGCTCGAGCACCCGCTTCAACGGGCGAAACCAGCGCGTGTCGCCCGTGAACCAGACCGGCCCTGAAAACCGCTGCGGCGACTCGAGCATGAACCCAATGACCGGCCCCGTCACCACCTGGCTGAACAGCGGCCCGTGTCGCGCTGGCGTCGCCGTCACTTTGACGTCGGCGCCGCTCGCCGCCGGCACGATGTGCGTTTGCCATGGAGCCAGCCCCACCACATTCGCCACCCCTCGTCGCTTGAGCCGCCGCGCCGCCGCCTCGGTCGTCACGACCACCCGGGCCCGCTTCGCGACTTCGAGCCCCGCGTCGTCAAAATTGTCGATGTGTTGGTCGTGGCTCACCAACACCAAGTCGATGAGCTGGGGCATCGCGTCGACCGCGCCCGCGGCCGCCGTGGTGCGCGAATACCGAATCGACCCCGTCAACGGGCTCCACCCGAGTACCTGGGTCTTGCCCACCGGGTCGAAGGCCGGGTCGCTCACGACGCAGAAGTCGCTTGATTCGACCAAGACGGTCGCGGTGCCGTACCAGGTGACGGTCGTCTCCATGCGGCGCCTGTTTTGGCACGTCACAATTGCGCTGGCGAGCGGTGCACGACTGCCCTACACCGCGCCGCCATGAGCGCTCAGAACCAAGACAAAGTCGACAAGGGGTGGAAGACGAAGGGCCTGACCGGCTATTCCACCGACGCGGTGTTCAACACGCTTCGCCACTACGGCGTGTCGGTTGACGAAGCGTCGTTTCGTGAGCTCGCCAAAGACTCCACGCCGCTCCACATCGCCGGAGCGTGGAAAACCGCGTGGAAAGGCACCGGCCAGTTTCAGCAGTTTCCTTACGCGGCGGCCGAAGAGCTGCTCACCCGCTATTTCCCCGACCGGCTGACGCCGTTTCAGCTCGCCCAAACCGTGATCAACGCCATCGTGAAGTCGAGCGCGTTGCTCTCGGGCCAACCCGACGAAACCGCCGAAGTCTTCGCTCAGTTCGACCAGAAAAAGAGCTCGTTGCCGGCCCCCGGTGAACTGCGCAACTTGTTCAATTCTGAACTCATTGGCTTTCTCGAGCGCTTTCACCAGGCTTTCAACGACTTGCCCAAGGCCCTCGCCAAGGCCGGTCACCGCGAGGTGGCGCTCAAGTTCGCCGGCTTGCACGAAGACATTTTTCTCGACCGGGTTGGAGCCGTGACGGCGCTGGTACGCGCGCTCACCGGCGACCGCGAAGCCGCCCTCAAAGAACTCGTCGCGTTGGGCGGTGACGCCAACAAAGACGTCTTCGCCCGGCACGCCGCCGTCGACGCGCTCTTTCAGGCCGAAGCCTGGGCTGAACTCAAGCCCGTCGGGCTGTCGCTGTTCGACGCCGCCGCCCAAAACAAACAGTGGCCCGTCGCCGACTCGGTCGCTCACTTGCTGGCTTCGGCGCTGCAGAAGTCGCAAGACACCGATTCGGTGTACCGCGAAGAAGTGCTCAAACGCTTCACCCTCGCGCACGAACACGTCGGAGGCCACCATGGCCACCACTGAGCGCGTCGACAAGAACTGGCAACAGCGCGAACTGACGGCGTATTCGACCGAGGCGATTCTCGGCACGCTCAAGCACTACGGCGTCAGCACCGATGAGCGCGCGTTCACCGAGCTGGCCGGCAAGCAGTACCCCGTCGCCATTGCCCACGCCTGGCACGACTCGTGGAAAGGCACGGGCCAGTTCTCGCGCTTCCCCATCGCCGCCGCCGAAGAGCTGTGGCACCGGCTCCTGCCCGGTCAACTCGCGCCGGTCGACCTCGCCCTTGCGCTCATCGCGTTGCTCAAGTCGCTCGACGAGGCACTCGGCGACAAACCCGACGACGGCACCCGCGAGACCCGGTTCAAAGTCGTCGAGGCGTACTTGGCCAAATTGCCGCCGTCGCCGTCTGAGCGCCGCGACGCCTTCGAAGTCGAAGTGATGCTCGCCCTCGGCGACGACTGGGTCGAAGTACTCGACTCGATGGGCGCCGCGCTCGCTCAGAAGAAGAAGCGCGTCGAAGCCGACCGGCTCACCGCCGTCGAAGAGTCGCTCTTTCCCGTGAGGGTCGGGTCGGCGCGAGCGTTGATGCGGGCCGCCGCCGGTGAAACGGCCGAAGCCAAGGCCGACCTCGACGCATTGGCCGCCGACGCGACCAGGCCCGCCGACGTGAAAATTGCGGTCGTCGACGCGTACACCGACTTGGGCCACTTCACCGAAGCGTTGGCGCTGACCCAGTCGCTCGTCGCTCAGGCCGGCGCCGAGAAAGACCTCGACCGCCTTCGCTCGCTGGTCGACCGCGTCACCCGCCTGGCGAAAGAACTGCCGCCCGAAGACGGCAAAAAGCTCGTGAAGGCGTTCGAACAGGCCCTCGTCGGCATGGGCGGCTCGGCTTCGGCCGAGTAGGCTCGGGCGCATGCCGACGTCGAAGGAACTCACCGTCGAAGCCTTGGCGCAGCTCGTGGGCAGCGACCCGTACGGCGCCGTTCGGGCCTGTGAAACGGCACTCGAGCAACGGCCGAATGAACCCGAATTGTTACGGGTCGCGCTCAGCGCGCTGGCCGCCGTCATTGAAGACCTTGACGAGCATGGCGAAGAGAACCTCAACGCCTATTCTGACGACGTCGAGCCGTCGCACTTTTTTCGTTTGAAGGGAGTGCTCAAGAAACGACTGAAGGCGCTCGAAGCGCCACTGCCGCCGGGCACCTTCGAGCTGACTTGCGACGAGCCGCTCATTGCCGTAGCTGCCGGTGATCAAGCCGCCCGGTGGTCGCTCGTTCACGACCTGCCAGTCGAAGACAAGTTCACGCCCGTGCGCCTCGACGACGAGCGCGTGCTCTTGTGCGGTCAGTCGGCCACTCGGCTCCTCGTCGCTCCCGATTCGAAGCGCCCGACGGTGACCACGGTGTCGGGTGCATCGCCGCCGTTCAACGCGGCCTGTCACGACGGGCGTCGGGTGTGGGCCATCGAACGCTCGTTTTGGCAGGGCATGCTTGCCGAGCTGCGCCACGACGACCTGACGGTGGTGAACCGTTGGCCCCTTACGGGTGGAGGCCCCGTCGCGGTGGCGCTGCGGGGGCCGCTCCTCGCCGTCGTGCTCGACGTGAACGGTGGGCGCCGCTCGCACAATTCGGGCGCCGTCGTGCTCTTTTCGCTCGCCGACCCAGCGCCTCGAGAGGTCGCCCGAATCGAGGTGCCGTATCCTGTGACGGGGGCGGTGTTCGTCGATGATCGGGTGCTCTGCGTCGAAAGTGGCGGCTTGCGCCTGTTCGAACTGGGCGACGCCGCCAGCCCCAAATTGCTCGTTCACGTCGTGCCGAGCGGTGTCACCCCCGACGACATTGAAGAAGCGTTGCTCACCCGCGCGGTGCCCCTGTTCACTCGCGATCACACCCTGATCGCGGTTCGCAACGGCTGGTGGGAGGTGCCCGGCCCCCAAAGCAGTACGCTGTCGAGCATCGACGAGTCGTCTGTGTTGGCTTCGGGCGCCTGGCTCGTCGATGTTGCTGCGCCCGCGGCACCACGCTCGGTCGGCAGCCTGCTCGAAGTGGGCAGCGCGCTCGTGCGCGGGGCCTTCGAGTTCGACGGCGCGCTGCACGTGTGGGCCGAGAGCGACGACGAGGCGTGCTCGGTCGAAGTACGCCCCGACGGCCGAAGCCCGGCTGGGCCGCCCATGCCCTTTGTCGACCGCGACGGTGAGCCCCTCGGCGGCGCCGGCCCCGAAGGGCCCTGCCGCCCCTTTCAGCTCGGCCGCCGGCTGCTCGTGCCGACAGGCGGGGTGCGACTGTTCGCCCATTCTGGGTGAGGGTGTATGGTTCGCGGCGCATGAGCCTCTTCTTCGCCGTGATCTCGTCGCTGTCGGTGGGTGCCGCCGACCCGTGTGACCCGCCGCGCATTCGTGACTTGGGGGCGCTTTCAATGGCGATGACCCAAGACAAACAGGTGGCCCAGGCGTTTCAAAAAGCCGCCGGCGCGTGCGCCCAAGACACCGACGCGTGCGACCAAGCGCGCCTCGAGTGCTCGACGTTGCTCGCCGCCAGCCTGAAGGCCCAAATCTCGTTCGACGAAGGCGCGTGGCTGCGCGACATGCTCATGCCGTACCTTGGGCAAATGTACGTGCTCTCGCGCAGCTTCGGCGCCGGGCCCTCGGCCACCGACACCACCTGCACCGGAGAGCCGGCCCTGCTCAACGCCGCCGCCATGCGAAGGCTCGCCCAAGCGACGAAGCGCCAAGCCATTTACGACGAGTACCCCAAGTACGCGGCGTGGGTGAACGCGACCTACGCCCGCTGCCGTGAACAAGCGAACGTCGACCAGCAAAAACAGCTCGCCAACCGCTCCGAAGCCGAACGCCTCGCTGCCGCCGCCGCCGCCGCCAAGCTCGCCGAAGAGGCCCGCCAAAAGAGCGAAGACGAAGCCCGCCAACGCGCCGAAGCGCAGGCCCGCGCCCAAGCCGAAGCCGTCAAAAAGCAGCAGCAGGCCCAAGAGGCCGCCCAGCGCCGCGCCGAAGAAGACGCCCGCCAACGCGCCAAGGCCGACGAACAGGCCCGGCTCGCCCAAGAAGACGCGGTCGAGCGCGCCGAGCGTGAAAAGAAAGAGGCCGAAAAGAAGGCCGCCCGCGCCGAAGAAGAACGACTCGTGCGCGACCGCGAGGCGAAATTGGCGCAAGCCCGCCAACAAAAGAGCCAGCTCGTGGCCGACGCCAAGGCCGACCTCGAGCGGGCCACCGCCGACGCCGCCGCGAAGCAGAAGGCCGCCATGGTCGCGCTCGAAGAACATTCTCCCGCCGCGGGCATGCTCGCCACCGAAGCCGCCAACGCCGAACGGTCGAGGGCCGACGCCGAGAAGCGCTTCGCCGACGCGAAGGTCAAAGCCGACCGCATCGAAATCGACGAGAGCAGCGAACGGGCTCGCGGCTCGCTCGGGCTTCAGGTCGAAGGCGGCTACGGCTCGCTCTCGAGTTCAGACGGCGCCGCCACCGGGCCGATGTTCGGCGTCGACGCGCAATTGCACTTCGGTTTTTGGGGCACCGCCCCGGCCGACGGCCTCGCCAGCGGCCTCGAAGTGCGCATCAATGGTCGCTTTCTCGCCCAAGCCGGAGGCACCGGCGCCCAACGTGAAATCGAAGGCCGCGCCGCGGTTCGCTGGTTCTTCGGCCGAATCGGTCTCGGGGCCGCCGCCGAATACCGCGCCTTCGATTCGACCCTCGGCACCACGGCTCGTTCTTTCAGCGGCTTTGGGCTCGGCCCCGCGCTCGGCGTCGCGTTCGTCGACACCCCCACCATGCGGGTCGGCTTCAACATCGCCTGGCTGCCGCTCGTCACGAACGACTTGCTCCGCGTGGTCGCCGACCTCGAAGTGGCCTGGCGCTTCTTGCTCTTCGGCCTCGGTGGCGGCACGCTCACCGACCCCATCAGCCCCGCCGCCCGCGTCGGTTTCTTCGTCACCGCGCTCGCCGGGGTGCGCCTGGGCTGGTGAACGGTTTGTAACCGTTTGAAAGAAGAAGGGTATTCAGCGAGGTGCGTTGAGTTGCGCGCGTTGGCGTGGGCGGGGTAGGGCTTGGCAGACCATGGCGTCGCTGGTGCAACTCTCGGCTTCTTCTTCGGCGGCTTCTCGCTTTTTACCGACCTGCCGCGCCGACCTCGAAGCCCGCGGCTGGGACGCCGTCGACATCGTCATCGTCTCCGGAGACGCCTACGTCGACCACCCCGCGTTCGGGCCGGTGCTCATCGCCCGCTTTCTCGAGGGCCGCGGGTTTCGGGTCGGTCTCATCGCCCAGCCTGACTGGCAGTCGGCCGAGCCAATCAAGGCGTTGGGGGCGCCGCGCCTGTTTTTTGGAGTCGCCGCCGGCAACCTCGATTCGATGTTGAACCGCCTGACGTCGCAGAAGAAGAACCGCGGCGAAGACCAGTACAGCCCGTCAGGCCGAACCGGCTGCCGGCCTGACCGCGCCACCATTGTCTACGCGAACCGTTGTCGCGAGGCGTACCCCGACGTGCCGATCGTGCTCGGTGGCATTGAAGCGTCGCTGCGCCGCATCGCCCACTACGACTACTGGAGCGACAAGGTGCGCCGCTCGATTCTGCTCGACGCCAAAGCCGACCTGCTCGTCTTCGGCATGGGCGAGCGCCCCGTGTGGGAAATCGCCAAGCGGCTCAAGAACGGCGAGCGCGTCGAAGACCTCAAAGACGTTCGCGGCACCGCGTACCTCGTCTCCGACGCCGAAATGAAGCGCCTCGAAGCCGACCCCGCCAAGCGCGCCGCCGACCGCAAGACGGTGGTGTTGCCCAGCTTCGAAGAGGTGTCGGTCGACAAGGCCGCGTTCGTGCGCATGTCGCGCGATTTTCAAATGGAGACCAACCCCGGCAACGCGCGGCCCGTCGCCCAGCGGCACGGCAGCCGGGGCGTCTTCTTCAACCCTCCGGCAGAACCGCTCGGCGACGGCGTGGGAGACGCGAGCCTCGGCGTCGACAACGTCGCGATGGACGAGATGTACGACCTGCCGTTCGTTCGCGCGCCGCACCCCATGTACGGCAAAGAACGCATACCCGCGTTCGAAACCGTGAAGCATTCGGTCGTGCTCATGCGCGGGTGCTTCGGTGGCTGCACGTTTTGTTCGATCACCGAACACGAAGGGCGCGTCATTCAGAGCCGGTCAGAGGCGAGCGTGCTGCGCGAAATTCGCGAACTGCGGCGCATGGGCGATTTTCGCGGCACCGTCACCGACTTGGGCGGCCCCACCGCCAACATGTACAAGCTCAAGTGCAAGTCTGAAGACATCGAAGCGAAGTGCCGCAAGCTCTCGTGCGTGCACCCCGGCGTCTGCGAAAACTTGGGCACCGACCACGGCCCGCTCATTCACCTCATGCAAGAGGTTCGAAAAGAAGAGGGCGTGAAGCACGTCTTCATCGCCTCGGGAGTTCGCTACGACTTGGCCGAACGCTCGCCCGAGTATGTGAAAGAGCTCGCCGCGCACCACACC
>JBGAIY010000188.1:0-15246 GCA_044225205.1 Myxococcaceae bacterium | reverse complement strand
CACGTCGACCGAGCCCAGCGGTGTCTCGACCCGCCAACGGTGCGACTCGGTGGCGGTGCCCAGCGCGTAGTGACAGCGACCGCGCATTTGCCGCGAGCGCACCAGCTCGGGCGTCGCGTGCACGACCTCGACCGAGGCCCCGACGCTCGGGGTCAGGTGGCTGCCGTCAGACAACGTCACTTGCTCGTCGATGACCGAGCCGTCGACGAGTGAGCGCGCGGGGGCGACGACAGGCCAACCCCACACCACCGCCAGCACCGCCGCCGCGGTGGCCGCGACCACGACCCACGGCCACCACCGCCGCGTCGGGGTCGGAGCGCCGCGTCGGTCGAGCCGTTGCCACACGCGCTCGACCGCGTCTGGGGGCAGCGGCGGCCCAAATGGAGGAGGTGGGTTCGGTTTCATGGAGAAAGCTCCGGAGCGCCTTCGGCGTGACGCCAGCGCTCAAGTTTTTCGTCGAGGTCGGCCACGCGCCGTTTGACGGTGGCCACCGACGCACCGCTCGCGACTGCCGTCTCTGACAAGCTGAGCCCCTGCCACCGATGCAGCACCCACGCGAGTCGGTCGCGTTCACTCTGGCGCTCAAGAAACTGGCCCACTTGTCGTACCTCCGCAACGACGTCGGGTGAGGCGCCCGCCGCCAACAGCGACTCCCACGCGCGGGCTTCGTCGCCCGGGTGGGTGAAGACCGAGAGCCACCGCCGCCACCTCCGGTGACGCCCCACCTGTCGCACCGTGACTCTCGCCAGCCACCCGCGAAACGCGCCAGGCGACTCGAGCTGCCCGAGCGAGGCGAACACCGTGATGAAGGTGTCGTGCACCACGTCTTCGAGCTCTGCGGGGGCGACGCCCGCCGCCCGCGCCACGTGACCGACGAAGTTCACCCAGTCTCGGTACAGCCGCTCCTGCGCCCACCGCTGGCTCATGGCGTGTGCGAGCAATTCGCGCAAACCCTCCTCCTCGCTCGGCTCGAGCGCCGACACCGTGCGTGGAGTGAGAACCGTCACATGCACACCTTTGACCGACGCAAAGCCAACGAAGAACCGCAACGGCCTCGCGAAAGCCGCGCGGTTGCCCTTCACTCAAAGTTCACCTGAGCTGATCTGCCGTTTCTGGCGAGACTTCACTGCAATGCTCAGGTTCGGCCGCCAACCATCAGTTCGGCTGAACTGGCTCGAGGTTACTTCGTTCCACCACCGGTCGCGCTGGCGCACTGCGCAACCAAGTCTTTGTACTGCGCTTCGGTGATGGCACCGGCTTTGAGCTTCTCGTCGAGGCCGGCCACGCAGGCCGCGCCCGGGTCGGCGGGCGCCGTGCCTCCAAAGCAGCCAGTCACCAAGTCTTTGTACTGCGCTTCGGTCATGGCACCGGCTTTGAGCTTCTCGTCGAGGCCGGCCACGCAGTCGTTCGGTTGGCTGGGCGTCGTACTCGCGGCGCACTGGGCGAGGCGCGCGTTGAATTCGTCGACCGACACCTTGCCGGCTTTGAACGCGTTTTCGGCTTCGACGAGGCAGGCCCCTGAATCGGCCTGGCTCGCCCCTGAGCCACGGCCCTGGCCCTCTTCGATGGCCGAGACCGAATTCTGGGCGCCAAGGGTGGGGGCGGTCGCTTCAGGCCCACAGGCCGCCAGGGCGAACGCCGCCAACATGATGAACCTCCTTCTGTTTTTCATGACGTCTCCAATCAGAAACGGCCGCTTCGGCCGGCGGGCGAGGGCCCGCGCAGCCAAGGGCCCGCGACCCTGCGAAACTGGCTCACCGGGTTGGTTGATCAGACGAACGGGTGGCCGCCGTGCCAACGCTCATCGTGAAGCACCGACGCCAAGTCGTACTGGCAACGCGAGTCACCCCGGCGCCTGCACTGGGTGTGGTTGACGAAGACCGGCAGACTGCACGACGAGAAGGCCTGAGTGAGAATGCCTTCTTCGAGCGGGCACGGGTGCGGAGTCGAATTGAAGAGCACCGCGCGGCCGGGCTGAAACGAATGCACCTCCCAGCCGCCAATGTCGTCGCCGCGGTTGGCCTGGTGGTACATCTCGTCGAGGCTGAAGATGAGGTCGGCGGCCGATTTGACCTGCGGTATCACCCGCTGCGCGTGGGTCGACTCGAAGAGCTTGCGCCCGACTTGGCGCAGCACCACGGGCCCACTCTTGCTTTCGACCAGCATCAGCGCGTCGAGCAAGAGGTGAATGGGGTACCACTGGTCGGGTTTCACGTTCACCACCCGCGACGCCAGCTCAGCGCCGAGCAGGTGCTCGGTCAGGCTCAGCGCTCGAGAGATGGCCAAGATGTCGGACCCGACTGTTTGATGCGCTTGGCCCATAAGCACCGAGGGCGATTGTGTCAGTCGCCGATGAGTGCGTCGAGCCCGTCGAGAACGGTGTCGCGGTCCCACCGGTCGGTGGTGGTCACGAAAAGTGTGCCATCGAAGAAGACCCACCCGATGGCGTTTGTCATGAAAGCCGAAAGCGTTTTGCCTTTGGTGTTGGGCCCGGCGACGGCCGCCAACGGCACTGTCTGCTCATCGCTCCATTCGCCGTCTTCGGCACACCCAAGCTGCGTCAGCTCGTCGGCGTACGCGTCGAGCAGCCACGCTTTGAGCGGCTCGGGTTCGAAGAAGCGCACCGTCAGTCGGGCGGGCTCGTGGTCGAACAGTTCAGCGGCGTCTTCGGGGCTCTTGAGGGTCTTTTCGAGGTACTTCGCAATGGCCGGTGGGCCCTTTGCTTTCGGCGGCGCCTTCTTCGCCAACGCGGTCGCCCGGTGGCCGTGGTCACTGGCGCGGTAGACGCTTTGGGCCTGAAAACCGTCGAACGACTCGAGCGTTTCGAGGCTGACGCCCGAGAACCCCTGGGCCCGCAGCGCATCGGCCAGAGCGACGCGAATGACGACCGTCGAGGGCAGGCGCTCGGGCCGAAACAGGCTGACCGTCGGAGGCACCGCACCTTCGCGCAGCACGAGGCCCTTGGCCGCCTGAACCGACCAGTTGTCGATGGTGTTGATGGTCGCGTGCGACATCTCGAGGTCGACACAGTCGATCATCGGGGGTCGCACATAGAAGAAGTCGCCCGACACCACTTCGGCTTTGGTGTTCACGACGTTCACCGGCAACAGTTCAACGTCGGCCAACGCCTGGCCCGAAAGCCAGTCTCGCACGCGCCGCGAGACAATGAAGGGGCTTGAAAAACTGTCGGGCAGCCCGTCGCACGCGCCGGTCAGGTTGACCGAACCCCTCGACCAGACCGCTTGAAGCTTGGTGCCGCGCCGCAACTCGGAGCGCTTCACGTCTGGGTGGCTGACGCTGCCCAGGTGCGCGGGCCGCGTCGCGTGGAGGGGGTCGTGACCCCAGATCAAAAACGCGCTCATTCGCCCAAAGTACACTCACCGATTGGGCGCGCCTACCCTGCACTGGCTGACGCCCTTCAACCGAACGAAATGCCGGGCCAGCTGGGCAACGCCCCCGGCGACGCCGTCGGCAACAGCACCGCCTGGGGAAACACGCACGACGTGCCCATGAGAATGCCCGCCGGCCGGTGATTGCCCGAGGCCTTGATGCCTCCGAACGGCAGCCGGCCACTCGCGCCAGCGCTCGACCGGTTCCAATGAATTACGCCGACCCTCAACTCGTCGGCGCACGCTTCGAACGCTTCTTTCGACGACGTGAACACCGCCGCCGACAACCCGAAGCTCGACTCATTGGCGAAAGCCACCGCTTCGTCGGCCGACGTCACCACCTGCACCGACAAGTCGGGCGCGAACAGCTCGGTGTCGGTGTACCCAGCCAGCCGCCGCAGACCGCGCGGCGCGACGTGAACGCCGGGGCGTACGTACCAGCCAGGCCGACCCGCCACCTCGACCGGGCTCGACTCGGCGACCGCCTCGAACCCATTCGCCCTCGCCAGGGCTTGGGCCCGAAACAGCTGGGCCCGGGTCGCTTCGTTGATGACCGGCCCCATGAAGGTCTCGGCGTCGAACACGTGGCCCACCTTCACGCTCTTCGCCGCCGCGGCCAGCCGGTGAATGAAGCGGTCGGCAATGCCCGCCGTCACGATGACCCGACTCGTCGCGGTGCACCGCTGGCCGGCCGTCGCGAAGCCCGAGAACGCCACTTCGCGCACCGTGCGTTCGAGGTCGGCGTCGTCGAGCACGAGGCTCGCGTTCTTGCCGCCCAGCTCGAGCGCCACCAACAACCCCGGTCGGTGCGCGTTCGCCGCGATGATGCGCTGCCCCACCGGCACGCTGCCCGTGAACAAAATGGCGTCGATGCCTTCGTGCGTCGTGAGCTTCTCGGCGACCGTCGCACCGCCTTGCACCACGTTGAAGACCCCCGTGGGCAGGCCGGCCTCGGCGAAGCATCGGGCCATGACCACCGCCGTCTGGGGGCCCTTGTCGGAGGGCTTGAACACCACCGTGTTGCCGAGCAGCAACGCCGGCACGATCTGGCCATTCGGCAAATGCCCGGGGAAATTGAAGGGCCCAATGACGGCCACCACCCCGTGGGGCTTGTGCCGTATTTCTCCGGGCAGGTCGTCGACGCGGTGGTCTTTGGTGAAGGCCGCGCCCTCGGCCACCGTCACGTCGACCTTGGTCACCATGGCCTGCACTTCGGTCTTCGCTTCCCACAGGGGTTTGCCGATTTCGCGGGCAATGGCGGTGGCCAGGGCGTCGGCGTGTTTCTTGAGCGCCGCTTGGTACCCGCGCACCACCGTCACCCGGTCGGCCATGGGCGTTCGACGCCACCGGCCGAAGGCCGCGCGAGCCGCCTGCACCGCGTCGTCGACGAGCGCTCGGCTGAACGGGTGCACCCCGACCACGTCGTTCGTGTCGGCGGGGCTCCGCACGGTGAACTCGCCGTCGGGCTGCGTCGGGCGCACCCACTGGCCGGCAATGAAATGGCTCGCCTCGGTCATGCGACCAATCTTTTGCTTTTCGAGCAAAGACGCAACGAAATGCGAGGCGGCTTCAGAGCCGAAGCAACCGGCCGACCCAGCTGCCGTCGCTCACCGCGTCACGCAGACTCTTGAGGTCGACGTACGCTTTGGGGTCGACCGAGGGGTTGCGCTCCAGACCCCGCCGCAGCCGCGCCACCAGCGGAGCCACCTGACGTGCCGCTTCGGTGGTGGGCTTGGCCAACAGGGCTTTTTGCACGAAAGGCGGTTGGGTCTCGGGCATGGCCAACAACGGGTTCGCCTGAAACGCGTCGACCCAAAAACCCGACGACTGGGCGAATTCAGCCCGCAAGCTCTTCACCGCGTGGGTCGTCGTGGTCAGCGCCGCCAAGGCCACCTCTCGGTGCTGCCCGTACTGCGTCATCGCCGCGAGGGCACCTTCGACCGACTTGCTGCCCAACAGCGCCGCAGTGGGAGTGGGAAAACGCACCGACGCCGTGACCTTCACCGGCAGCTCGGCGTTCACCTTGGCGCCGGCCCAGAGACGAAACAGACCCATGTGGGCTGGTATACGACGTCGGCCGGTGGTTGACGAGCCCCCCGCCCACATAAAAGACCGACGCCTGGGTGACGGTGAGGAGCATGGAGTTCACCACGTGAAGCGCTCGGGGGCGCCCAGCTGGTGACTCACCCTCAACCCAGGTTCGGTGCTTGCTTCTGGTTTCAACGAATGACGCGTTGATTCATTTCTTTCTGACGTGGTTATTCGCCGGGCGGAGGCGGGGGCGGGCCGCCGGGCGGTGGTGGCCCCGGTCGTTCTGGTGGGCCGCGGCCGGGCCCGTCGGGGCGCATCAACCCCATGGGGCGCTGCCGCTTCATTTCTTCGAGCCTCTTGACCTGCTCCGCCGTGAGCAACGTGCGCAGCTCATTTTCCATCGTTTCGTTGATGGCCTGCACCCGAGGAAAACTTTCTTTGATGATGGCCTGCATGGCCGTGTGGTGGCGGTCGAAAATCGCTTGCGCGGCGGGCTGCTGTTCGGCCGTCAGCTCGAGGCTCTCGAGCCACGGTGGTCGCATCGGCCTCGGGCCGCCGGGGGCCGTGCCGGTGGTGTCGGCCCGGGGCGAACGAGGCATAGGCGGCGCCAGCCGCCGCTCCGGCGATGAACGTCGCGAGCACCACCAACGCCGAGGTCAGGTGAATGCGTCGGGCGCTCGGGTCACTCACTGACATGGTCTCCTCCAAAGGCCGCGAACATGTTCGCGTCGGCCGGTATGTCGCCGCTCGAGGCCCACTGGGCCAGGCGCGTCGCGGCATCACCTTCGACCGACGCCGTGGCCGAGGCCGCCTCAGGCGCGAAAATCGACGGGGAGCCACGCCATGACCGCCAACGCCGCGGCGAGCAACAAGGCGACTTGGCCGCGCGACGCCAACGAGGCGAACAGGGGGTGCACGGCCGCCGCTCGGCGCCGCGCCATGGTCTGCTGCACCAACGCCTCCCAGCGGGCCGGGTGCCGCGAAGGGTCGAGCGCGCTGAAATCGATTTTGTCTGGGTCAGTTGACACGGGAGACCTCCGCGGTCGGTGCGTCTTGACGAGAAAGCACGTCGCGCAAGGTGCGACGGGCGTGAAAGAGGTGCTGGCGGCTCATGCCTTCACTCAGGCCGAGCGCGACGGCGATTTCGGGGTGGGTCCACGACTCCAGGTCGTGCAGCAGCACCACTTCGCGTTGAATCGGCGAGAGGTGCTCGAGTGCACGCCAACTCTCGCCGCAACCCGTACTGGTCGGCCGCCGCGGGCAACGCCTCGTCGCGCGCGGGCAGCTTCTGCGCGGTCGATTCTTGCAACCGCCGTTGCTCGAGCCGGTTGAGCGAGCGAGTACGAACGATTTGCACCAGCCACGCCCCGAAGCGTTCGGGCTCGCGGCAAGTGTCCAATTTGTCGAACGCCACCATGAAGGCCTCCTGGGCCAAGTCTTCGGCGTCGGCCGGCACCCGCGTCACCGCCAGCGCCACCGCGTAGGCCGCTCGCAAATGTCGGCGCACGAGCACTTCACACGCCGCCCCGTCTCCTCGGCGGGCGCGGGTGACGAGCTCCGTGGTGGTGGGCTCCGACATGACGTCTTCGCTGGTGGTGACAGCCGGTGAAGAGGGGGTGTTAGCGCCCCCGAAAAGGTTCAGAGCCTCAGGTGAACTCGGCCCCATGTGGCTTTCGAAGTGCCTGAAATGCTTGGTCTATTCGAGGTCTTCGGCGGCGTCGCGAATGAACTTCACCATGGCATCGCGCCCTTGAGGCGCAAGCGACCTCGGCCCGAAGGTCGAGCGCCAGTAGGCGTCGACGTGGTCGGGCAAGTCGGCCAACACGCTGCGGGGCACCTGGGTCACGCCTGGAGGCACCAGCTGGGCCAGCAGCCGCAGCGCGAGCCGCTCGAGCGCATCGAGGTCTTCAGCGGTCAATGCGCCGAGCGGCAAGACGTCATCGGGTGCGCCTCCCGCCCGCCCCGTTCTCGTGCCCATGACGAGGTTGGCCGCTTCCCAGGTGTCGCGCGCCGCGGGGCTGAAGGGCCCGAGGTCGTTTCGGGTCAGGTTGGGGGTCGGCACCCAACCACCGGGCTTGGCCGCGGCCGGGGCGCTCGGCCGAGCCAACCCTTGTTTGAGCTCTTGCACCACCCGGGTCATGCGCCGCTCGAGCGCGACCAGGTCAACCGTGTTCGAAGGCGAAACGTCGACGGGGCGGGCCATGGGTCTTCAGTGGGCTATCGCACCCCTGAATCGAAAGCCAGTCAGTGGGGTTGGTGCGCTTCGAGGTCGATCAACACCTGGCTGACTGCTCGCGACTGTCGAGCGCGCCTGCAAATTGGCCGACGCCGCTGCTCGTGCCGCCGTCTTCGCGCTGAACCCGCGACCGCCACGCCGTCGGCCGTGCCCCAGGCCGACCCCGCCCACCGACACGCACCGGGTCGAGACCGACTGTTGACTGGGCAAATGGTTTTGACCGGTGATCTCGACGTGGCCCTGCACCGTCACGCACTCGCGCGCTCCGTCGGTCGACTCGGTGTCGATTTTTGAAAGGTCAATGACGAGCTGCTTCGGGCCCGTTTCCACCACCGTGACGCCTCGGGCGGCCAGCTCTTGCTCGACGCCGCTCTTGACGCTCGTGACGAGGCCCGTGTCTTCGGCCGCGTACGCCGTGTGGTCGATGACGGTGACCACGAGGGGCTGCCCTTTCCACCCAGAAAAGGTGAGCTCGCGGCCCGAGAGTTCGCGGTCGGGTTCAGGCTGGAGCCGTGGCTCGTGTGCGCAACCAACGACGAACAACGCGACGGCGACAGACCAGGTGTGGTTCGAGGGCATGGGCGAAGCGTATACCGCACTTCGGTCGGTCGAGCTGGGCCGCGCTTGCTCGGCCGCCCGCCGACGCGACCACTTGGCTTCGGTCGCATCGGGAAGAAGCGCCTCACAGCTCGAGGTCGGGTCTCCCGGCAATGACCTCGAGCCACCGCGCGACCGAGTTGGCTCGCTCTTCACGCGGGCCGTCGGCGAAGAAGCCGTGGTTGTCGCCGAAGGTACGCGAGAGCTCTTCGATCGCCGAAAGGCGCAGGTCGAAGTCGTCAGACGAAAGCGCTTCGACCAACCATTCGATGCGCCGGCGACTCCGGGCGCTCGCCCACCACGCTGTCCACGCGCGGGGGTTGGTACCGAACGACGCGCGGGTCACTTCTTTGAGCGCCTCGGCGGCCGAGGTGGCGCACAATTCGTCTTCGCTGCCCGTGAGGTTGATGAGCCCGTCAATGGCCTCCCGGTCGTGCAACACGCCCAGGGCCCGCGCGGCCAAGCTGCGGCGCAACGGGTCGCTCGCCGCCAACTCTTGGCGCAATTGGGGCATGCGCGTCTGAAACGCGGGCAGGTACTTGAGCCACCCCGCGGCCGAACGCGCCGCCGAAGAAATGTCGGGCTCGAGGTCGAACAGCCCGCGCATCACCCCGTCGACCACGTCGGGGTAGCGCAAGCTGCCCGCCGTCAACAACGCGAGGTACCGGGTGTCGGAGTCGGCCGAATCGAGCAACGGGGCGAGCGCCACCGCGCCCACCGCCCCGAGCCGCGCCAAGGCGCCGGGTATCGGCCCCAATTCGTCGGGTTCGGGCAGCTCGACCACCGGCAAGCGCGACCACCCTGTCGGCCCGGGGAAAGCGGCCGCCAACGCCTGCGCCGACGCCTCGGGCGTCTTGAGCAGCTCACCCATGGCCATCGACCGCTCGGCCGGGTCGGGCCCCGTGAGCAACGACATGAGCCCGTGAAACCAGTCGGCGTCGGTCGGCGCTTCGGCCTGCTGACCCGCCGGCGAGGGCTCACTGAACTGCGGCGCCACGGGAGGGTTGAGCTTGCGAAAGACGATGA
This sequence comes from Myxococcaceae bacterium, assembly GCA_044225205.1. GTDB lineage: Bacteria > Myxococcota > Myxococcia > Myxococcales > Myxococcaceae > JAEUJT01. The sequence goes on along the minus strand of JBGAIY010000188.1, from coordinate 5,967 downwards.
GGTCGTGAAACGCCGCCGGCAGGTCTTGGCAGAACAGAATGAAGTCAGACAACCGGCGCTGGCTGACCGGCCGCGCGCCACAGTCGCCGTAAATGATGGCGACCAACTTCGACTGCACCTCGACCGGCCAGACGAACACCGTGCGCGGGCTGCGGCCCAGCAGCGCCAAGTAGTGCTGGCTCAGCGCGTCGGGCGGCAGCGGCCCCACGTAGCTGCCGCGGGTGAGCGCCACCGTGCGAAACACGCTCGCCGCGTCGAGCGGTATGGCCAATTCTCGAATGGGCGACAAATCGCCGTCGCCGCGCGCTTCCCACCCGTAGGCCGCTCCGCGCAACACCGCGAAGGCCGCCACGTATTCGAATGTGCGCCGGCCGTAGTCGAGCATCACCGACACCAACGCGTCGCGGTCTTGGGTCGCGCCTTTGAGCGAGGTGCGCGCTTGGGCGAGCGTCCATTCGGTGGCGTTCGACGGCCCGAGCCCCGGGGGCGACTGCGAAATGTTCGGGTCGCCCGGCGTCAGCGTCACCCCGGCCAATGGCACCGCCGGCAGCAGCGGCGTCGGCGGCGGGCTGAACGACGAAGTCGCCGGGCCCACCTGCCAGGCGCTCGACGCGGTGGGCGCCGGTACCGAAGGGCTCGGCGACGGAGGGCCTTTCGCCACCGCGGGCGCGACCTTCGAAGACGACGAACGCACGGGCGCGGGGGCCGGTGCCGGCGCGGCGTCGAGGGCCGCGTTCACGTCTGAAAAGTCGGCTTCGTTGTCAGAAAGCTCGGTGAATTCGCTCGAAACCGTGGCTTCGATGAGCGGCGGTTCGACCGCCCCGTCGTCGGCCTGAGCGCTCGCCGCCAACGCCGCGGCGGTCTTGGAGGGCAGGGCCGGCGTCGGCGCGGGCTGCGGAGGTGAAGGCGGGGGCGGCGGAGGGGGCGTGGGCGCCGCGCTCGAGTCGACCGCGTCGGGCGGGGGCGGCGGGGGGGCCAGCGCCGGGGCCGGCTTGAGCGCCGGGGTTTCGACCGTGGGCGACGAGCTCGTCGGCGGCGGGGGAGGCGCGGCGCTGGGCCGCTCGAGCCCCGGGCGGCTCGGCAGGGCCGGGCGTACCCAATTCGCCGGCTCCGAATGCACCCGCGCCGTCGGCATTTCGGCCGTCGGGGCGCTGCGCCGCGGCGGAGCCACCCCTCCGGGGAAACGAATGCCCGTCGGAGGCAGCGTCTCGGCGGGTGACCCCGACAGACCCTTGGCGAAGTTTTCGTACCCCGTGGTGTCGAGCACCCGGGTGCGGTCGTTCGCGTCTTCGGCGTTGGGCGCGGGTTGCTCCATCGTCGCCACCGCGTCGGTGTCTCCCAGTGCCGCGGCCGACTTGGCGGCGTACCGTGAATACGCCGTCGGGTCGACGACCGACGTCTTCGAGTCTTCGTCGCCCAGGGCGGGCCCGGGCGCCTTCGGGCCCTTTTTCTTGGGCGACGACAGCAGCACGGGCTCATAGATGATTCCCCGGGCAAAGCGCTCGAGCACTTCGGGCGAGAGCGACTCGTGTTCGAGCGTCGACACCGCGCGGCGCTGCACTTCGGGCGGCGCCACGATTTTTGAAATGCGCTTCGGCGGGTCGAGCGACGCCACGAGCTGCGCTATGCGCGGCTCGAGCGGCTGCCCGTACACCATGGCTTGCCAGTTCTTCACCCGACACTCGAGCGACACCCACAATTCGAGCTTTCGCCCCAGCAAGAACCCGACGTCTTTCAATTGGTTCTGCGGTATCGGGTACGTGCAGGCGATGTGCAGCGCAATGCCGTCGACCGAGAGCGGCACCACCCCCAACTGCTTCGCCATTTTGAACGGCATGAGCGGCCCCGCTTCGGGGTTCGGCTCGAAGTCAGAGAGGTTCACGAGGCGAACACCGCTCACGTCGGAGACGGCCTGCAACATGCCCGCTTCTGAAATCGCGGTCATCTCGAGCAGGTTCGTGTCGAGCGAGCCGCCCTGCCGCGCCATTCGGCGCATGGCTTCGTCGACCGTGCTCGCTTTGAGCAGGCCCCTGGCGATCAGGTGCTGGGCGAGGCGCTGGGGCATGTGGTGGGCAGCTTACGAAGCGTCGGCTCCAAGGCGAACCACGAATGTGCGAGACAACTTGTCGTGCAGCGTTTGACCTTTTCGGTCGAACAGGGCCAACCAAAACCCTGCCAAGAACAAAGCGAATGACACGACCGAGAGCAACGCGCGAATGACGGCGCGTACCGGCCCTGGTGCCGAACCCGTGCCGTCAACCAGGTGAATGCCGAGCAGCCGGCGGCCGAACGTGCGACCTTGCCAGAGAAAAGCGAAAAGGGCCGTGTAGACAAAGGCGATGAGCACCGACAATGCGGCCGCCGGCATCGCCACTTTCTCGAGCAAGGCCAGCCGGGCCGCCTGCAACCCCGTCGGCGAAATGACCAGCACCGCCACCGCCAGCATACCACCCACCACCGCGGTGATGACGACGGAGTCGATGACCCACGACACCAACCGTCGAAAGAGCGAGGCCGGCCGAGCCACGACTTCGTATTCGGGGCTCGCCGCGCGGGCATTCGGGCGAACCCGTGCGGCCTTGGCGGGCTTGGCCACCGGCGGCGAGGGCTCGGGCGCCGCGGCGGCTGCCGCTTCGTCACCTTCGGCGGCTGCGTATTCACCCGACGTGGGCACCGGTTCGTCGACGGGGGGAGGCGCGGGTTTGGCGGCTGGGCGGGGCGCGGCCATCGCCGGGGCCGGCCGCGCCACCGGTCGCTGCCCAAAACCGGGCGTACCGGGCGCCGTCTTGAGCAAGTCTTTGGGCACGTCGGGCATCTGCCGCACGACGCGCGTCGGTATTTCGTGAATGTTGCCGAGCGGCTCGCTCTCAATGGTGGGGGCCGACGGCGCCGGCACCGGCACCGGGGGCTCTCTCGGCGCGGCTCGTGGCGCCGCGGGTCGCTGGGCAGCGGCCGGCTGGGCCGCGGCGCGAGACGGGCTCAGCCGCGAAGGCACCGCCCCGTCGCGGGGTGCCGCCCCTCCGGCTTGAGGCGGCGCGGGCGTGACCGTCGGCATCGCCGCCGGTCGAGCCACCGCGGGCGCCGAGGGTTGGCGCTGAGCCCACTCGGTCGGTGACGGGGGCGCTTGCCGTGGGGCCGGTGGCCCATTCATGGGCGCCGTGGGCCGCGTGCGCAGCTGCTCGAAGCTCGGCGCCCCGCGGTTGCGACGGTCGAGGTCCATGTCTTTTTGCAACAGCGATGGCGTCTCGGGAGGCGGGGCGTCGAACGGCTTCTTCGGGTCGTTGCTCACCGCGCCATGAGACGACGAGTTGTGCCCGGGCGCAAGAAAACCTACATGGGCCTACAGCGGTCGGGCAGGCGCGCGCAGCTCTTCAAGGCGCTTGGGTACCCGGTCGAGCAGCCGGCGAATGGCCCGGTTGAGCAAGGGCGCCACCATGAAGGGGCACTTTTCGACGGTAATGGAGAGACTGTCGTCACAGACGGCCAGCTTCAGGGCGACGGTCATGCCCGCGTAGTCGACCGTGGCGCGGGCGACTTTGCTCGGCTCGTCGAAGGTGAGCACGGCTTCGCCGCCCTTTTCTTTGGCCTCTTTGGTGTCGTCGCTCGCGAGCGCCTTGGCCGCGGCCCGCTTGGTAATGAGCCACAGCTCGTCGGCGGTCGCGCCGGCGTACTGGCGGCGAAACTGCGCCGCGGGTTCAGGGGCTGCTTGAATGGGTCGTGCGGTCACGCCGCCAATGCCGGCCATGTCGTTGTTTCTCTTCTCTTTGTTTCGAGGGCCGTCAGTTCGGAGCCAGGCGGCCACCGAAGTATTTCACGGTGGCTTCGAGCCCGAAGCCAATGTTGGAGACGTCGAAGGTGCCGTCGCGCTGTACCGAGAAGCGGCCGAGCTTCAACTTGAAGGTTTGGTCAATGCCCTGCGCCGGGCTCAGGGTCAGGCCGGGTATGCGGGCGACCGAGGCCAGGTCGATTTGCTTCGACCCGACGCTCGCTTGCAGTTCGAGGCTGCCACTGACTTCGGGCAGGCCTTGCTTCGGCACCTTCAGTTGGTCGAGAGCGAACTTCACCTTCGCGCCGTCTTTGAAGTGCAACGTCTGCGCGCCGGGTATCGACACCGAGCCGCCGTCGAGGGTCGCGTCGACCTTCATGCCCGTCATGTCGAATTCTGATTCGGCGCCGAACACCGCGTGCGTCAACACCGACTCGATGGTCGACCCCGCTTTGATGTCGAGCACGACGTTCGAGCCCAGGGCCAGTCGGCCGTCTTCGACCGCGCCCGTCAACTTCAACTTCGCGTTGTCGATGGCGAGACTTTGGTCGGTGATGCGCAAGTCGCCCTTGCCGGTGAGACGACCGCGCCCGCCGCTCAAGTTGATGCCCGCGCCGGTACCCAGCTTCATGTTTTCAAAGCCGAAGTCGACGCTCGTCTTGCCCCGAATGTCGAGCTTGCCGTCGTTGCCGGTGAAGAACTTGGTGACGGTCGCGTCGAGCTCTCCCGACAACACCTTCGACTGGAGCGCCGTGGTGCCCACCCGCCCGCTCTCGACGTGCCCGGTCAGGTGCAAGTTGCCGTCGACCGCGATACCGACGGCCGAATCGAACGTCGCGTGGGCTTTGCCCTGCAACTTCGCGTCGGTCATTTTGAAGTTCGCCGACGTGCCCGGAGAGTCGTATTCGTCGATTTGCGCTTTGATGTCGACGTCGCCGCTCACCATGACGTGGTGGCCGTTCACCTCGATGGTGCCTTTGACTTCGCTCTTGCCGAGGTTCACCCGGGCCGTGCCGTTGCCGTCGGGTATGGTGATGCGACCCGAGTTCACGGTGCCGTCGAAGCTGCCGATTCGCATCGACGCCACGGGCTTGGTGCCCGACGTGCCGACGGGCTCGCGCACCGACACCTCGGCGTCTTGCAGCTTGCCGCGCGCCAGTTCGATGAAGTCGCCGTTTTCTCGGCGGCTCACCGCGTATTCGGCTTGAATTTGCAGGTTCGAAATCTTGGTGTCGACGTAGCCTTTGAACTGCGCGTCGGTGCTCAAGTGCACCGAGAGGTCTCCGCTGCCTTTGCCGCCTTTGATCATGGTGCCGGCGGCGTTGAAGTTGAGGTCTTGCAGCGACGCGTGGCCTTGAATGCGCAGGTCGGCCAAAGACCCTTCGATGCTCAGGCGCGAATCGGGGCCCAGGCGTGCGTTGCCGAGCGAACCCAGCGGCACCTGACCGTTTTGAAACGCCACGTTCGACACCGACACTTTCGTGTTGGCCAAGTCGACGTGCGCCATCATGTTCTTCACGTCGACCGGGGGCGCATTCGGCCCGACGTCGATGCTCTTGACGGTGATGCCCAACATTTTAATGGGCAGCTTGGTCGTCGAATTGAGCTGGTCGACGAAGTCGCTCAGTTTGGCCGGCGCCGGCCGGCCCACCTTGGCGTTCGGCAGGTATTTGATGTCGAGCTCGGCGCGCCCGTCTTCTTTCATGTCAACGCCACGAATGCTGACGTGGTACGGCCCGGTGACTGGCGGGTCGAACGTGATCTTGGAGTGAGGAAAGTCGATGTTGCCTTCGACGACCTTGAGCGTCAGGTGCACCGTCGACTTGCCCTTGGCGGTGAGCAGGCCGGGCAAAAATTCGCCATTCACCGGCAGCACCAAGTCGACGTCGCCGTTGCGAATGAGCTTGAGCGCGTCGATGGGGTTGATCGCTTTCGAGCTGGCCAAAGACGCGACCGACGAGAGGGCCGCCGCCGCTGCGCCCGCGGGTGGTTCGCCTGCTCCCGCCGGAGAAGACGCGACCGCCGGAGCTGGCGGGGCCGAAGGAGGCGCCACCGCCGGAGCCGACGGCGCGGGCGGTTTGGCCTTGGTCTTGTGCGTCGGCGCGGCCGCCACCGGTGCCGCCAGCGCAGACGCGAGGCCCGCGCCGTCGTCGGCGAACCGCGACGCCGCGGGGGCCGTGGGCACCGGGCCGGGCGCGCTC
>JBGAIY010000187.1:0-14979 GCA_044225205.1 Myxococcaceae bacterium | reverse complement strand
GGTGGGGGCGGGTGGGGGCTCGGTCAAACCGCCCTCGAAGAAGCGGTAGCGCCAGCTGCGCTTGTTCACGGCCGCCGGTGGGACGTTGGGCCTGGGGTGGTGTCTTCTCGTAGAATGAGAAATCGCCTCGCTCGGACCCGAAAGACCAGTCAGCCATGATTCGCATCGACGGTGGTGGAGCCAGCGGCGAAGTCGACTTCGAGCCGGTCAGCAGTGACGAGCTGAACGAGGCGCAAGCCGAGCGAGCCCAGAAGGCCGCGCTCGACAATGCCGGCGTCACCGGCAACTCGGGTTTTTCGCCCAGCCCGAGCCCCTCGGCGGCTGAGCTTTCGGGCAATGCCACGGTTGCGGCCGACAACGGCCTCGGCACGTTTCGCGCTTCGCAGTTGATCGGCGTGTCGAGCGCCAACTTGTCGGGGGTCGCTTCGTCGCTCAGCGCCGAGGCCTCGACGAGCGCCGATGCCGGTACGGTCGATTCGGTTTCGGCCACGGCCGCCGCCATTGTTTCGGGAGACACCGACGCCGCGCTGAGCGCTCTGAGTGACCTGGTGGGCGGCACCTCGACTTCGCCCAACACGGGTCGGGCCCACGCCCTGTCGACGCGCGGTGGCGACGGTGCCGACGGTGCCGAAGGCGTTGAGGGTACCGAAGGGGTCGACGGTACGCACGTCGACGGCACCGGTGCGCCGACGCCCGGCCCGTACCCCGGGGTCGAGGTGCGACTCAATGGCGAAGTGTTGTCGCTCAACGACGCGATTGCCCGCGGCAGCCAGCTGCCGATGCGCGATCAAATGACGTTGGTCATGCAGCTGGTCGACCAGAACCTGCCGGCGCCGGTGCCAGGCGGGTCACCGATGACGGTCAACGGCATCAACCTCGCCGTTACGACGCACAAAGACTTCGACTTCGCGGCCGCGGTGCAGCGGCTCCAAAGCCCCGGCGGCGGCAACAGCGAAGATCGCGCCATCGTTCCGTCTGAGCTGTTGGCGCAAATGGGCGTGCCGCGCGACCGCATGCAGATTTCGTACGGCAGCTTCTGCGACCCCAGCGGCAAGAAGCTGTACAGCCAGGCCGAGTTGCTGGTGTGCGTACCCGACCGGCCGCTCCCGCAGCCGAACGCCGAAGCACCGTCGACCTGGTACGCGATGAAAGAACGCCCAGGCAGCCCCGCGAGGCAGCCAGATTACGCCTTGGGCGCGAGTGGCACTACGCCGACGGCAAGGTGGTCATCTCCCGTCTATCCTCGACTACCGGTCTTCGATTGCCGAACCCATACCGGTCGACAACAGCAAGGCTGTTCGTCTGCGTTGTTCGGCTTCGGCAGCCCCGACCCCAGCAGGGCCACAACGTCATCGACCAGCCCGAGCTGCGGAACACAGCGACCGGTGGGCAGGCCTACGTGTCGCTCAACACCGCGTACGCACTCACGAAGTTCGCTCCGCCGTTCGTCGCCAACGGTTCGATTACCAGCACGCTCTACCAACGCTACGAATCGGAATGACAGGCCCGGGCCTTCGCCCAGCTGCCGAGCGGCGCCCCTTGCTCGACTACTGACGAGTACAAGACTGGTCGTCATTTTCGCGCGACACGCTCGCGCATAGGTTGCCGGCTTCGGCCGCGGCGCCGTTCGAGGCGTACTTCAAAAGCCAATTGGGTCGCGCCCAGGTCGTGCAAGCCAGCTTCAACGTCAACCTGTCTGGGAACTTCGACTGGACGAAACCCAAGTACGCCGACGGCACCGAGGTTCAAACCGGTTCAGGCCGCGGGTTGACCGTCGACGCCGACGGCTACCTCGTGGGGCTCTCGCTCAGCTTCGATGACGCGGCGCCCGTCACCGACGGCGACGGCAGAACGACTGGCACCGACCCGAAGAGCGGCACCGGCGGCACCACGGGCGGTACCGACGCGAAGGGCACCGACGACACCACGCCCGTCATGACCGGCAACGGTTACCTGACGAACGCGAGCTTCATCGACGCGACGACGTTCGACCCCGACCTCGTGGCCACCGCCGGAGCGACGTTCATGCAGCCGCTGCCGACCGAGGCGCTCAAGAACGCGACCATCGGGGCCGGGTCGCTCGTGCAGACCAACGAGGGCAACTGCTGGGTGCTCTCACCGCTCGACAGCATCGCCCGCACGGCGCCGGGCTTTCTCGACCGCAACATCACGTTCAACGACGACGACACGGTCACGGTGAAGCTGTACCGCGTCAACGAAGAAGGCACCGGGTCAGACCCGATCTTCGTGAAAATGCAGGCGACGGTGCCGAAGTACGGCACGGTCGACGGCCCCGAAAACGAAGTGGTGTTCGGCAAGCCGACCGGCGACTCTGACCAGGCGCTGGGAGGCTTCAAGGCCGCGCTGTTTCAAAAGGCGATCGCCATTGCCATGCCGCAGCTCATGGGGTCTGCCAGCGAGGAATTTGGCAGTGGCTACCGAGCGCTGGGCAACGGTGGCACGCCGATGTTGCTGATGTCGTTCTTGGGCGGCTCCGACGTCAAGGCGACGACCACCGGTTCGTCGACCCCCAACGAAATATTCGACCAGCTGATGACGGCGACGGCGGCCGGAGACCCGATCGTCGCGGGCACGCGCTCTTCGAGTCAGATCTTCGAAGACGCGGGGTTGTACGACAGCCACGCGTACTCGGTCATCGGCGCGTACGTCGACGAGAACGGCGTGCGGCAAGTTCGGGTGCGCAACCCTCACGGGAGCGGCGAGCTCGGGTCGATTTTCAAAGACGCGGGGCCAGGCGACAACACCGATACGGTCACGAAAAACCCGAACGGGGCGGCCGACGGGGTCGACGACGGCATCATGAGCGTGCCGTTCGACGACTTCATCAAGTACTTCTCGACGGTCACGTCGATTCACCTCGCCGGCAACGGGCCCTGAACCGTCGCAACCCTTGCGAAGTGTGAGATACGTCGGCCCCGATGCACACCGCCGACTTCGACTTCGAACTGCCCCAAGACCTCATCGCCCAGGCGCCCCTCGAGCGCCGCGACGCGAGCCGGCTCTTGCACGTGCGACGGAGCGACGGTTCGGTGCAGCACCGGAAATTTCGGCAGCTGCCCGACCTGCTCCGGCGGGGCGACCTGCTGGTTCTCAACGATTCGCGGGTCATGCCCGCGCGGCTGTTGGGCAAGAAGGCCGACACCGGGGGGCGGGTCGAGCTGCTCTTGGTTCGGCCGCTCGCCGACCGCGCGACCCAAGACGTGCTGCAGGCCCATGCCGGGGGCTCGTCGTGGGTCTGCTTGGGCCAGGCGAGCAAACCCATTCGGGCCGGTGCGCGGCTGTCGTTCGACGCGGGGCTGACGGCCGAGGTCGAGCAGGTGGTGGGGCAAGGCGAGTACCAGGTGCGCTTCACCTCGTCGTTCGACACACTCGACGAAGCCATTCGCCGCGCGGGCCGGCTGCCGTTGCCGCCCTACATCGACCGGGCGCCGACCGCCGACGACGAACAGCGGTACAACACGGTCTACGCCCAGCGCCAGGGGTCGGTGGCCGCGCCGACGGCCGGTCTCCACTTCACCGACGAGCTGTTCGCGGCGCTCGACGCCGCCGGCGTTCGACGCGTCTTCGTGACGCTCGAAGTGGGGCCGGGCACGTTCATGCCGGTGCGAGACGGCGACGTGAGCGCCCACCGCATGCACGCTGAACGCTATGAAGTCGGCGCCGCCGCGGCCGAGACCATTGCCGAGACGAAGCGGGCGGGCCGCCGCGTCATCGCCGTGGGCACGACCGTGACCCGCACGTTAGAAGCGAGTGCCGACGCGACGCAGGTCGTGCGCCCGGGCCGGGGTGAAACGCGGCTGTTCTTGACGCCGGGCGCCACCTTTCAGGTCGTCGACGCGCTGATCACCAACTTTCATTTGCCGAAGTCGACGCTGGTGATGCTCGTGAGCGCGTTTTTGGGGCGTGAGCGCACCTTGGCCGCTTACGCCGAAGCGATTCGCGAGCGCTACCGGTTCTTCAGCTACGGCGATTCGATGTTCATCGAATAGCAACTGGGTTGACATCGCCTCGCAACGACGCGACATGCGTGGGGTGACGGCCATCGCTCCAGAGTTGCGAGGTGATCAACGGGTCGCTCCCTCGCTCATTCGTTATGAATTGCTGCACGTCGACGCGCACACCGGCGCGCGGCGTGGGCGCATTCATACCCCGCACGGCACCATCGAAACCCCGATGTTCATGCCCGTGGGCACGGTCGGCAGCGTCAAAGCGGTCGCCCCCGACGACCTCGCCGCCCTCGACGCTCAAATCATTTTGGGCAACACCTACCACCTGATGCTCAGGCCCACCGAGGGCCTCATTGGCGACATGGGGGGCTTGCACCGCTTCATTTCGTGGAACCGGGCCATGCTGACCGACTCGGGCGGTTTTCAGGTCTACAGCTTGGCAGAGAAGCGAAAGATCACCGAAGAAGGAGCGACGTTTCAGTCGCACCTCGACGGCTCGAAGCACGTGCTCACCCCCGAACGGTCAATTGAAATTCAAGAAATTCTCGGTGCCGACATCATCATGGCGTTCGACGAATGCCCTCCCGCGCTGTCTGAACGCCCGTACATGGAGGCGTCGATGGCGCGCACCACCCGGTGGCTCGGGCGCTGCGAACGCGCGTGGCATCGGCTCCGCAGCTCGCTGTTCGGCATCGTTCAAGGGGGCCTCTTCGAAGACCTGCGCAAGCGCCACGTCGAAGAAATTTGTGCCATCGACCTGCCCGGGTACGCGCTCGGAGGGTACGCCGTGGGCGAGGCTCCGGCGCAAATGCACGCGGGCGTGGCTTTCACGGCCCCTTTGTTGCCCAAAGACAAGCCCCGCTACCTCATGGGGGTGGGCACGCCCCTCGACCTCGTGACCTGCGTCGGGCACGGCGTCGACATTTTCGACTGTGTCATGCCGACCCGCAGCGCGCGCAATGCCCTGCTGTTCACCAGTGAGGGCAAAGTCGTCATCAAGAACGCGCGGCATGCCCGCGACGAACGGCCGCTCGACCCGAAATGCCGCTGCTACACCTGCCGTACTTTTTCCCGCGCGTATTTGCGGCACTTGTTCGTCGCCAATGAGTTGGTCGCCATGCGCCTCAACACCCTGCACAATTTGCAGTTCTACTTGCAGCTCATGGCCGACGCGCGCCACGCCATCGAGCGTGACGAATACCGAACATTTTTGAACGACTTTCACGCTCGTGTCATCACGCCCGCTGAGTAACAAAAGACCCAGTCTCCCGAGTGAAAACAATTGCGGCCTTTGAAAAAGGCTCCATCATCGGGCGGCTTGTCGCGGCCACTCTCTTCTTTGTGGAACACCCTCACCTCGCCGTCGCCGCTGCTGTTGGCTCCGCACCGTCGGCGTCACGCGAGCATGACGGCGGCGGTGCTCGTGTTCGTCATGCCGGTGTACGTGTTGATGGCGGTGGCGGCGGCCTTCAGCCGAGCGGCTCCGCCCGACGGCTTTGACTGGGCGCTGGGCGTCGTGGCGGTGCTCGTGAGCGTGGTGGCGTACGTGTTGGTGCGCAGCCGCGACTACCGGCGCGGCGTGTGGTTGGTCGCGGGGGCGGCGGTCGTCTTGGCGTGCGTGGCCGGTGCCCGCGAGCGCGACACGACCCGCGCGATCGCGACGACGCTCATCGGGCTCATCGGGGTGATGCACGCCGGGTTCGTGCTGTCTCGTCGGGGCACGGTGGTCGTCGGCGGGGCGTACTTGGTGCTCATGGCCCTGGTGTGGTTCACCCACCCCAGCCTCCGCCCGGCCGACATGTTGGTGCCGGGGTTCTTGGCGCTGTACGTCGTGGCGCTGACGGTGTTGGGCGCCCACTTGCGGCGCAAGCACGTCGAAGACTTGAAGCGAACGGCGCACGTCATGGCCATGAAAGAAGCGCGCGTTCGCGCCACGCTCGACTCCGCGCTCGACGCCGTGGTGGTCGTCGACGACGTGGGCACGGTGGTCGAGTGGGGCAGCGTGGCCGAAGCGACCTTCGGGCCGGCGTCGCGCGAAGCGGTCGGAGCCCCGTTCGTGAGCGTCGTCTCGACCCAAGACCCGTCGCCGCTGTTCGACGCGCTCAAGCCCCCGACGTTCGCGAGGCTCGACGTCATGGCCCGGCACCGGCTGGGTCACACCTTTCCGTGCGAGGTGGTGGTCGCGCCGTTGCGCACCGGCGGTGCCGCGGTTTTCTTGCGCGATGTGTCGCGGCAACGAAAGCTCGAAGCCCGGTTGATGTTGACCGACCGGCTCGAGACCATGGGGCGCATGGTCGCCGGCGTGGCCCACGAAGTGAACAACCCGCTCGCGTTCGTGTTGGCGAACCTGAGCCACCTCGAAGGAGAGCTGAGCCGGCCCGCCCAGGCCCTTGACCCGAGCGAGCTCAAAGGCGTGGTGAGCGAGGCGCTCGAGGGGGCCCGCCGCATTCAAGGCATCATTCGCAACCTGCGCAGTTTTTCGCGGAGCGGCGAGCACGAAGCGCTGGGCCCAGTCGACGTCGAGCGCGTGCTCGACTCGTCGTTGCAGGTGCTTCAACCCCAGGTGCGCCAAGCGGGCGCCACCATCACCAAGCGTTACCAAGGCGTGGGGGTGGTGCAGGCGTTCGAGGGGCGCCTCGGCCAGGTGTTCGTCAATTTGCTCGTCAACGCGGTGCAAGCCCTGCCCGGAGAGCTCAACCGTCGCGAGATCACCGTCGTCACCGAACGCCGCGACGACGAAGTTCGCATTCTCATTCAAGACTCCGGGCGTGGCATCGACCAGGCCACGCTCGGTCGGCTGTTCGAGCCGTTCTTCACCACGAAGCCGCCGGGGGTCGGCACCGGCCTGGGCTTGTCGATCAGCCAAAACATCGTCACCACGCTCGGCGGCGAAATCACGGTGGAAACCGAAGTGGGCGTCGGCACGACGTTCACGGTGGTGTTGCCGGTGAACCCGCCCACTCTCATGAAGTGAGATGGCCGGTATGCAACACCGAGTTGCTCGAAGACGTCACCGAGTGACGTTGTCGGGCTGGCAGGCCTTTTTGCCAGCCGATTCAGTACCTTGCAGCGCCGCGCATTGGTAATTGACCCGGCAGTCGGCGTTGGTCGTGCAGTACGTCGAACACACCAGCTTCGAGGCGCCGAAGTAACCGCACACCGTACCGCCCGGGCAGTCTTTGACGCTGCCTTCGACGGCGCAGGTCTTGGTGCAAAAGCCTCCCGGTGCGTCGAGGCACGTCTGCCCGGGTGCACATTCGTCGCGGGTGGTGCAACTCGCGCCCACGGTCACCACGGGGCCACAGGCCACTGCCAACAGACTCAGAATCACGACGGTGCGCACCATGTCGGGCGCGTGTAGCACGGGGCTGGCCCGGCAAGGTACCGAAAGGTGGGCATCGTCCTTGCTGTGCAGTGGGGTGCCTGCTACACGGGCGCCCTCTTGATCTCCATGTTCGACGCTCACTTCCCCCTCGTGTTGGCGCAGGCCGGCGGCGGCGGCGGCCTCGGTGGCCTGCTCGTGCCGATGATCGGCGTCATCGCGATCATGTATTTCGTCATTTTTCGGCCGCAGCAGGCCGAAGCCAAAAAACTCCAAGAGACGATTTCGTCGCTCAAGAAAGGCGACGACGTGGTCACCACCGGTGGGCTCATCGGCAAGGTGTTTTTGGTCGCTGAAAAGACCCTGACGCTCGAAATTGCTTCGGGCGTCAAAGTGCGCGTGCTCAAGACGGCCATTGCCGCCAAAGCGAACCTCGACGAGTCGTCGACCGCCGTTGCTGGCGACGCGAAGAAAACCGAAGAACCGAAGAAAGAGGAGAAGTGAGATGGAGCGCAACTGGTACACGCGCGTCGGCATCATCGTTCTGGTGACGCTCGGCAGCATCTGGTTCTTGGTACCGACTTGGTACTCGTTTTTCCGGCTCGACCGGGCCGACCGCAACAACGTGAAAAAGCTCGAAGAGGTGCTGCCGGGGTGGGCTCCGCCCGCGCGGTATCGCCTCTCGCTCGGCCTCGACTTGCAGGGCGGCATTCACATGGTGATGCGCGTCGACACCAAGACGGCCCTCATGAAGCGCACCGAGCGGCGCGGCGTGCAAATGGTCAACCTCGTGACCCAGAAGAAGTTGGGCACGGTGACCCAGGCCTCAGACCCGGAAAAGCTCTTGGTCACCCTGACCGCCGCCGACCCCGCCACGATGGACTCGATCGAAAAAGAAGTGCTCAGCTCGTTCGAAGACTTCTCGAAGGTCGGTCGTGAAGGCGGCGCGCTCACCTTGAAAATGAGCGACTCGAACGTCGACTCGTCGATGAACGAAGCCGTCGAACAGGCCATGCTCGTCATTCGCCGCCGCATCGACAAGTGGGGCGTCGCCGAAGTCGACGTGCGCAAGCTCGGCACCGACTCCATTCAAATTTCATTGCCTGGCCAGAGCGACCCCGAGCAAGCCAAAGAGCTCATCGGCACCACGGCTCAGCTCGAATTTCGCTTGGTCGAACCGAGCGGCAACGTGTTCAAAGACATGGTCGCCGCCGAAGCGCCGGCGCCGAACAGTGGCATCACGCTGGTCAGCGACGTGAAGGGTGGCGACGGCAACGAGCCGCCTCCTCCGTTTCTCGAGGGCACCGACCGCGAAGCCCTGCTGAACTACGTGAAGGGCAAAGCCCCCGAAGGCAAACAGATTCTCGCCCACTGCGTCGAAGCCGAAGGCGGCAAGAAGTGCGTGAAGTACTACACGTTCTTGGTCGACAAGAATGTGCCGTTGACCGGTGAAACGCTGACCGGCGCCGAAGCGCGGCAGAACACCACCGACAACCAAATCGAAGTCGGCTTTCAGTTCAACGCGCAGGGGGCCAAAGACCTCGAAGAGCTGACCGGCAAGAACGCCGGCCGCCGCATGGCCATCGTGCTCGACGACAACATCGTCATGGCGCCGAACATTCAAGAGAAGATCGCCGGTGGCAACGGCCGCATCACCCTCGGGCGCCGCGGCAACCTGCAAGAACGGCTCAAAGAAGCCCAAATGCTGGCGCTGGCGCTCAAAGCGGGCGCGCTGCCGGCCCCGGTGACGCCCGGCGAAATTCGCCAGGTCGGCGCGTCGCTCGGAGACGAACTCATTCACAAGGGCACGATGGCGGCGCTCGTCGGGCTCGCGCTCGTCGTGCTCTTCATGGCCGTGTACTACCGCACGTCGGGGCTGACCGCCGACGTCGCGCTCGTGCTCAACGGCGCGCTCATTTTGGCGGGTTTGGCGCTGTTCAAAGCGACGTTGACGCTGCCCGGCATTGCCGGCTTCGTGTTGACGCTCGGCATCGCCGTCGACGCCAACGTGCTCATCAACGAGCGCATTCGCGAAGAACTCGCGAGCGGCAAGTCGGCCCGGGTCGCCGTTGACCAAGGCTACGACCGCGCCTTCTGGACGATTTTCGACGCCCACGTGACCACGCTCATCGCCGGCTTCATTTTGCAGCAGACGGGCACCGGCCCCGTGCAGGGCTTCGCGACGACGCTGATCATCGGCATCATTGCTTCGCTCTTCACGTCGATCGTCGTGACCCGCGCCATCACCACCTACATCGTTCACGGCCGCAACGCCGAGAGCGTCTCGGTTTAAGCGAGGCCCGCCATGCAGATCATCAAAGGCAAAACGAACTTCGACTTCATCGGCAAGCGCCGGGTCGCCATTTTCATTTCGTCGATTTTGAACATCGCCATCATCGTGGGCATCGCCGTGGCGAAGCTCAACTTCGGGGTCGACTTCGCCGGCGGTACGGTCGTCGAAGTGAAGTTCAAGACCCCCGCCACCGAAGACAGCGTGCGCGAAGGGGCGACCAAGGGCGGCCTCAAAGAGCCCCAGGTGCAGCGCATTGGCTCGGCCGAAGAAAACTCGTTCATCTTGCGCATGGGCGGCGTGACGCAGCTCACCGAAGAAAACGAGAAGCAGGCCGAAGCGGCCATTCGCGCCGCGGGCGACATTGCGTCGCTCAGCAAAGACCTCGACAACGGCCTGATTTCGTTTCGCTCGAAGTCGAAGCTCGACGCGGTGGCGGTGAAGGCCGCCGTTGAAGCGACGGGCACGGGCGTCAAAGAAGTGCGCGAATTGGGTGAAGTCGAAGGCAGTGGGTTCGACTACCAAATTGTCTCGGCGGGCATGGCCGACAAGGTGACCGCGGCGCTCAAGAGCGGCATGGCGGGTACGGAGTTCGAGGTTCGCCGCGTCGACTACGTCGGCCCGCAAGTCGGCAACCAGCTGCGCAACAAGGGCATCGCCGCCCTGCTGCTCGCCATGCTGTCGATTCTGGTCTACGTGGCCTTTCGCTTCGACCTCAAGTTCGGCCCGGGAGCACTGGTCGCCAGCGTGCACGACGTGGTCATGGTCGCCGGCTACTATTTGGTGACGCGCCGCGAGTTCAACCTCACGTCGATCGCCGTGTTGCTGACCATTTTGGGCTACTCGATCAACGACACCATCGTCATCTACGACCGAATTCGCGAAGAAATGGTGCGGTACAAGGGCAAGCCCCTCGCCGAGATCATCAACATCGCCGTCAATGACACGTTGTCGCGCACGATTTTGACGTCGGGCGTGACGGCGCTCTCGCTCATCGGTCTGTTGATCTTCGGCGTCGGTGAAATCTTCGACTTCGCCGCCGCCATGCTCGTCGGCATCGTCGTCGGTACGTACTCGTCGGTGTACATCGCCAGCCCGTTGACCATTTGGCTCGACGAACGCGAACACCACAAGGTGGGCGCGAACGGCGGCAGCAACCTGAAGCCCAAGACCGCCTAACACCGGCGGCGGGCCCGCAAGGCGAAGGGTGGGCGCTCACTCCCACACTTCGACGTAGCGGTCGCTGAGCGCTTCGTCGGGGTCTTCTTCGAGGTCGATGCGTTGGTGGTCAACCCGGGTGGGGCAGGTGAGGCCCTTTCGCAGCACCTCGACGCCTTCGGGTGACAGGTACGAGCGCTCGGCCGAGAGCCAAGCCAGGTGCGAGAAGGCGGCGCTCGACGCGGCGAGGCGTTTGGCGCCGGCCAGTGACATCACCCCCATCGACAGGTCGAGCGACTCGAGTTGGCCGAGCAACGAAGCGTGCGGCAACAGCTCGCACAGCTCGTCGGTGAATTCGGCATTCATGAGCCCCAAGTGGCGAAGCTTCGGCCACCGGGTGCTCGCCAAGAGCTCGCCCACGTTGGGGAGCGTGACGTCGGCGCCGTACATTTTCGAACCGAACCACAGCTCGAGCGACCTCAGCTCAGGCAGGTGCGCCCGGAGCACCGCTTCGAACTGGGCACGGTTCAAGGCGCAAGTCTCGACGGCCAGCGTGGTGAGTTGCGGCAACCGCAGCTCGGTCAGTTCGAATTCACCGGCGTGAATCGTCAGCGCCTGCAGGGCGCGAAACGCGCTCACCCCCGTGAGGTCTCCCACCTGGTGGTGGGCCATGCCGATGTTTTCGCTGGAGATGTCGCCAACGATGAGCCGCTGCAGGTGCTTCGCCCACGGGTGCCGCGCGGCCTCGGCCAACACCGCCGGTACGTCGTGGGTCTGCTGGTCCCACCGGAGGTCACCCAGGCGCAGCTCGCGAAGCAGGGCGCACATGGGGTGCCCGAAGAGGTGTCTGGCCAGCGGCAGCAGGTCGAGGTCGTCGTCGCGGTCGTTGTGAAACCGCAGGCTGTCGATGAACCCTCTTCGCCAACCCAGCGTCACCAGGTCGTGGTCGGAGACGCCGACCCGCGACAGCAGTTGGCGCTCGCGAACCACCAGCTCGGTCGTCTCGGGGGCGGCGCCGAGCGCGAGTTGCACCGAAATGAGTTCACCCCAGGGTGGCCTTGCTCGGTCAACGAATCGGCGAACACGCGGAGCGCCGTCGGGTCGCCGGCCGACGAGGTCGTGCGCGAGAACGCTTCGGGGTCGACCACGACGCCCTTCAGCATCGCGTCGAGTGGCCGGTGGGTGTACCCGTCTTTCACCTTGGCCGCGACGGCCAGCGACGCGTGCGTCTTGGCTTTGTGGGGAGTCTCGAACGCCTCGGACGCCTGGTCTTGGTCGACGTCGGTCGCACCCCACTGGGTCACGACTTCACGGCCCCTGACCTCGACTTGCCAAAATTGTTCACCCGCGGGGGTCGGCAGCACCAAGCGAATCATGCGCCGAGTTCACCAGGGAAACGAAGGGCGCCAACCTTCCGGTGGGCGCCCTCGGTACGGCTGCTTCGCAGAAAGCGAATTACTTCTTCGCCGGAGCCGCGGCAGGGGCCTTCGCCGGAGCCGCTTCTTTCTTCGAGATTTCGGCTTCGATGTTGATCTTCACGTCGTCGCCGACGACCTTCACCGCTTCGACGGCGGCCGACTTCCACGCGAGGCCGAAGTCTTGGCGGTTCACTTGGCCGGTGGCGGTGAGGGCGCGGGTGCTCGCGCCGCTGAACGGGTTCTTCACTTCGGCCGTGAGGTCGGTGTCGAGGGTGACCGACTTGGTCACGCCGTGCATGGTCAAGTCACCGGTGACCTTGTACTTGGTGTCGCTGACCTTCTCGATCTTGGTCGACTTGAACGTCGCCGTGGGGAACTTCTCGACGTCGAAGAAGTCAGGGCTCTTGAGGTGCGAGTCGCGCTTCTCGAACCGGGTGTCGATGCCCTTCACGTCGATCGACGCTTCGATCTTCGACTTGGTCAGGTCTTTGTCGTCGGTTTCGATCTTGCCCGACACCGGGCCCAGCACGCCGTTCACGTTGCTGACGCCCAAGTGCTTCACCGAAAAACCCGCCGACGCGTGCGCGGGGTCGATTTCCCACGACGACGCGTAAGCCAACGACGACACCACCATCAAAGCGCTCAAAATCATCTTCTTCATTGTTCGTTTCCCTTGTGTTGGGTCTTGCGACCCGTGGTCAAACACCTACACAGCAAGCCAGCGGCCACTACATAAACAGCCCAAATTCTCGATGCATGCAGAACTTTATGCCCACCCGCCATCGTTCATTTTGAGTCTCGCCCTCTCGAATTGAGAGCCAGGTGGCCTATCGTTTTTTCTTCTTCTTCCCGGGTTTCGGGTCGGGCTCGCCCTCAGACGACGGGGCGGTGGCGGTATTCGCGCTCGCGCTCAGCGGCGCCTGGCCCCAGCGGCGCAACCAAGGAAAAGCGTCGTCGGCCACCGGCGGCTCGGGTTCGAGGCATTTGACGCTGCCCCACTTGGTGAAGCACCACCAAATGCCGACCACCGCGATGATGGTGGCGACGCTCATGGCCACGTACTGCTCGTCGAGTTCGTGAGACATGAACGAGAGGGGCGCGAAGTTGATGAACAGCGTCACCGCCGCGAGGGCGCAAATGAGCAGGCCGACTTCACGCTTGAGCGTGTGGAGCACGGCAATGCCGATGAGAAAGCAGTAGTAGTAGTTCGTCAGCTCGGCACCGAGCGGTATGAACCCAATGCCGAGGGCCGCTCCGAACCAGGCGTTGGGGCCGGTGTGTCGAACCGCGAGGTACACCAGCACCATGGCCGCCAGCATGATGACGACGAAGAGCGGCTGCGCTTCGTGCCACTTCTCGAGGCGAGACGCTTTCCACTTGGCCCAGGGGTCGAGGGCGCCGCGCTCGACCAGCCGCAACCCAATGGTCGACGGGCGCCAGCTGAGCACCGTGCGCAACCCCATGTGGTTCGTCAGCGGCGTGTTCGAATGCTTCACGGTGTTCTGCACGAAGCGGCGCCAGGTCGTCAGGCCGCCGCCGTGTTCTTGGCGGGCGAGCGCGTCGATCGCGGCGACGACGTCACGGCCGATGCTCGCGGCGTCTTCGCCGGGCTTCACCGCGATGTTCAAGGTCTCGCCACCGGCAATTTTGAGGGTCAGCGAGCCGGCGTTGCTGCCCTCGGGGGCGACCGACGTGCCCGAGACGGTGACGGTGCCGTCGGGGTTCGACGTGCCGACCACGCCCGGTGGGCCCGAGAGCATCGACACGCGCGGGGCACGGAGCCAGGTCACCGGAGCGCCCGTCTTGGTGTCGATGCGCCCAAGCGAAATGTTCACTTCGTTGCTCGCCGTGGCGCTGGCCTGCGCCGTGGCGTGGTAGGTCGACACGACTTCGCTGTTCACGAAAATGAACGACAGCCCGACGAGGGCGAGGCTCGTGAGCGCCCCTGACGCGACGTACTTGGCGAAGGTGCGGTCGAAGCGGCGGTTGACTCGGTAGTATTCGGCCGCGGCCAGCGCCGGCCCCAGCGCCGCCAACCCGGGGAACAGGCGCAGCAGGGTCGTGTAGGCGAACGCCGCTCCGGCGAGCACCGGCTTGTCTTTCTTGAGCAGCGCGATGCTCGCGACCAAGAAGAACAGCCAGTCGTGCCGCAAGAAGGCGCCGCCGGTCCAATAAAACCGGTTGGGAAAATTGCACCCCATGACAATGGCGGCCATGGCGAAGGCGCGCGGGCCGAACGCCCACCACACGACGAGGCAGGTGAGCGCCATGAAAATGGGGTCGAGGAGGTTCAGCAGAATGACGTGGCGCGCCCCCAAGTAACTGGTGAACGGAGGGTCGAAGCCCCGCAGCCGCAGGCCCTCGTTGTACCGACCGAGCACGGCGTGTTCGCCCGACCGCGCGGCGACGACCGATTCGGCGGTGCCGGGGTACGACTGCCCGGTCTTGGGGTTCGTCCACGCGGGGATGTCGGGCGTCACCCAACCGTCGAACGCCGAGAGCGTGTTCGTCCAGAACAGGCCGGCCAGGGTCCACACCGGGGTGGCGTTGTACCCGTGGTCGTGAACGATGTCGGTCCACCGTTGTTCGTTGACCCAGCTTCGGTAGCTGTTGATGTCGCCCGAGAACTGCTTCCACCGTTCGGGGGTGAAGAAACGTTTGCAGTGATCTTCGGGGTTGGCGATGAGGTCTTCGGTGGTGACGACCAGGTTCGTGCGCAGGTCGGTCAACGTGCGGCGGGCCACTTCGTCACGCCGACCCGATTCGAGGCCCACGACTTCGGCGCAGTCGTAGAGTCGCTCGTAATTCAGCTCGGGAAAGTAC
>JBGAIY010000186.1:0-14682 GCA_044225205.1 Myxococcaceae bacterium | reverse complement strand
GCAGCGTGGTCGCGACGGCCGAAGTGCGCACCACGACCGCGGCGACTTTGCCGACGGGCGAAGCGAGCGCCGCCGCGAGTGGTTCGACGCCTGCGCGTACCTCACCGGCGGCCCAAGCCAGCACTGACGCCGCGAAAGGTTCGGCGCGTTCGCGCAGCGCTCGCGCGACTTCACCGACGGGCGACGCGAGCACCTCCGCGAGTGGTTCGCCACGGCCGGCGACTTCACCGGCGGCCCAAGCCGGCACTGACGCCGCGAAAGGTTCGGCGCGTTCGCGCGGCACGCCCGCGACTTCACCGACGGGCGAAGCGAACACCTCCGCCGAGAAGGCTTCGCCAAGCACACGGACTTCACCGACGGCCCAAGCCGCGAAAGGTTCGGAGCGTTCGCGCAACACTCGCGCGACTGCACCGACGGGCGAAGCGAATGCCGAAGCCCTCAACGCCGCCGGTTCGAAGAAGCCAGTTTCGCGAGCCGCGGCCCCCGTGAAGAAGTCAGGCGCTGCGGCGCCAGCCCAAAACCTCAAGCGGTCAACGAAATCGAACGACCGTTCGAGCGCTGCACCGAAGCGCGAGACGCTTGCGGCGAGTGGTCGAGCGTCGAAAGCCAAGTCGAAACCCAGCCAGAAGAGATCCCGATGACATTCTCCTTGGTGGCGCTGCTCTTGAGCCAATCACTCGACGCAGGAGTCGTGGCGACACCGCCGCCTCCGCCGCCCATGGTGGAGGCCGACGTGCCGGCCACGTTGTCGGTCGACCCTCCCCCGCCTCCCCCGGTCGACCCGAATGCCGTACCTCGACCGGCGACGACGACCGCGGCGCCGATGGCGCGAATCGAAGAAGTGTTCGTCGACACGCGCGACGGCCAGCACCTGCGCGGCTACCTCGAGGGTCGGTCACCCAACGGAGACCTGACGCTGCACCTGAAAAATGGCGGCCGCCTCGAATTGCCGGCGGCAAGCATTCAATCGGTCACCCCCGTCACCGCCGCGAACACCGAAGACCGCTTTCTCGACCCGAACCGCACCCGGTACCTCTACGGCCCGTCGGCCATGATGTTGCGCCAAGGTGAAATGTCGTTTTCTCAGACCGAGCTGGTGCTCAGCACCTTCAGCTACGGGGTAACGAATTGGTTCACGGTGCAAGTCGGCAGCGCGGTGCCGGTGTGGTTCGTGCCCCCGCTGCCTTCGGGCTTCAACTTCATACTCGCGGTGAAGTTCGGCACCCCCATCACCGAGCGGTTCTCGGTCGCGGGCGGCGTGCAATCGTTGATTCTGCCCGGTTTCGCCATCGCGCCCAGTGGCGTGGGCGTCATCGGTGCCGGCCTCGGGTTCGGCAGCGTCACCTATGGCACCAACGACGCGCACGTGACCTTCAGCCTCGGGGTGCCCTTTGCCTTCGCGCTCGGTGGCGGCGGTGGTTCGGGCGCGGTGGGCCCCATTTTCTCGCTGTCAGGCAACCTCCGCGTGTCACGGCTGGTCGCCCTCGTGAGCGAAAACTGGCTCTTGTACGTGGTGCCCACCGGCTCGCTCCAAGCGAGCGCGGGCGGCTTCGGGTCGCTGGCCGCGCGCATCATGGGTGAGCAAATCGCCGTCGACTTGGGCTTCTTGGTGCTCGGCGCGGCGCCGGGTGGGCTCGTGCCGTTCCCCGTGCCGTGGGTGCAATTCACCTACAACTTCGGCAACGTGTTGAAGCGGTAGAGCGCCGTCACTGGCCCGCGTCGGCGCCTTCAACCGGGCGCCGCACGACGATCAAGTGGCTGCGCTTCTCGGGGCTCCCGTCGGGGTAGCCGAAGCGCATGGGCAGCTTGCGCTTGGGCTGCACTTCGAACTCGTGGCGCAGGTCTTCTTGGCTGGCCTCGGCCGTCGCCAAGAACGACTGGTGAAACGAACCGTACGTTTCCATCGTCAGGCCGGCCTTCTTCACGAACTTCGGCAACACGCCCGTCGAGTCAGAAAACATGAAGTCGAGGTGCGAGGTCAGGTAGTCGCGAATGACCGAGAAATTGCCGTTCCACAGCAGGTAGCTGGCGGCTTTGGTCATGGCCGCGAGACGTGGCCTTCGACTCGAGGTGTTTGAGCAGCCCGGGGTTCTTCTTGAACCCGTCGTTCGACAAGTCGGCGGCGATGTGGCGGTGAATGCGGCGGGGGGCGTTCGGCTGGCCCATGGGCACGAATTGCACTTCGACGTTCGCGAACGCGGCGAGAAGTCGGGCGACTTCCATCTTTCTTGGAGTTGCTTGGCCTTCGTGCCCTCGAGCGCGTCGATTTCGGCCTGGGAGTAGTAGTGCAACGTGCCGTCGGGTTCGATGCGAAAGAAGCGCACCGAGACCGGCTCCATCGAATGCAAGGCGAGGCCGATGAGGTGCATCGACAATTGGCCCGGCAATTCGCCGCGCTGAATTTTCGACAAGTTGACGCTCTTCGAGTCGTTCGACAAGAGCGTGGTGTTGCTCGTCTCGAGCAAGCCGGCGAGGCTCTGTTTGAGCGTGGCGGTGTCTTTCACCACCTTGAGCCGCCGCGGGTCGCCGGCCAATTCGAGCGACATCGTGGTGATGACCTTCGCGTCGGGGAACGAGGTGAGCGCCATCATCATGTCGCCGCCGCCAAACGGGTACACGAGCTCGTCGGGCACCTTCGCGGGCCGCAACGTGCCGAGAAATTCTTTGCCGCCGGTGCCCCAGTGTTCATTGAACCGGGCGAGGTGCGGCTTTTGGCGCTCGCAATACCAGTCGACCATCTTCGCATCGAGTGGGGCGGGCACCGGCACCGACTGGCAGGTGATGACGTTGAAGACCACCTTCACGTCGTCGATGAATTCAGCCGGTTCGCCAGCCGGGGCGGCGGGGGCGGCCACGGGCGCTGGAGTCGCGACGGGGGCGCCCGCATCGGCGGCCACTCCCAAGAGGGTCGAAAGCAAAAGAGCGTTGAGCACGGTAGCCGCCTTGTAGCCCGGTTCTGTGAGTTCAAAAAATGAAACGCCCGGGTCGGGGCGGTATTCACGCTCCGTCAAGGTCACCCGCGCTTCACGGGGCGCAGGGCCGCGAAACCGGCTCGGCTCAGGTGAACTTGAGCGGCGGCGTGCGACGCGCGCGCGCCAGGGCCGTTTGCAACGCGGCCGCCGACAACGGCTTGACGAGGCAGTCGTCCATTCCCGCGGCGCGGCAGGCGGCGAGCTCGTGGGCCAGCCCTGACGCCGTCAGGGCGACCACCGGCACGTCGCGGGTGTGCGCTTGGGCCCGCAGGCGACGCGTGGCTTCGAAGCCGTCCATCTCCGGCATGTGGCAGTCCATCAAGACGAGGCCGAACGGCTCGACCTGCAAGGCCTCGAGCGCCTCGCGACCGTTCGACGCGGTCACGACCCGAAACCCGGCCCGCTCGACCAACCCGCGCGCCACCCGCGTGTTGACGGCGTTGTCGTCGACCACGAGCACCGGCAGCCACCCCGACGTTGCCCCGTCGACCGGCACCGAGCCCGCCGCCTCCGCCGCGGTGAACGTGGGCGCCTCGGCTTCGACGCACGGCACCACGAACGAAAACACCGAACCTTGGCCCGGGTGAGAAACGACGCCAATGCCGTCGCCTCCGAGCAACTGAACGAGCTGCTTGCACAACGCGAGCCCCAAGCCGCTGCCGCCGAAGCGGCGGGTGCTCGAAGCGTCACCTTGTTCGAAACTGCGAAACAAGCGCGGCAGCACGTCGGCGGCGATGCCGATGCCGGTGTCGGAGACTTCGAATTCGAGGCGCCCCTCGCCCGAGGCCCGCCGCACTTTCAGCACCACCTCGCCCTGCTCGGTGAACTTCACCGAGTTGCTCACCAAGTTGACGATGACTTGGCGCAACCGGTGTGCGTCGACCGAAACCCATTCGGGCAGGTCGCCCGCCATGTCGACGCGAAGGGCGAGCCCCTTGCCCCGCGCCAAGGGTTCGAAGAGCGTGTGCACGTCGGCCACCAGGCCGCGCAGGGCGGTGACCTGAGGCATGATCTCGAGCCTCCCCGCTTCGATGCGCGACCAGTCGAGCACGTCGTTGAGCAGGGTGACCAGCGCCTTGCCGCTGCGCTGCACCAGTTCGAGCGATTCGCGCTGTTCTCGGTTGAGCGGCGTGCCCAACAGCAATTCGACCAACCCCAGCACGCCGTTCATGGGCGTTCGAATCTCGTGGCTCATGTTGGCCATGAAGTTGTCTTTGGCTTTGTTCGAGCGCTCGAGCCGTTCGACCGCGGCGCGGTGCAGCTCGACGAACCACGACGCGGTGGCCGACACGACCAGCAGCAGCGCCGTGACATTGGCGGCCCAGAACAGCCCCACGTTTTCTCGGGGCGGTACGTCGAGGTGGTAGCCGCTGGCGCCGAGCCATTCGCTGAGCGCGGCGAACCCAATGACGCCGCCCAACCACCAACGCGCCTCGCGCCGCGACAAGGCGAAGCTCGCGGTCATGGGGGCCAGCACCATGAAGGCCGCCGGCAGCGGGTTGTAGGGGTTCTGCAAGAGCCCCGCGAGCGACAAGGGGGGCGCCATCAACGCGAGCGTGAGCCGCAGCGACCAGAGCACGTTCTTCGTGCGTTGGAGCACCGCCCAGGCGATGACGACGCTGAGCACCACCGACGCCTGGCAGACCGTCAGCCACCACAACCGCTGGCGCGCCGCGCCGACCAGCAACACCACGGCGAAGAGCGTGCCGAACGACCAGAGGCGAACCAAGAACATCGCCACCAGGTCGTCGTGAATGGCTCCGGGCAGGGCGCGTTGCTCAAGCTTTCGCCAGCCACTCCAGCCAATGGTCGTGAACCGCATCGAGAGACTGCAACTTCACTCAAGCTGGCGGGCAAAATCGAGCCCGGTTCTGTGCCGACCCGAACCCGGCCCCAGACCCACCCCAGGTGGGGCTCATTGGCACTTGAAGGCGCCCGATTCGCTGGAAGATCAACGCGGCAGCGGCTCCAGCCCGGTCACGATGGCACTGAAATGCACCAGAGCCTGCGCTCCATCGTCGGTGGTCATTCTGGTTACATGCGCGAGCTCAGCGCGGCGCCCAGCCGCGATACGCGTAAAACGGCACTTCTCGACCTGAACGTCGCTTTTCAGCGGTCAGCGCCTTCGCGGTGGTGGCTTTGAGGTCGAAGTACGATTTCACCGGGCGTTTGCGACCGCCGTATTCTTCGAGGTTGGCCGTGCCATGCTCGTCGAGGTCATCGCAGATGATGCTGAGGCAATAGAGCTGCACGCCGAGCAAGTCGAGCAAGTCGGTGGTTTTGCCCCGGTGGGCCTCGAGGCGCTCGTAGACCTGCCATGGCGAGTCAGTCGCCTGCCGCCACGCCTTGGCGAGCACCGGGTCGGTCGGGTGTTGAACGGCCGGAAAGGCCTTGGCGTAAGCCGGGCTGGCGATCAGAGGCGCGAACTCCGGGCGCGCCTCGACCTCGCGACGCTTCGACGGTGACTGGCGGTACACTTCTTGGAGCGAGGTCACCGCTTCATCGAACGCCCCCTTTTTCGCGAGCAGCCGGGCGATGTTGAGGTGCACTTCCCAGAAAGTTGAGAACTCGAGCTTCGCGCGCTCGTGGGCCAACGCCGCGTCAAAGTCGCCACCGGCCGCGTCGACCCTCGCTTTCAGGTCGGCAATTCTGCGGGTGAGGGGCGCGCCAAATCGCGACAGCTCCGGACCCGACATGAAAGCGAGAATCTCGCGAGCGCGGTCGAGGTCATTCGCCTCGAGACACGCTTGAATGAACCCTTCGAAGCCACTGAGCATCGAAAAGTATTCGTCTTCTTGGTTGGGGGGCGCGTTCGCAAAGGTCGCCGCCTCGAAAGAACAGAACCCCCGGTAGTCACCGAGTGCCCGGTACGCTGAGCTGACCTGCCGGTAGGTCATGCGCCAGGGGTAACCGCCAAACGCGCGGGCGGCCTCGAACTGCTCTCGTTCAGGCCCAGAAACCGCCGCCAACCGTTCAGCCGGCGGTTTTGCGGACAGCGCGTTCCACCAGGTGTTGAGCACCTGGGCCTGTTCAACGATCGCTTGGGTCGCCGCATCGGTTTTCGGTTTTCTCGAGGGCTTCGCCTTGGAGGCAGACTTCTTGGGCTTCGCCTTGGCGGGTGGCTTCTTCTTCGGAGGCGCAGCTTTTTGTGCCCGTTTTGCTTTGAAGACCATGCGCGAACCGTATCGAACCTTGTGCCCTTGGGCTGCTTTCTGAACGATGACCCTCGACGGCTGGAGCCGAGGGGTTGCGCACATTCGGGGCAGATGGCCCGCTGACGGCGCATTCGCTGGAAGATCAACGCGACAGCGGCCCCAGGCTGTTACACGATGCCCCTGAAATGCACCGGTTCTTTAGAGTCTGCGCCCAGTCGCTGGTGGTCATTCTGCTGCCCTTCGTCACGTCGGGGTGCGCGACCGTCGCCCCGCTCTTGCGGCCCGCCTCCCCCAGCGACGAAGCGCAACGACGCGCGCTCGACGCCGCGAGCGAGCAGTTTTACCGCGCCGAGACGCCCGAGGCCCTGCGCGAGGCCGTCGAACAAACGCGGCGGCTCGGCCCCGATTCGGCCCGCTTTCACGAAGTGGCGGCTCGGTTGGCGCTGCTCGAAGGCCAAGAAGGCGCCGCCCAAGAGCACCTCATGGCCGCGCTGCTCGACACCGGCGACGACGCCGCGCTCTTGCACCTGCACCTGCTGCTCTCGCTCGACCAAACGTACGCCGAACGCGAACGCGTACGCGACCTGCTGCGAGCGCTCGCCCAGTCGCACCCGAGTGAAGCGGTGCGCGCGGTCGCCGCGTACCACTGGGCCATGCAGCTGCACGTCGAAAACCGACTCGACGAACGCGACGCCGCCATCGCCGGCATCACCGGCCGACTCGCCTTCGCCGTCGTCGGCACGTGGGACAACGACTCCGGCAAAGCGTTCGACGCCGAGCTGAGCCCCGAGACGCGCCCAGGCTACGACCAGGTCTACGAAGGCCGCTCGGGGCCGCTGCGCTGGCGCAAGGCCGTACCCACCGACCCGCGTGGCCGGCTCGAGCTGGCCTCGCTGTTGACCCCGACCCGCTGGGCCGCGGCGTTCGCCCAAGCCCAGGTCACGGTGCCCACGGCCGGTGCATACGAGCTGCGGCTCACCACGACCGACCCGACCAAAGTCTGGGTCGACGGGTCGCTCGTCTTCGCGGCTGCGCAAATCGAACGCAGCGTGTACGACCACCTGGTCATACCCGTGACGCTCGCCGCCGGCGCCCACCGCGTGTTGGTGAAGTCGGCCCACCGCGACGGCGCCTGGTACCTCGCCGGGCGCCTGGTGCCAGCGCCCGCGGGGGCCGCGCCCCAAACACCCAAGGCCCTGACGGTCGACGACGTGCTGACCGCCCACCTGCACGGGCTCGACCCCACCACGTCACCGCGGGCGGGCGCGCTGTTGGCCCAGTGGGCCCACTTCGCCGCCGGAGGGACCACCACCGTCAAGGCCGCCGATGCCAACGCCAAGAGGTGGCCCAAGAGCATCACCGCGCGCGTCACCCAAGTCGACGCGCTCTGGTTCAACCAAGAACGCGGCCGCACCGCCGACCTGCTGCAGACCCTCGACGCCGACTGGGGCGACGCGTTGGCCTTCGTTCGCCTGCGGCACATTCGGTTTCAACAACAACAAGGGCAGAAACAAAAGGCGCGCGACCGGCTGCTCGCCTTCGCCAAGGCCCACCCCACCCTGCGCGAACCGTGGGAACTGTTGGTCGAGACGTGGCGGGCCGAGGGCTGGGTCGAAGACGAACTCAACGCCGAGCTCGAGCTGCGAAAGTCGTTCGGCGCCACCCCCGAAGAAGACAGCGAGCGGGCGCGTACCCTGCTGCGGTTGGGCCGCCGCGCCGAGGCGGTGGCGCTCTACGAAGCAATTGTGTCGGTGTTGCCCCGGCACGCCGACACCCTGCGGCGCCTCAGCGACCTCGCCGCCGAAGCGGGCGAGCTCGAAACCGCCGAAAAGTACCTCACCGCCCGCCTCGACTCGTGGCCCACCGACACCGGCACCTGGCTCCAGCTGGCCGAAATCAGGCGGCGGCGGCACGAGCGCGCGCTGGCGGAGGACGCGCTCCGCCGCGCCGCGCTCCTCGCGCCCGACGCCCCGGCCCCCCCGCAGCGCAAAGGAGACCTGGCCTACGAAGCCGGCGACGTCGGCACCGCGGTCAAAGCGTGGCGCCAGGCCCTCGAGTTCAACCCCGAGAACGAGGCCCTCGCCAACCGGGTCGAATTTCTCTCTCCCGAGAACCGCGGGCCGTGGTGGGCCGACGTGCCCGACGAAGCGGCCATTGAAAAGGCCGTGCAGCGGAGGGTGGGGCTCAAGCAGCTGCCCGGCGCCGACGTGGCGTGGCTGCTCGACCACGAAGTGACCCTGCTCAACAGCGACGGCAGCACGAGCAACGTCGTCACCGCGGTCGTGCACACCTTCAACGCCCAGGGCCGCGACCGGGCGATGCGCCAGTCGATACCCAGCGGGCGGCTGCGCATGATGCACTCGTATTCGGTCGACGAGAAAGGCGTGCGCAGCGAAGCGTCTGGAGAGCGGGCCAAGACGGTGTTCTTTCGCGGCATGCAGCCCGGCTCGACGCTCGTGCTGCAGTACCGGCTCGACACGCCTCCCCAAGGCTACCTCTCGCGCTACCTCACCAAGAGTTGGACCTTTCAGTCAGCGTCAGAGCAACGGCTCGAGGGCACCTTCGTGGTCTGGGCGCCTTTGGGCGTGACGCTGCACGAAGAGCGCGTGGGTCAGGTCGAGCGCACCCAAGACAAGCGCGGCGAACAACTGCGCATTGCCTGGCAAGCCCGCGACATGCCGCCGCTCGTGCCCGAACCGTCGATGCCGACGGCCCAAGAGCTCGCCGCCAACATTCGCATTTCGACCGTACCCGACTGGAAGACCTGGCTGTCGTGGGAACAGGCACTCCTCGAAGGCGCGTTTCGCGACAGCCCCGAGCTCGACGCGGTGGTGAAGACGCTCGCCGAAGGCAACCCCAGCGAAGACGAAAAAGTGAAGCGCATTCACCAATTCGTGATGGAGGAGATTCGCTACCAGCAAGACTACGAGACCTTCATCGCCGGGGTGAAACCCCACCCCGCGCCCATGGTGCTCGAACGAAAGTACGGCGACTGCAAAGACAAGGCGGTGCTGTTCATCGAACTGGCCAAGAAGTTGGGGCTCGACGCGCACTTCGCCCTGGTGCGAACCCGCGACGTGGGCCCCGTCATGCGCGATGTGCCCATGCAGCAGTTCAACCACGCGATCGTCTACGTGCCCGAACAGAAGGGCATTGCCGCCGGCCGCTTCTACGACCCGACGGCCGAGCTGCTCGACTTGGACAGCGTGCGCAGCGACGACGTCGGCACCAAGAGCCTCGTCTTCGACCCCGGCACGGGAGAGCCCACCTGGCGTGACATTGACCCCCAGCCCCCCGAATTCAACAAAGAGATCAGCACGTTGACCCTGGCGCTCGACGCCACCGGCGGCGCCAAGGGCACGTTGGCGCTCGAAGGCGTGGGCCGCGACGGTTCGTACATTCGCCGGGCGGCACGCAACGCCGAAGTGCTGACCCAGGCCATGCAACGCATGGGCACCGCGTTCATACCCGGCGCGTCGACCGCCAACGCGCACGCGCTCGAGGTGAAGTCGCTGCGCGCCCCGGCCAGCATTCAGGCCGACCTCGAGGCGCACACCGTCGCCCGGGTCGAGGGAGACACGTTGCGGCTGCGAATACCAAGCGAGTGGAACCCGCGAACGCTCTTCACCTTGGCCACCCGGCGACACCCCTTGGTGCTGGGAGCCCCCGCGCAGATGGAGACGCGGGTCTCCCTGACCCTGCCCTCGGGGTACGACGTGAAAAAAATGCCCGCGGCGGCCAAAGTCGAGCTGCCGTGTCTGTCGCTGCGGCGCGACGTCAGCCGCGACGGGGCGACCGTCAGCTCGGTGCAGACCTTTCGCAACACGTGTGAGCGCATCAGCGCCAGCGAATACGCGCAGTACCGCGCCAAGGTCGACGACATGGTGCGCATGCTCGAAGACGAGCTGGTCATCGCCCCGGTGAGCAGTGCGGGCAAAACCGCCACCGCGAAAAAAGCGCCCGCCCCCGGTTCACGCTGAACGTGTAGAAGGTCACGCCATGGCCAAACCCGTCGTCGCCATCATCATGGGCAGCTCTTCAGACTGGGAGACGATGCGCCACGCCGCGCAAACGCTCACCGACTTCGGCGTCGCGTTCGAGGCGAGGGTCGTGTCGGCACACCGCACTCCCGAAGACATGTTCGAGTTCGCGCAAGGCGCCCACGCCCAGGGCTTTCAGGTCATCATCGCCGGAGCGGGGGGCGCGGCCCACTTGCCCGGCATGGTGGCCTCGCTCACGTCGCTGCCCGTGCTCGGCGTGCCCGTTCAGTCGAGAATGTTGTCGGGGGTCGATTCGCTGCTGTCGATCGTTCAAATGCCCGCGGGCGTGCCGACGGCCACCTTTTCAATCGGGGCGGCGGGCGCCACCAACGCCGCCCTCTTCGCGGTGCGAATGCTGGGCACGCGCCAAGCCAAGTGGCGCCAAAAACTCGAAGCCTTTCGGCGGGCACAAGCCGAGAAAGCGCGGGCCTCGACGAAGGAACTCGCGAAATGACCGTCGTCGGCATTTTGGGCGGCGGCCAGCTCGGGCTGATGCTGGCCGACTCGCTCCGCAGGCTCAACACCGAAGTGGTCGTGCTCGAGCCCGACCCCGAAGCCCCCTGCGCGCTGCGGCTGGCCGGGGTGCTGCCCTACCGGTACGACGACGCCCAAGGCTTGCGCACGCTCTTCTCGAAAGTCGCCGTCGCCACGTACGATTCTGAAAACATACCGTCGGCGCCGTTGGCCGGGTACGCCGCGCAGCTCAAGCCGTCGCTCGGGGTGCTGCAGACGTCGCAAGACCGCGCGAAAGAAAAGACCTTTTTGGCCGCTCACGGGTTTCGGCCGGTCGCCTTTCGGGTCGTGGCTCAAGGGGCCGACGTGGCGGCCGAGGTCGCCGAGTTCGGGTTGCCGTGCATCGCCAAGTCGGCGCTCGGCGGCTACGACGGCAAAGGCCAGTACCGCCTGCGCACTCCGGCCGACGTCGCGAAGCTGCCGGCCACGCCGTCGGGCGGTTGGGTGCTCGAAGAAATTTTGGCGCTCAAAGCCGAAGTGTCGTGCATCGTCGCGCGCGACGGCCAAGGCAGCGACTTCACGTTCCCCGTGTTCGAGAACATTCACGAAGAGCACGTGCTCGACATCACCGTGCTGCCGGCGCGGGTACCCATGGCCCAACAAGACGAAGCGCGCCGCACCGCGCTGGCCATTGCCCGCGCGCTCAAGGTCGAAGGGCTGCTCACGGTGGAGTTCTTCATCGGCTCGGGGCGAGACGGCGTCGAACGCCTCTACGTCAACGAGCTGGCGCCGCGGGTGCACAATTCGGGGCACGTGACCCGGCAGGCGTGCACCATGAGCCAGTTCGACGCACTCGCCCGAATTCTGTCGGGGGTGCCGTTGACGTCTCCCGAATTGCACTCCGGCGCCTGGTGCATGGGCAACTTGCTGGGAGACGTGTGGCTGGCGCAAGGGCGCACCGGCGGCCCGCTCGACTTGAGCGCGTGGCGCGCGTACCCCGAAGTCGTCGACGTGTATTTGTACGGCAAACGCGAAGCGCGGCCGAAGCGCAAAATGGGGCACTTCGTGGTGCACGCGGCGACGGCCGACGAAGCGGCGGCGAAAGCGCGTGGGTTTCGCGAGGCACTGGTCGCAAAGTTCACCTGATTGGGGTGAGCGCGGGCCACAGCGACTCGCTGAAACTTCGTCGGCGCGCCGGTCACTTCTCCGGCATGGTCACCTGGGTCATGCTGCTCGCAGCGCTCGAAAGCGAACACCCCGCCCAACCGCCCAAGGCGTGCGCGGCCTTCGTCGCCAAGCGCGAAGCCTTCGAGGCCACGCTCATTCGCACCGAAGGCGCGCCCCCGCGCAGCGACCCGCTCGCCTCACCACCGGCCGCGACCGCGCTCGGGTCGGCCGCGGAGGCCTGTTTGCGCGAGCGGGGCGTCGCTTTCAAGGCGCGGGCCGGCGCCGAGGGCCTGGTGGTCGATGCTGCGGGCACGACCCTGCCTCGCACAAACGGGGTTCGATTCGTGTATTCGACCCGGTTCTTTCTCGAACGGCCCTACGCCGCCGCTTCGTTCGACGAGCCCAGCCTCACGTTGTACTTGCCCCACGAATTCATCACCGGCGAAAGCGGGCGCGCGCTCGAGCATGAAGGGCTCCATGTCGCTTCGTGGCTCCTCACCCAGAAGCAATGGCGTTGGCGAGCGGCGCGGCTGACGAACGCGCGCACCAGCCCCAATTCGCTGCACGTCGACGAGTGTTTTGTGTACCGACACCAGGCGCTCGCGGGGCAGGGCACCGAGCGTGGCGACTGGGCCAGCCGACAGGGCGAGCACATGGTGGCCCTGCTGCGCGAGACACTGACCGACGAAACGACCACCGTTCAACGCACGGCGCACTCGGTTGCCCGCCCGCTCGACGCCGCCGCGAGAGCTGAGCTGGCACGCGTGGCGCAATGCCTTTCAGCAGCCACGACCGTCGACGCGCTCGAAGCGTGTGACGGGCCCGAGACCCCGCCTCGGTCGCACTGAGCTGCTGGGTGCTCGAAAGCCCAAGTGAACTGAAATGGTTACGAGTGAAATGCGCGAAACCCTCTCGACTCCATGGGCGCAGCCATGCGAGAGGCCCCTCGACGTCGGCCGGCCAAGTTGACGCCTCGGCGTTTCATGCGCAGGCTCCGGGGCTGTGACCGGCCCTCTTCGTTTTGCCCCGAGCGTGGTGACCCTGGTCGCCGTGCTCACCGCCTGCCCCAGTGACAAGCCGAAGCCGCCCCCGGCGAGCGTCGCCGAGGTGGCGCACAACGTGCCCGAGCCACCTCGCGTTCGGTACGAAGCCGTCGGCGCGCTGAAGTTCAAGGTGCCCGACGGGTTCGCCCGGGTGCAAAACGAGAACAACGTGCTCGAGCTGCGCCACGTGACCGACTTGACGGTGCGAATTGGCGTGGTGCCGCGCGCCGACCCCGCCAAAGACGTCGCCACCGTCGACGAGTTTCTCAAGGGCGCCGAAGCCGAGCTGGGCAAAATCAAAGACGCGAAGGTCGCGCGCGAGACGCGCACGTTGCCCAATTCGGCGAGGGTGCTGCGAGGCGTCGTCGCCCACACGATGGACTTGGCCGGCCCCACCCCGGCCCCCGAGCGACGTGAAATCTGGGTCACCACCGACGGGCCCCAGATCGTCACGGCGTCGTTCATCTTGCTCGAAGGGGCTCCGGTCTCCGCGCGGGCGCTCGAGCAAATTCTCGACATGATTCGCGAAGCACTCGAGCCCACGCCATGACGCTCGAAGAACGCGCCGCGGGCGTGAAGTTGGTCGTCTTCGACGTCGACGGCGTGTTGACCGACGGTTCTCTCTGGTACGGGCCGCAAGGAGAAGCGCTCAAGCGCTTCAACGTGAAAGACGGGCACGCGATGGTGCTGGCGCGCCTCACGAACCTGCCCGTCGCGCTGCTCACCGCCCGCACCTCGCCCATGGTCGAGGCCCGCGCCGCCGAGCTCAAGCTCGCCAAGGTGTTTCAAGGTCGACGCGACAAGGGCCTCGCCCTGGTCGAGCTGTGCGGCGAATTCGGGCTGACCCCGACCGACTGCGCCTACATGGGCGACGACCTCAACGACTTGCCTGCCCTGCAGCAAGCGGGGCTGGCGGCCTGCCCGGCCGACGCGGTGGCCGAGGTGCGGGCCGCAGTGCACTGCGTCGCGACCGCGAAGGGTGGCCACGGCGCCGCCCGCGAGCTGCTCGAGCTCGTACTCAAGGCCACCCACCGCTGGGCGGAGGCCGTCGCGCTGCACCGGTAACGTTTCAGTTCGTTTACCCGTCTGCCCAGAAATGTCACAGTGCGCGCATGGCGAACGGTGGCGGCCCCAGCCAGCGGGTTCATGAGCGGTTGCCCGCCACGTTGGTCGTGACGTTTCGGCTGCCGGGCCGGGCCGCCTTCATCGAGCGCTACGCCGCCAACGTCTCGCGGGGTGGCATTTTCATCGTCAGCCGTGAAGTGCACCCCATTGGCAGCGAAATTCGGTTCGAAATTCGCAGCGTCGACGGGTCAATGGTGTTCAGCGGCCGAGGCATCGTGCGGTGGACCAAGCTGCACGACCCCGTCACCAAGCAGCTGCCCGGGCTCGGCGTTCAGTTCACCCAGCTCGACGACGAGAACCAAGCCGTGTTGGAGAAGCTGCTCGCGCTCCAAGCGAACACGCTGACCGAGCCGAGTGAAATCGCCTCGACCCTGCCGGCGGCGCCACTGACGACCTCGACGCCACTCGAAGTGTCAGAAACGTTGCAAGCGGGTGGGGCTGACCTCGGCTGGCCGGCCCAGGTGCCGTCGCTGACCCAAGCCGTTCAAATGTTGGTCGGCCAGCGCCCCACGCCCGAGCCATTTCAAGCGGCCTCCGAGGCCTTCGTCGCTCAGCTCTCACCGGCCGAGCGCGCCGGGCTGGGCGCCGGGTGGCCGGCCGAGGTCGCGAACCGGTTTCGAACGGTCTTGGCGACCCAGTGGCGGCTCGCCGTGGCGACGGGCACGAAACCCGCCCACGTCACGCCGAACACCGCCGCGCTCGACCAGCTGTTCGCCGAGGCCGAAGA
>JBGAIY010000185.1:0-14668 GCA_044225205.1 Myxococcaceae bacterium | reverse complement strand
CTGGCGGCTCGACCGACTCAAGAAAGCCGAAACGCCGCCCACCACGCAGCCGACCCCGTGAATTGACCGCGCCTCACGTTGGGCGCCCGCGTCAACCACACGAACGCACAACGTGTGGGTTTTGCGCTCATTGAATATTGGCGCGTTTTTCTCGAGAATTTTGGCCGTGCTGAAACTGAGGGGGCTCATCACAGTGGCGTTGTGTGCGGCGGCACCGTCGCTGGCTTCGTCGGTGTTGGTGGTCTGCGCCGACGACGCGTCTCGCAATTTGAAAGACGACATCACCGAGTTGCTCAGTTCCGCGAAGATGACGGTGAAGGCCGCGGGGCCCAAAGCGCCGGCGACGGCGTGCCTGAGCCAACCCGCGGCGTCGCGCCAGGCGTGCTTCGCGACGGCGGGTGGCGCAGCGAACGTCGAGACGTTGTTGTTGGTCAGCACCAAGTCGCAAGGCGCGAACCTCGTGGTGACCTTCGAGGTGCTGTCGGCGGTCGACGGCAAGTCGGTCAAAAAAGAGGTGCTCCGCACGGCCGCACCGCGTTTTCACCAAAATGCCGGGCCGATTCTGCGACGGGTCATGGGGCCCGGGGCGAAGAAAAGCCCAACCACCAATGCGAACGCGCCCGCCGCGGCGAGCGCGGTGAGCGACTCGGGCAAGAAGCCGCCGAAGCCCCCAGAGCTCGACCCGCCACCATTCGCCGAGCCCTCGGCCAAGACCCCCGAGCCCACCAGGGTGGCCGTCTCTGATCGGCCGACCACGGTCGTGTTGGAACCGTCAGTCTCCTCGACGAGCATCACCGCTGCCGACCTCACCGTGACCACCTCGAGCCACACCGGTGCCTGGGTCACGACGGGTGTGGCCGTGGCCGCCGCTGGAGTCGGCGGTGCCTTCGGCGGCCTCGGGCTGAGCAACCGGGCCAAGTTGGCGAATGCGCCCAATGGCGTTTCACCGCTCACCTACTCTCAAGCGCAAGCGCTGCAACAAACCTCGAACGTGCAACTGACGGTCGCGTTGGGTGCCATCATCGCGGCCGGTGTTTCTGGCGGGGTCGCCGCCATTCTCTGGAGTGCGAAAGAATGAATCGGTTGCACGTGATGGCCGTGAGCGTGGTCGTCATGAGCACCGCGGGGTGCACCTGTGCCCAGCTGCCCGACGCGCTCTTCTTGTGCGAGGCCGACGGCGGCTGCGCCCAAGCGGGGTACACCTGCGGGTCAGACTTCGTCTGCCACCCTCCTCCCGACGCGGGGGCCGACGGCGGTGCGCTCGACTCCGGCATGCCGGTCGCTGACGCGGGCCTCGATGCAGGCCTGCCCGCAGACTCGGGCGCGGTCGACGATGCGGGGGCCCTCGACTCGGGGTCTCCGGCCGATGCGGGCCCCGACGACGCGGGCGGGCCCGATGACGCCGGCGGTAGCGGTGACGCGGGTGGGCCAACCGACGCGGGTGGGCCAACCGACGCAGGTGGGCCGACCGACGCAGGTGGGCCGACCGACGCCGGTGGGCCGACCGACGCAGGTGGGCCGACCGACGCGGGCTGCCCGACCAACGACCCTCCTGACGACTTGGGCATCGACACCAACTGTGACGGCATCGACGGAGAATTGGCGAACGCGGCGTTGGTCGATGCCGTCACCGGCGACGACCTGGGTGGCGACGGCTCGATGCTGAAGCCGTACCAGACGATTGGGCGCGCGTTGCAAACGGGCAAATCACAAATCTTGGTTTCGTCGGGTACGTACGCCGAGAACCTCACGGTGACGGCGGGCCGCATTTTCGGTGGGTACAGCCAGAGCAGCGGCTGGGCACGAACGGCCTCGCGGCCGGTGATTTCAGGCACGGTGACGTTGCAAGGTTCAGGCACCGACTTGGGCCTCGACTTCGTGAACATCACGCCCACGTCGATCAACGTCGACGCGGGCACTTCGGTGGCGCTCACGGTCATCGGCGTCGACGCCGGCACCGGCATTCGGCGCTCCGTGATTCATGCATTTTCGGGCCAACCGGGTCTCGACGGAGTGACTCCCGCCACGGGCACGGTCGGCAACCCTGGCGAGCCTGGCCAAGACGCCGATGACGGTGGCCTGGGTGGCGCGAGCGTGCCGGCGAGCTGCGGCGTCGTCGCGACGCAGGCCGCGGGCGGCGCGGGGGGCGCGGGGGCATTGGTGGCGGGTGCCGGAGAGAACGGGTTACCGCTGTTGCTCGGCGGCGACGGCGGCGTCGAGGTGGTGTGCACGATGTTCCCCTGCTTGGCGATGGGCGGGGGCAACGGGCAAGACGGCACCAACGGCTCGGCGGGCCCGACGGGTCTGGCCGGCAGCGCGGGCACCCTCTCGTCGGCGCAAGAATGGGTGGTCTCGGCCGGAGGCACGGGCGGTGCCGGCTTCGCTGGGGTCGGTGGGGGCGGCGCCGGCGGCGGAGGGTCGATCTTCGACTCCGTGAATTCGATTCTTTTGTTGGGTGGTGGTGGCGGCAGTGGCGGCAGCGGCGGCTGCGGCGGTGCTGGTGGCACGGGCGGTCTGGGCGGTGGTGCGTCAATCGCCGTCTTGCTGGTGAACGCCTCGCCGACGCTCGAGCTCAACAGCATTGAAACGTCGGCCGGTGGCGCGGGAGGCGACGGCGCGTCGGGCGCGTTTGGCGGCCAAGGCGGCGACGGCGCCCCTGGCGGCCAGGGCTCCGCACTCACGAACCCCAACAACTTGGTCGGCGGGCCGGGAGGCACGGGCGGCAAAGGGGGTCGCGGTGGCCGAGGCGGCGCGGGCGGCGGGGGCGCGGGCGGAGCATCGGTGGGGGTGTGGTGCGACTCCGGTTCGGCCCCGACCTTCGTCGGCACCACCAACACGTTCACCTTGGGCAACGCGGGGGTCGGCGGCAGCCCGAATGGGCCGACCGGGTTGCAGCAGCAAAAACACAACTGCCCTTGAACGGTCGAGGCGGCCGGCCGTTCGCTCAGCGCGGCCGTTCGACTTCGTCGAGCACCTGGGTCAGTGAGGCCAAGGTCACGTCACCGACCAGGCCGCCGAAGCCGGCGAACCGCATGCGGGCGAGCTGGGCGGCTTCGCGGTCGAACCGAGAGTCGCCCACCATCAAGCATGACGAGGGGTCGACAGAAAGTTCGCGCGCGGCCAACAGCAGCAAGTCGGGCGCGGGCTTTGCTTCGACCACGCGGTCGGCGGTCGAGAGCACTTCGAGCAGGCCCCAAAGCTCGGCCCGCTCGATGATTTCACGGGCCAACGGCCCGACGGTGTTGGTCACGAGCGCCCGGCGTATGCCCCGTTCCTTCAGTGCCCGCAAGACCGGGCCCGCGTCGGGGTTGACCCACACCGCGTCGAGGTGTTTGACGAACTCGACCGCATAGAACGCGTCGAGCTCGTTGACCGAACACGACAGCCCGAAGAGCGACACGTCGGCGGCGGTGCCTTGGCCAAAGGTCGGGGTGAATTCGGCGCGTGAAACGGCGCGGCCACGAAATCGAACGCCCGCGGCCTCGACCACGCGAAACCACACCTCTTCGCTGCGAACCAGCACGCCGTCCATGTCGAAGAGCACTGCCTGCACCGTCATGACGCAGCGGTATACCCGACGTTGGCGCGACCGACAGGGCCGCGTTCGACCAACCCCTCTCGGTCGACCCAGGTTCAAACCCGAGAGCCGGCGGTGGCAAACTTCGCCTGCGGCGTGGGCTCGCCCAGCGGGCTATAGCCCATGGCGCATGAGCGCGACCGCCGCCCCGTTTCAATTCTGCCCCCGCTGCGCCAAACCGCTGGTCTCGACCGAGGCCGGCGGCCGACCCCGCCCGGGCTGCCCCGACCCGACCTGCGGGTTCATTCATTGGGGCAACCCCGTGCCGGTGGTTGCGGCCATCGTCGAACGAGACGGGCACGTGCTGCTCGGGCGTTCGAAGGGTTGGGCCGAGAACATGTTCGGGCTCATCACCGGTTTTCTCGAAGCCGACGAGACGCCCGAGGCCGCGGTACTGCGCGAAATCAAAGAAGAATTGGGGCTCGACGCCAGCATCGTGTCGCTGGTGGGTGTGTACGCGTTCGAAGTGCGCAACGAGCTGCTCGTCGTGTACCACGTCACCGCGGCCGCGGGGCCGGTGACGCTGAGCGACGAATTGGCCGCGTACAAAGCGGTGCCGGTCGAAAAGCTGAGGGCCTGGCCATTCGGTACCGGGCCCGCGGTGCAACACTGGCTCGACGCGCGGCGCGCTACACGTCTTTCGGGGCCTTGAAGAAGGTCTGCTGGTAGTACGCGAGCTCGGCGATCGACGCGCGCAGGTCGCTGAGCACCGTGTGGGAAGCGTCGACCTTCGAACGGCCCGGAGCCGAGGGGAACCACGCGCGCGTCAAGATCTTCACGCTCGACACGTCGACCATGCGGTAGTGCAGCAAGCGGTCGAACCCCGGCATGAACTTGGTGATGAACGTGCGGTCGGTGTGAATCGAATTGCCGCTGAGAATGCCTTCGCCGAAGTCGCAGTGCTGCAGCACCAGCGCGGTGGCCTGCTTTTCGGCCGTGCGCAACGACGTGTCTGATTTGCGCACGCGCTCGAGCAGCCCGTTCTTGGTGTGCATGTCGCGAACGAACGGTTCCATTCGGGCGAGCACGTCGTCGGGTTGCCAAATGGCGCACTCCCATTCGGCGAGGGGCTTCAAGTCGGGGCCGGTCACAATCAACCCCATTTCGATGATGGCGCAGGTGTTCGGGTCGAGCCCGGTCATTTCAAGGTCGCACCACACGAAGCGGGTCTCGGGAGTATTCATGGCGGCTCCAGCTCATACAGCAAGCCGTGCCGAAATACCCACTTCTGTCACGCCAGCGCCGCCGCGTTTGCGCTATGGGCCCGACGGTGGACGCTTCGACCCTGAAACAGAAATTGGCTCAAACTGGCCCTGGCAACCCCGTTGAAGCCCTGGCCGCGCTGACGCTCGAACAGCTGCTCGACGCGCCGGTGGGCTCGTGGCTGAGCATCGACGACGGGGTGAAGTACGCGCGGCAAGCGCTGCAGGGCTGGTTGTCGTCTGACGACGCCGTACCGGCGCTCAACCGGCTGGTCGAACGACTGGTCAACGAGCTCGGGCAGCACCGCACGCCGGTCAAAGACGTCATTTCGCGCGATGTGCGCCACACCTTGCGCGACATCGTCGGCCGCCCCATGTCGCCCGACCGAGCGGTGGTGCTCACGCTCATCGACCGTGACCCGACCAGAGAATTGGTTCGCCAGCTGTTGCTCGACGCGATTCTCGACTTCGGCCGCAAGGTGAGTGCCCCGGTTTCGGGAGTGGCGAAGGGCCTGGGCTCGCTGGCGAAGCTGGCAACCGACACGGTGAAGTCGCGCGGCGGTGGGCTGGGCAGTTTGGTGGGCGCGGTGTCGGGCGAAGTCGAGCGCCAGCTCGAGAAGCGCGCGGTCGAGTTCGTCGACGCGGCCATGGCGGGCATTTTCGGGCAAATCGCCGACGCGGTCTCAGACCCTCGGCGGGCGACCGAGGCCGCCGAGCTGCGCGTCGCGGTGTTCGACGGAGCGATGACGCTGACGTTGCAGCAGCTCTCGCGCGAAGTCATGAACGCCGACGTGCCGGGTGCCGCCGAGACCCTGCGCAGCGGCCTGCGGCGGTGGCTCGCGAGCGCCGAATCAGACGCGCAGCTGCGCGAGCTCATCACGTTCGCGTTCGACAGCGCGCAGCGCACCGACACCTTTCGCCACGTGCTCGCCCAGTGGGGGCTGCTCGAGGTGGCCCGCGCGGCCGGCCTCGAATGGCTGCAGGCCCGCTTTCGCGAGGTGTTGGGCGGCGAGGCGTTCGGGCGGTGGCTCGAAGCGCTCTTCACCTGAAAAGTTCAGGTCTTTCATTGGGTTGAACGGCTCGGCGCAGGGGGGCGGTGGCGGGTTGCAAGGTTCGCGCGATCTGTGCGACTCACCTCGGTGAACAGCCAACGACCAACCATGCGCCGACTCCTCGTGTACCTCAGCCTCGCCGGCTTGGCCGGCTGCCGGGCGCCAACGTTGGTGGTCGGCACCACGTCGCCGGCCGCGTGCGAATGCGCTGCGGGTTGGGCGTGTTGCCCGAACGACGTTGGAGTGTGCGTCAGAGACCTCGACTCGTGCCCGAGTGGGGCCGGGGCGGCGGCGCTCCCGCCCACGGTGGGCGAAGAATTCAGCGTCGACGTACCCCGCGCCGAAACCGACTACGGCGTGGCCCGGGCCGACACGGCCTTCAACGCGGGCGTCTTCTTGGTGGCCTGGCAGAGCCAGCAAAAAGGTCTTCTCGCCGCCCGGTACGACCGGTCGGGTCACCTGCTCGACGAGACGGCGTTGAAGGTCGCCCCCAATGAAATGCGCGGCAACTCCTTGCGGGTCGTACCTTCGGGCGAGGGCTTTGCCGTGGTTTGGGTGGGCGGGGCGTCGTCTGGCCTCATGTTGTACGGAGCCTTCGTCGACGCATCGGGCGCGATGCGGGGCCCCTTCGGCGTAAGTGCGCCGTCGGCCGACTGTGACTCCAGCGTGTTGACGAGTTCGGTCGTCGTCAGCTGCACCTTGAATTCGGGCCTCATCGCCGAAACCAGCGTCGAGGTACGCGGCGGTACATGGCAACCGCTGACGACCTGGCGGGCCCCGAGCACCGGCCCGGCGGTGGCCGTCGCTCCGGCCCAACACGCGCAGGCCGGTCAAGGCACTTATGGCGCCCGGCTCCTCAAGGAGGGCACCGGGCTCATGCTACAAGTCTTCGACGACGCCAACGACGCGGTCATCTGGTCGACGCCGGTGCAGGGCATGACCGACAACGTCGGCGAGCTGGTCACCGCGGGGCGGCGCTTGTTCTCGCTCGTTTCGGCTGGCGAACGGCTCGTCGTGGTGTACCGCGAAGACACCGGCCCGTTTTTTCAACCTGGCGCGGTCGGCCGAATCAAGGCCGTGTCGCTGAAGCCCACGGTCGAAGGCCGCCCGCAGGTGACCGGGCCCGTGCTGCTGGCGGAGTCGGCGCCGATCGAATCGAAGGGCCCGACGGTGGTGGCGAAGCGTGGGTCGGTGTTGGTCGGGTTGAAGAACGTGCTGTCGAAGAGCGCCGCGGTGCCGTTCGTTCGTGAATACGCGGTCGACACGCTCGAACCGCTCGGCGCCATGGAGTGCAACGATGACGCGTTTTCTTCGTTGCCGTACGCGTTCTCGGGCGCGGCTTTTGACGACGACGGGTACCCTCTCGTGTTGGCGGCCCCACCCAGCGTCGGCAGCACCTTGGTCGCCAAGGTCGGCCCAGGTGGCGACCGCGCTGCGTTCTCAAAACAGCAAGCGCTGATGGGCAACACCACCGCCCAGACCGCACCGGCCGTGGCCTGCGCCAACGGGCGCTGCGTGACGAGTTGGGTGGACTCGAGACCGTCTGCGGCGGGGCGCTCGTCGGTGAAAGCCGCGCGGGTGGTCGAACGAACGGGGGTTGCCGAACAGGCGCTCGAGGTCTTCGCCGAGGGCGAGGCCGTCACGTCGGTCGCCACCGACCACGAGTTGCTCGTCGCGGCCGTCGACGCGAACCTGGCCTGCGCGACGGGCCGTACCACCACCTTCGGAGTTCGCGCCGTACCGGCCGCCGGCGAGTTGGCTCCGGCGCAGTTCGTCGACCTCGAGAACCTGCCGGCGTGCGAGCGCCTCGCGGGGCTCGCGGCGACCGCGCTCAACGGCGGCGCCCTGTTCGCGGTGTTGATGGGGAGCACGGGGGGCGAATCGCTCTCGTTGGTGTACCGCGACGCCACCGGTCGGTTGGGTGAAGTCGCCGCCCCCAGTCATTGGCCGTTGGCTTCTCCGACCCAGGTGGCGATGGCCGCCATCGGCGCCGAGGCCCTCATCGTCGTGAAGAATGCCGGCGGCACGTTGTCGACCGCGTTGGTCGAATTTGACGACGCCGGCGCCCCACACGCGCGCGGCGTGGTCTCGGCCCAGGCCGACGCCCTGGCGCCCGACCCGACCCAGGCTCCCGACTGGGGGCGGTTGGTCCCACCGGGGCGAACCAGTGGCAATGGGTCGAGCTCATGGTCGACGAGTCTGGGCCGGAGTGGTCACTGAACGCGTGGGCGATTAGCCGTGACGGGCGCTTCGCCGAACACCAGACGGTGCTCACGACGCCTCGTGGGTTCGCGTACACGTTCGCCCTCAGCCCCGCGGGCGGCGCGTTCGTCACCGAGCGAACATTCGCAACCGACCCCTCCAGCGCGGTCTTGCACCAGCTGTCGTGGGCCGAAGAGCGGGTCACCGACGAGGGCCGAACGGTGGCGACGGGCGTCGACGGCCGTGAACTCGCGCTCGCCGAGGGCACGAATGGCTGGCTCACCGTCTACAGCCGCTCCGGTTGGAACGTGCCGACCCCGTACGGCTTCGTGCCTCCGCGCGTGTTCGGTCGGTTCGTGTACGGGCGCTGAGCGCCGCCTCTCGTCAGAACGGCAATGCCGACACGGTCACCTGGCCCGCTTGCGCCGCGCGCTCGAGCACGGTGCCCGGGGCGAGGTGGTCGCGGTGCACATAGGCCAGGGCAATGAATTGCTTGGCTTTTTCGCTGCGAACGACCGACGTCACCCGGCCGACGCGCTTGTCGGCTTTGAACAGCTCGGCGCCGGCGTCGAGTGGGTGCTCGCCCAACAACA
This sequence comes from Myxococcaceae bacterium, assembly GCA_044225205.1. GTDB lineage: Bacteria > Myxococcota > Myxococcia > Myxococcales > Myxococcaceae > JAEUJT01. The sequence continues at coordinate 6,042 of JBGAIY010000185.1, read as the reverse complement.
GGCCGACGAGCTTCTTGTTCATTTGGCCACGGTACGTCGCCCGGGCGATGACTTCTTGGCCGATGTAGCAGCCCTTGTTGTAGTGAATGGCGCGTTCGAGGTTCGCCTCGAGCGGTATCGTGGTCTCGGTCATGTCGACGCCGAACCGTGGCGCGCCGGCTTCGACCCTCAGCACGTCGTAGGTGGCGGCGTGCACTTCGGGCACGGCCTTCGCCGCGAGCGCCGCGCGCACGACGTCGAGCTGGTCGCGGCGAATCACCACGTCGAGCCCTCGTTCGGAGACGAGTGACGGCAGCACCGCCACGGTCGCCGCCGCGGGCACGCACGCGGTGCGCAAGGCCTCGGCGTGGGGCCCGAGCAACCCGACCACCGCGAGGTCGGCGGCGTCGTGAATTTCGGCTTCCTCGCTGATGAGGTATTTCTCGAGAAACGCGCGCACCGCTTCGCCTTGGCCCGGCCCCGTGTCGAGTACGAGTTCGTCGGCGAGCTTCACGACGCGGCCGTCGCCCACCATGGCGCCCTTCGACGTCAACATGGCGACCGCGCAGCTGGCGCCCTCGGCCAGCCCGTTGATGTCATTGGTCACCATGCCGTGAAGAAACGTGACGCGGTCAGGCCCGGTGACCCGCAACGCAGAACGCCCCGACAAATCGACCCAGGCGCCTTCTTGGGTGGCGGCGACATATTCTTTGAAATCAGCAGCAGGCACAGCCATGCCGCAGGTATATAGGGGGCGCTTTGGAGACGCCATCGACCCCTCCCCGACCGTCGAGCCCGGCGCTGTTGACGCTGCTGGGTTCGGCCGCCGCCAGCGCGGCGCTTTCGGTGTACCAGTGGCACGAGCTGTTCACCGTGCGCGCTGGGGGCACCACCGCCTGTTCCATCAACGAAACGGTCAATTGCGCCGCCGTGTGGAATTCGGCGTTCGCCTCACGCGTGCACGACTGGTTCGGCATGCCGGTGGCTGGCCTGGGCTTGGTGTGGAGCCTCAGCGCGCTCGTGCTGGCGGGCCTGTTGTTGTGGCGAACGAGGCAAGGCGCGCAATGGGCGCCACTGGGGGCCGCGGTCAAGGTCTGGGCGCTGGGCGGGGTGCTGACGTGCATCACCCTGGCGACCGTCTCGGCCTTGACCGGGGCGCTGTGCTTGACCTGCCTCGGCACTTACGCGCTGGTCGGCGCCAATGCGTTTGCCGCGCTCGTCTTGTTGCCGAAGCCGGTGTTGCCGACCGACCGGCTCGTGTCGGCGGTGGCGTGGTCGGTCGTCGTGGCCGTGCCGGTCTTCTTGGCGATGCTCTGGCCCGGGCAGCGCACGCCCAAGTCGGTCGGAGAGCCAGCGGCGAAAATCGAGCCGTCGCAGAACGACGGCCGCGTGTCAGAAGCCGACATCGCCCAGTACTTGCAGAACATGTCGGAGCCCGAGAAACAGGCCACCGCGTATGCGCGGCAGACCTGGCTCAGCGGCACGACGCACGACGTGAGCGGCTTCACCACCCGCGAACGCTGGGGGCCGCCGAACGCGCCGGTCGCGGTCGTCGACTTCACCGACGTGCTCTGTGGCCACTGCCGCCAGTTCGAGCAAATGGCGAGCGAGCTGAAGAAAATTCTGCCGGCGGGCACGCTCTCGGTCGAGTCGCGCTACTTCCCGCTCGACGGCGAATGCAATTCGAAAATCGAAAAGGTCTGGGGCAACGGGGTGCGTTGTCTGGGCGCGAAGGTGCAGCTGTGTCTCGAAGGCACGCCGGCCTTGGCCCAGGTGAAGCACGAGCTGTTCACACGGCAAGAGTCGCTCACGAAAGAACTCGTGCTCGACATTGCGAGCCGGGCTTCGGGGCAGGCCCCCGACCAACTGCTGGCTTGCGTAACGGCCCCCGCGACCCAGGCCAAGCTCGACGAAGACATTCGGTACGCGACGATGTTTGGCATTACCGGCACGCCGCTCGTACTGGTGAACGGCAAAGAGACCCCTCCCGTCGGCACGTTCTTGCTCGCCTTGGCGCTCAGCCGAGGAGACGCGAATTCACCGTTCTTTCAAGCGTTGCCCCCGCCACCGCCCCTGCCGCAATGAGTGACGACAAGAAGCCGTTCAACAACCCGTTCGGCGCGCTGGGCGGGCTGCGCGCGGCACTGCCTCAAGGCCCCACGAAAGAAGAGGCCGCCAAGAAGAAGGCGCCGGCGAAGGCGGTCATTCGGCTCGAGCGGGCGGGCCGACGCGGCAAAGAAGTCACCATCGTCGAGCAGCTCGACTTGGCGGTCGACGTTCGCGACGAATGGCTCACGGCCATCAAGTCGGCGCTGGGGTGCGGAGGCGCCATCGAAGGCACGGCGCTGGTGCTGCAAGGCGACCAACGTGAGCGGGCCGAAAAGTGGCTGCTCAAGCGCGGCGTCAAACAGGTGATCGTCGGCAACTGAAACGGTGGTTGGAGCCCCAGGCGGGCCACGCCACGGTGGTGAACGTCAGGCCTACGGCAACTTCGCCTGCACGTTGAACTTTGCGTCGACTTCGATGGTGGTGTCTTGCGGCGGCTGGCGACCCGTGCCCCGCATGATGATGCTCATGGTGGGCGCGCGCACGTATTCGGCCAAGTCGACGCGCAGCAGGTCGAGCGTCAGGGTCGGGTTGGGCGCTTTGAGCTTCGCCGAAGCGACGTCGGTCTTCTGCGCGAAGAGCGCTTCGTTTTCGCCGGTGCGCGCCACGAACTGCACCGAGTCGAGAAACGCGAAGTCTTGCGAATTGGGTGAGGTGATTCGCAAGGTCATTTGCTGGAGCGTCACCGACGTCACCGCGCTTCGTTCGGTGTTGTTGTTCTTGAAATCTTGGTTCGTCGAAAAGTCGATGTTGGTCAGCGAATTGAGTTGAGGGAATTGGGTGAGCACGCTGCCCAGCGGGCTGCCGCTGACCGTACCCTCGCCCTTGACCTCGGCGGTGAACGAGAACGGCACGCACCCAGCGCACCAGGCACCACCGGCGAGCAAGAGGGCCAAACGCCAAGCCATGGGGCCTTTGTAATCGGCGATTCCGCTCTCGCCAACTCCCCTGAGCCTGAATCGTGTTTCCGTGCTCGAAACATTCACCAAACCGCGCCAGATCGATCACACTCCGCCGCCTCCGCCGTGCTTTTTGACGCTTGCCACCTCGCCGCACTCGCGCGCGCCCGGCGCGTGGGCCCTGGCGTTTTTACCGGGCGCCCCGGCCGACGACTGTCGCACATGGTGGTCGCGCTGGCGTTGACGTGGGCGAGCTTCGCCGAAGCCGCCGATGTTCGGGGCAGCGCGCGGTTGTGGGCGGGGCCCGGGTACGACACCAACGCCCGCCGCGACTTCGTGTCAGCGGGCGTGCCCACCAGCGGTGACGGCTTCTTCTACGGTCTGGGCGTGCTCGAGGGGCGCGTCGACTTCGAACGGGCGCACCTGCTCGCCAGCTACGACGTCGCCGGCCGCAAGTTCGTCACGCAGCCGAGCGAAGACACCATCGTGCAAAACCTGCAGCTCGACGGCACGGTCGCGTTGGGCAAGTCGTTCTCGGCGGGGCTGTCAGGGCGCGCGAGAGACCGGCGAGGCGCCGACCGCGACTATTCTGACCTGTTCGGCCAGGGGGTGGTCGCGTTCACCCCCGATGAGGCGCTCGACGTTCGCCTCACCGCGGCGGCGCACCGGTTCGTGTACTGGCCGCGCTTCGCCTACAGCTACTTCGGCCCCGAATTCGGGCTGCAGGCCCGCTATCGGTTCGACCGGCGCCACAGCGCTTCGGCGTTTGGCACCCTCGGGCTGCGCACCTACAACGCGCTCACCCACGCCGACCCCAACAACCCGACACCGCCCACGGCCGTCACGCGCGCCGACAGCATGGTCTTGGCGGGGGCCGCGTATTCGTACCGAGGGCCGTTTCACCTCACCGTGGCGTATTCGTATTTCGAACAAGCCTCGAACAGTTTTGGTGAAACGCTGCGCCGCCACCGGGTGGCGGTCACGGCGGGTGTTCGGCTCCCGTGGCGGCTCATGCTCTTCGCGAGCGGGGCGGTGCAGCTCAACCAATTTCCCGACGGGGTGTATTTGTCGCCCGACCTGCAGGTGCTCGAAGACGACGAGAATTCGACCGCGCTGACGACGAAGCTCGTTCGACCGCTCACCGACCACATCGACCTCGACCTGAGATACGCGCTGTATTTCAACACGTTGCCGCAGAACAACTTTTTGTACTTGCGCCAGGTGGTCTCGCTGGGCGCGTCGGTGTCGTTTTGAAGCGCGTGCGCACGTTGGCCCAAGCGCGGGCGTGGGTTCGTGCCCACCCGATCGCCATGGAGGCGGCCGCCGTCGCCGGGGTGCCGTGCTTCGTCGAAGCGGTCATCGGGGCGCGGCCGAACGGGTCGTGGTGGGGTCACCCCGAAGGGAAGCGCATTTACCGCCTGGCCGAGGCGCTGCTCGACTCGGGTGAGGTGGTGTCGCTCAAGCTCGTCGACGGCAAGGCCACTTGGGTGCACCGCTCGCTGTGGCCACAGGTGTTGGCCGTGGTGACCGACGCGTCGTGGCGAGCCGCCAGCCTGGGCGCGTTGCCGGCCTCAGCCCGGCGGTTGGTGAAGCGCGTCGAGGCCCATGGCGAGGCGCAGCCTGCTCGCGCCACCGAGGCCGACGACGTGAAGCGCGTCGAAGCGGCGTGCCTCGTGCGCGTAACGTCGGCGCACACCGACCGGGGCCGACACGAGAAACGACTCGAGTCGTGGGCCGCCTGGTCGAAGCGAGAACGCGTGCGCCCCGCGAAGGTGCGAGAAGCGCTGGCCGTGTTGTCTTCATCGCTCCACGGTCGAACCACCGTGCTGAGCCCTTCGTTTGTCGGGAGCCCCTCGTGAACGCCTTCATCACCGCCTTTCTCTTGGCTGTTGGCCCCACCCCTGCTGACATCGACGGCGTCATGCCGACGGTCGAGCCCTTGTACCGGTCGCTCCACCAACACCCCGAGCTGTCGAAGCACGAGACCCAGACCGCCAAAACGCTGGGGGCCAAGCTCAAGGCCTTGGGCTTCACGGTGACGACCGGCGTCGGTGGCACCGGCTTCTTCGGGGTGCTCCAAAACGGCCCTGGGCCGACGGTGTTGATACGCACCGAGCTCGACGCCTTGCCGGTCGACGAAAAGACCAAAGCGCCGTACCAGAGCCAAGTGCCGGGGGTGATGCACGCGTGCGGCCACGACCTGCACATGGCGACCTGGGTCGGCACCGCGACGTTGCTCAGCACCCACCGCGCCTGGTGGAAAGGCACGTTGCTCTTCGTCGGGCAGCCCGCTGAAGAAGACGGTGACGGCGCGAAGACGATGGTCGCCGACGCGTTTTTCGAGCGCGCGCCCAAGCCGCAGGTCGCGATTGCGTTGCACGACAGTGCCGAGGTGGCCGCGGGCCAGGTCGGCATCACGTCGGGGTACGCGCTGGCCAACGTCGACACCGTCACGGTCACGGTGTACGGCCGCGGAGGCCACGGAGCCTACCCACACCGCACGATCGACCCCATCGTCACTGCGTCGAAAATCGTCTTGGGCGTGCAGACCATCGTGTCGCGAGAGACGAACCCGCTCGAACCAGCCGTCGTTACGGTCGGCTCGTTTCACGCCGGCACGCGACCCAACGTCATACCCGACGAAGCCACTCTGCAATTGACCCTGCGTTCGTACAGCCCCGAAACCCGTCAAGCGTTGCGCGACGGCGTGGCGCGGGTCGCCCAAGCCGAAGCGACCGCGGCCCGAATGACCAAGCCGCCATTCGTGAAAGTCGAACCGGGGCCTGCCGCGGTCTTCAACGACGTGGCGCTGTCGGCGCGGCTCGAGGCCGTGTTGGTGGCCGGGGGCCTGCCCGTGGTGAAACGCGAACGCGTGATGGGCGCCGAAGACTTCGGCGAGTTTGGCCTGGCGGGCGGCTTCCCCTCGGTGATGCTCTGGCTGGGCGCCGTTGAGCCCTCGCGCTTCGAAGCCGCGGAGAAGGGCGGCGACCCGGTGCCGTCACTACATTCAACCCAATTCTTACCCAACAAAAACCATACACTACACACAAACATACTC
>JBGAIY010000184.1:0-14430 GCA_044225205.1 Myxococcaceae bacterium | reverse complement strand
GGCCACGCCGCGCCCACGGCTTCGCTGACGCCCATGTAGGCGCCGGCGTACCGGGCGAGCTGTAAGAACGATGCCTCGACCGCGCCCGCGTCGCCCGCTCGCACCACTTTGCTCAACTGGGGGTCGATGAGCTGCAACTGGCACTCTTGGGCGAGCGCGGTTCCTCGTTTGAGCGCCTCGGTCACGAGTTCTGTTTTCTCAGAAAAGGGTACTTTCAAGTCGTAGCCGACGAGACGGCCGCCCTCGTTCAACGGGGCGAGCACGACGTCTCCCGCGGTCAACCGCCAGACCCACGGCCCGTCGGGTCGCTGGGTTGCGCCGTTGGCGGTGAGGGCCGCCAACAAAGGGCCAGCGTCGAGCGGGGCGGTGGCGACCAACGGCTGAAACACGAAGTCGTACGAGGCCACGGCGCCACTGTAGCCCGAACGGGTGTGATCAGCAGGAGACACCTGTCTCCCCCCGTCGTCAGCGAAGGCAGACACCCATGTCTCACTGGGGCCGGTTCGCCCCGAAAGACGCGGCCTCCCGAGCGGCACTCCTCTTGCTGTGCCGAACGCGAATGGAACTCTCGAGTCGTCGTTCTCCGCGCGTGTTGGTGGGTGTTGGGGCTGAGGTCAGCGTCTCGTACGGTAAGACGGTTCGGCGGTGCGACTTGTTGCAAATCAGTGAAGGCGGCCTGCTGCTGGGCTTGGCTCCTGAGCCCTCCATGCCCGACCGGGTCGAGCTGACCTTTCGGCTGCCGGGCGGCGAGAGCCACACGGTGCACGCCGACGTTCGTCACCGAACGCCGCGGGGTGGGTTTCGGCTCGACGCCGAAGCGCCGACGGTCGGTTGCTCGTTCTTGAACATTCACACCGCGGCTCGAAAGGCGATTGCCACCTACGTCGACAAGCAGAAAGAGACGCTCAAGCAATTGCAGTTCAGCTTGGCCTTGATGCCGCCTTCGCCGCGCGTTCGTGAATACGCCACGAAAGTGGGTCTCAAGCGGGTGTTGCCCGTGCCCGAGATGCAGCAATTCGTGACGTGGAGCATTGCCCAGCTCTCAACGTGAGTGCGGGAGCGCGCGCAAGTAGGCGCGCACGTCGGCCAGCGCTTGCGGGTCGTCTTGAAGGCTCGGCGGCATGCCCGGGCCTTTGCCGTTGAGAATCACCGCGTACCGAGACTTGCCAGTTCGGGTCAGCAAAGTTCGGGGGCTTGCCGCCGCTGTGGCAGCTCGAGCAGTGCGTCTGAAACACGGTGGCGCCATGCTTGGGGTCGGCGAGCGTGACGGCGCGCTTTTTTTCGCTGCAGGAGAAGAACGCGAGTGCGCACGCGGCCAACATGGCGCTGGAGGAGCGCCGCGCGGTCATTGCATCACCGCCAGCACTTGCCCGGCGGTGACTTGGTCTCCGGCTCGAACGAGCACCCGGCCGACGATGCCTTCTTTGGGGCTCACGGTGGTCTGTTCCATCTTCATGGCTTCGAGCACGAGCAGGGGTTGGCCCCGCCGAACGGCTTCTCCGTCGCCGACGAGCACGCGAATCACCTTGCCGGGCATGGGAGCGATGAGGCCGCCGTCGACCGCGGCGTCGCCCGGCTCGGGAAAGCGCGACTGGGCGGTCAGCACCACGTCGCCTCGGCTGGTGTGCACGAAGACGCGGCCCTCGTGGCCTTGCGCGCGGGTGCCGACGTGCACCCGGGCGTGTACCCGCAGGCCTTCGGGCGACTGCAGGGTGATGAGGCCCGCGGTGAGGTCGGCCTGAATCACGGCCCAGGGCTTGCCGTTCACCAAGAAGGCACCTCGCCCGAGCGCACGGTACGTCACGTCGAATTCGCTGACTTGATCGCTGAAGCGGTTGTTGCGGTAGCCACTGGGCACGCCCGGCAAATGGCTCGTGGCCTCCCGCCGGCGCTCGAAGGTGAACAGGGTCGCGGCGACGCGGGCCCATTCGTCACGCGCGGCGTCGGGGCGCGCCTCGGTCAGCCGGGCGTGTTCGGCGATGAACGCGGTGTGCAGCTCGCCGCCCACGAAGTCGGGGTGCTTGAGCAGTTGCGCCAGAAAGTCGCGGTTGGTCGTCACGCCCTGCACCGAGAGCGACTCCAGCGCGCTCGTCAGGCGCCCGGTCGCGGCCGCGCGGTCGGTGCCCCAGGCCACCACTTTGGCCAACATCGAATCGTAGTGGGGTGACACCTCGGTGCCGGTCTCGATGCCGGCGTCGATGATCAGCCGGTCGTCGACGTCGCCGGTGTGCCAGTCGACCAATGTGCCGGCCGAGGGCAAGAACGAATTCGCCGGGTCTTCGGCGCAGAGCCGCGCCTCGATGGCGTGACCGGTCGAACGCACGTCGGCTTGGGCAAAGCGCAGCTTTTCACCGCGGGCGATGCGCAGCTGTTCTTCGACGAGGTCGAGCCCGGTCACCAGTTCGGTCACGCGGTGCTCGACCTGAAGCCGCGTATTCATTTCAGAAAACGAGAACTGGCCGGTCGCGGCGTCGACGATGAATTCTACCGTGCCAGCGCTGGTATAAGAGACGGCGCGGCCGACCGCGAGCGCGGCCCGGCACAGCGCGTCGCGTTGCTCTGGGCGCAGCGCGACGCACGGCGTTTCTTCAATGACCTTTTGGTGCCGTCGCTGAATCGAACATTCACGCTCGAACAGGTGCACCAAGTTGCCGTGGGTGTCGCCGAGCAACTGCACTTCGACGTGACGGGCGCGCTCGAGGTATTTTTCGATGATGAGGGTCGAATCGCCGAAGGCGTTCATCGCCTCCCGCCGCCCCGACTCGATGGCGTCGTCGAGCGCATCGGGCGTGCGAACGATCTTCATGCCCTTGCCGCCGCCTCCCGCGCTCGGCTTGAAAATGACCGGCAGGCCGAGCTCGAGCGCCCGGGCTTTGAGCACCGCGGGGCTCTGGTCTGCGCCGTCGTACCCGGGCACGAGCGGTACGCCGTGCTGGGCCACCAACGCCTTCGCTTCGCGTTTGAGCCCCATGGCGCGAATGGCCTGCGAGCGCGGCCCGACGAAGGTGAGCCCCTGGTGTTCGCACGCGGCGGCGAAGTCGGCGTTTTCAGACAAGAAACCGTACCCAGGGTGAACCGCGTCGGCTTCGCTCAACACGGCGGCGCGCAGCAAGGCGTCGCGGTTCAAATACGAGTCTTTGGCGGGGGCGGGGCCGAGCCGCACGGCCCGGTCGGCGAAGGCGACATGGGGGGCGCGCGCGTCGGCGTCTGAAAACACGGCGACGGTGCGCAAGCCCATTTTTTTGCACGTTCGCATGATGCGGAGCGCGATTTCTCCGCGGTTCGCGACGAGCACGGTGTTCATTGGCACAGGCATGGTCGGTTCTTTCAAGGCGTCAGTGACGAAACACGCCCCACGAGGTGGTGCCTTCGACTTGGCGCGAGTACGCCGCCGACAAAGAAATGCCGAGCACGGTGCGCGTGTCGCGTGGGTCGATGACGCCGTCGTCCCAGACGCGGGCCGAGGCGTAGAACGCGTTCGACTGCTGGTCGATTTGGTATTCGAGCAGCTGCTTCATGCCGGTCAGGGCTTCTTCGTCGACGCTCTCGCCGCGCTTCGCGGCGGCGCCCCGCTGGAGGTGCTCGAGCACCCCCGCCATTTGCTTGCCGCCCATGACGGCGATGCGGTGGCTCGGGTAGGTGAAGACGAAGCGGGGGTCGAAGGCGCGGCCGGCCATGGCGTAGTTGCCGGCGCCGTAGCTGGCGCCCATCATCACGGTGATGGCGGGCACGGTGCTGTTCGACACCGCGTTGATGAGCTTCGCCCCGTGTTTGATGATGCCGCCCTGTTCGTACTGCTGGCCCACCATGAAGCCGGTGATGTTCTGCAAGAACAGCAGTGGGGTGTTCGACTGGTTGCACAGGGCGATGAACTGGGCGCCCTTGTTCGCCGACTCGCTGAAGAGAATGCCGTGGTTGGCCAAAATGCCCACGGGGAAACCGTGCACGTGGGCCCAGCCGCACACCAAGGTGCTGCCGTAGAGCGGCTTGAATTCTGAAAAGCGAGAACCGTCGACGACGCGGGCGATGACTTCGCGAGGGTCGAAGGGCACGCGCGGGTCGGCCGAGACGATGCCCAAGAGCGCGTCGGGGTCGTGCACCGGGGGGTCGACCGGTCGCGGGGAGGGGTGCGATTCTTTGCGCCAGTCGAGGTGGGTGATGATTTCGCGGGCCAACCGCAGCGCGTCTTTTTCGTTTTCGGCCAAAAAGTCAGACACGCCCGACGTGCGCGAGTGCATGAGCGCGCCGCCGAGCGACTCGTCGTCGGTGTCTTCGCCGGTGGCCATTTTCACCAACGGCGGCCCGCCCAGGTAGACGGTGGCTTGGTTCTTCACCATGACCGTGTAGTCGCTCATGCCGGGCACGTACGCGCCGCCCGCGGTCGACGAGCCGAACACCACGGTCACGCTGGGTATTTTCGCGGCGCTGCGCCGGGTCAATTCTCGAAAGCCCACGCCTCCGGGCACGAAGATCTTGTCTTGGTTCGGCAAGTCGGCCCCGCCCGACTCAGTCAGGTTGATGAGCGGCAGCCGGTTCTCGGTCGCGATGTCGGTGAGCCGCCGTGACTTGACGACACTCAGTTCTGACATCGAGCCGCCCTTGACGGTCGACTCGTTGGCGGTGACGACGCATTCGACGCCGCTGACGAGGCCGACCCCGCCGACGACAGCGGCTCCGGTGGTGTGGTGGTCGACGCCGTGACCCGCGAGCGCGCACAGCTCGAGAAAATACGAGTCGCGGTCGAGCAACAGCTCGATTCGTTCGCGCGGCAGCAACTTGCCGCGCTGCACGTGGCGCTCGTTGTACTTGGGGCCGCCGCCTTCGCGAGACTTGGCGAGGGCTTGGTCGAGCGCCTCGAGCAATTGTTCGTTCGCCGCTCGGTTCGACGAAAACAGCTCGCTGCGGAGGTCGACGTGCGACTTCAGCGTCGGGTACGGCTGCTCATTGACTCGCATGACGTCGCGAGAGCTGAATTGATATTGACTGGAGAATCAATGTTCTTGGCGCCCGTCGCGAAGGGAGACGACGCGGCCGTCGCCGCGGGCCTGGGGCGCGTCGCGTTGGTCGTGGGTGACGAGCAGGGTGGGCAACCCCAACGACGTGACGTGGGTTTCGACCTCGTGCCACAGCTCGGTGCGCAACGTGTCGTCGAGCGCGGCAAACGGTTCGTCGAGCAACAACACGCGGGGTTGCCGGGCGAAGGCGCGGGCGAGCGCGACCCGTTGGGCTTCACCTCGACTGAACGAAGCGGGCTTGCGGTCGGCGAGGTGAGACACGCGCATGCGTTCGAGCCACGCTTCGGCCAGCGGCCGGGAGCGCGAGGCGAAGCGCACGTTGTCACGCGCGCTCAAGTGGGGAAACAGGGCGAGCGTCTGAAACACGAGCGCGACGCCGCGGTGGTGCGGGGCGACGAAGGTGCGTTCGTCGTGCCAGCGCTCGGCGCCGAAGCTCACTTCGCCGCCCGAAGGTCGCCACAGCCCGGCGATCGCGTGCAGGGTGCTGGTTTTGCCCGAGCCTGACGGGCCTTGCAGCACGGTGACGCCCGGGCCCACGTCGAGCGACACGTTCAATTCGAACCGCGCGTCGAAACGGTGCGCGAGCCGAACCCGCAAGGTCGGGGTGGCGTCAGCGTTCGGCATGCGGTCTTTGCCCCAAGAGCGTGGCCACCGACACCAACACGACGGCGAGCCCGGTCATCGCCAGGCACAGGCGGGTAGCGGTCTCGGTTCGGTCAGCGACGAACGCATCGAAGATCGCGAGCGCGGCGGTTCGCGTCTGCCCGGGCAGGTTGCCGCCGACCATCAACGTGACCCCGAAGTCACCGAGCGCGCGGGCGAAGCCCAACGTCACTCCGGCGGCGACGCCGCGCGAGGCGAGCGGCAGGGCGATTCGCACGAACGTGCGGGCCGGCCCGGCGCCCAACGTTCGTGCCGCTTGGAGCAAGGTGGGGTCGACGGCCTCGAGCGCGGCGCGGGTCGACTGCAGCACGAGTGGCAACGAGGTGATGACGCTGGCCACGACGAGACCGGCTCGGCTGAACACGAGCGACGTGCCGGTCACCGAGTACCACGCGCGGCCGATGGCGCTGTCGTGCCCCAGCACCACGAGCAACACGTACCCGAGCACCGTGGGCGGCAACACGAGGGGCGTCGTCAGCGCCGCGTCAAGCCAGAACCATTTGCGGTGGAGCGTGAGGGCGCCCAACCCCAGCGCGAGCAGCGTGGTGAAGGTCGTCGCCACGAGGGCGATTTCGAGCGACAGGCCGACAGCGGCCCAGGCCTCGTCGTGGCTCATGGCGGTTCGACCTCGAAGCCGTACTTTTCGAGAACGGCCGCGTGCTGCAAGAGCGCGTCGACCACCCGCCCGGCCGCCCCCGCGCGGTCTTCGTCGTTCGGTGCGTCGGGCGGGCACACGGCGATGGCTTGGTGCAGCGGCGGGTGGCTCGACTCGTCGAGCAGGAGCGCGTGACCGTCGCTCGCGGTCGCCACCAGCGACCGGGCTACGACCGCGGCGTCGGCGTTGCCGGTGCGCACCAGCTGCAGTGCATGCGACACGTTGTCTCCGTAGACCAGACGCGCCTCGAGTGCCGAAAACAGGCCGGCTTTCTCGAGCGCGGCCTTCGCGGCGATGCCGTACGGCGCGTGTTCGGTGTTCGCGAGGGCGATGCGGCGAAAGCGAGGCGCCGTCAGCTCGGCGAGGGTGGTCGGTGCGGTGATGGTGGGGCTCGACCAGACGACCAGGCGGCCTCGGGCGAAGAGGTGGCGGCTGTTGGCGCGGCACCGCCCGGCGCTGACCAGTGCGTCGACGCTGCTCACGTCGGCGGCGGCGAACACGTCGAAAGGGGCCCCCTGGCCGACTTGCTTGGCGAGCAGGCCGGTCGACCCGTATGTGACGGTGACGTCGCGCCCGGCGGCGGTTCTGAAGGTGGGCAAGAGCTCGTCGAACACCGGGGTGAGGTCTGACGCGGCGGCGACCCGCACCGGCGGGAGGGCGGGCGGCGGCGCTCCCGGTGCGCGACAGGCGTTCGCGAGGCAGACGACCAAGGCGAGGGCGAGCATCGGTCGTGTCGAGCAGGGCGCGTCACCATGACAGTTCATGTCGGCTTTCAAGCGAGGCGCAGATCAACGCGAAGCGGGGTCCAAAGCCAAGCTTCGTGAACCCAGACCTGCTTCTTCATGGCCGGCTCCTCCCGTCACAACTCTGGCCGCAGTTCTCAACGGCGCCGACGCTCACCGGCGAACTCGCGTCTACACGCCGGCCACGTTCAGCTCGTCTGCACTTCGTCGGCGCGCGCCCGCTTCACCGAGGAGCAGCTCCCGGGCCCGCCCGGGCGTCGTCGAGTATTTTTCGGCCCGGCGGCGGCGGCACGCCCGCCATGAGGCCCCCAAGCGGTACGCCCTCGACGGGCTCGAGCCGCAGGCCGTGCTCACGGAGTACGGCGTTCGCCGCCCAGAAGCCGCTGGCCGCCGCGCACTCGAGCAACATGGCGGGAAACGGGAGCTTCACCCAATCTCCCGCGCAGTAGAAACCGGGCAGGCCCGTTTCAACGGTGGGGCGGGCGGCATACTGGCCGACGTGAAACGCGGTGAAGTTGCGCGGCAACTGAAAGTGTTCGTGCTTCACCTCGAGCCCCGCCACTTCGGGAAAAAGGCGAATCAATTCATCGAGGAGCGCGGCTTTGACTTCGTCGGCGCTCAGCGCCTCGGGTACCGCGTAGCAGTGCAGCTCGAGCACGGCGCCGCGACCACCGGTGTGGCGTTTCACCCAGTCGGCGCACTCGGGCTCAATGCGGTGGTACATGGTCACGGCGTCGAGCACCCGAACCCGGTCGGTGATGACGAAGGGCGGCAGGTCGGTGCGCACGTCGCGGTCGACCCACAGCCGCCAAACGGCGTAACGCTGGCCCGGCCGCAACTGGGCGAACTGGGCCGGCAGTTGCGCCCCGAGCCCGCGCGCCTGGGTGACGACGTCGTGCGCGCCGACGACATCGGTCGCGAGCACGACGGCGTCGAACGTGTCTCCGTTGACTTCGTAGCGGTCGTCGATTCGGGCGAGCGACTTCACGGGCGTCGAGGTGCGCAACGTCGCCCGGTGCGTGAGCAGCTCTTGGCGAATGGGCGCCAGAATCACCGGTTCGTAGTCTCGGGTCGGGTAGGTGTAGACGAGGCCGCCGTCTTGGCCGAGGTAATAGAAGTGAAACGACTTGAGCAACTCGGCGAACGAGAGTCGGTCTTCGTCGGCGAAGAACGCGCGCGCGAAGGTGTTGAACGCCAGCTTGAGCCGAGGCGGCACCTTCGCCAGCCGGTTGAACTGGTCGAACGACAGGCCGTCGTATTTTTGAAACGTCGTCGCGTGGTCGTATTCGAGAAAGACCCCGTACAGGTCGCGCCCCGGGGCTCGGAGCGCCTCCGTGATCTTGAAGACGCCCGCGCGAGCCAGCGCCCAGAGGTTGAACACCGGCGTCGTGTCGAGCTCTGAGAACCGCACCGTGCCTGCCGGCCCGACGATGACGTATTCGCCGATCGACCGAAACGACGCGCGCGCGCCGAGCGAGTCGAGAAAGCGATTCAAGTTCAAGTAGTGGGGGAAAAACGCGTGAAACCCGTGGCTCACCCACGCGGTCTCGTCACCGAGCGTCACCGGCCAGCTGCCCAACTTGCCACCGATGTGTGCCGCCGCTTCATAGACCGTCACCGAAAAACCACGCCGGGCCAGCGTGACCGCCGCCGTCAACCCCGCCACCCCCGCGCCCACCACCGCCACCTTCACCGAGCCCTCGGTCGTCAGTCGCTCGGGCAACGACGGGTCGGCCACCGCGTACGACACGCGGTACCCCTGGAGCCGACCCCGAATGAGGGCCTTCAACAGCACGGGCACCAGCAGCCACACGGTTCCAACGCTGGCCACCACGGCACCGAGCAGCAGGCATTGGGTCGTGAGGTCCATTTCGGGTGAGGTACTGCATCTTCAGCGAAATGTGCGAATTTGCTTTGTTTTGAACATTGTTCTTAATTTATTCAATGTCTGACTTGATTTAATTAATATCGTGCGTAGTTATATGGCCATGGCGGTTCCCAATCAGTGCCCGGCGTGTTCGGGCCAGCTCGAGATCGTTCGGTTGACGTGCACCAGTTGTGGCACCTCGGTCGAAGGTCATTTCTCGCTCGACTGGGTGGGGCGGCTCACGCGCGAGCAGCTTGGCTTCGTGAAGGTCTTCTTGGCTTCGCGGGGCAAGATCAAAGACGTCGAGCACGCGCTGGGGCTGTCGTACCCGACGGTGGTGGCCCGACTCGACGAAGTGGTCGCCGTGGTGCAGGGCGAGGCGGCGCCGTCGGCTGGCGGCGCGCCGAAGCCCCAGAGTCGAGCGCGCTTGGCGATTCTGGCGCAGCTCGAGGCGGGCACCATCGACGTCGAAACCGCTGAACGACTTTTGCGCGGTACCAAGGAGAAGCCATGAGTGCACATCGAATGCGTTTGCCGTTTTCCGACTTGCCGCAGCTCCACCTCGAAACCCAGGGCTCGGTGGTCGACGTGGTGGGCCTCGGGCCGGGTGAAGAGCCGTCGGTCGAAGTGAAGGGGCACCCGGTGAACGTCGACAACGTCGACGGCGTGGTTCGGTTGAGTGCCCCGTGGGGCATGGGTGATCAGCGGCTGGTCTTGCACGTGCCGAAGAACCTGCGGGCGACCATTGCGTGCGACATGGGCAAGCTTCGGGTGAGCCAGCTGGCAGGCTGCGACTTGACGCTCAGCTGCAACGCGGGCTCGGTCGACTTGCGTGACGCGCGCGGCCGGTTTTCGCTCAAGGCCAACGCCGGCGAAGTGCGCGCCGACAACGTGGGCGGCACATTCGAACTCGAGGCGAGCACCGGCTCGGTGCGCATGGGCATTGTCGCGCTCGACGCGGGCACGCACCGCATTCGTTCGACCATGGGCTCGGTGAAGGTCGACCTCGCGCCGGGCATCGACGTGCGAATCGAGTCGAAGACGACGATGGGGTCGACCCGCACTCAATACCCGAGCAACCCCGCCGCGGCCGCGCACCTGTTGCTCGAAGCCGAGCTCGGCTCGGTGAAGGTTCGCGAAGGGGCGGCGCATGACGACGAACGCCATGGCGACTGGCCCGACTGGCGTCGCTGGTGGGCCACGGCGGCGTCGATGTTCAATTCGGTGATGCCGCCGGGGCCGGGGTTTCGTGGGCCGTACGGGTTTGGGCCCCGCGGCCCAGAAGGGCAGGGCCCGGGCGTGGGGCCCGCGCGGCCGCCCGAAACCAGCCCTGAAATTCTGAAGGTCTTGGCCATGGTCGAGCAGGGCGTGGTCACCGCCGAACAAGCCGACAAGCTCATTCGCGCCATCGGTGAAGCGAACGGCGTCTTGCGGCCCAGCGCGCCGACGGCGTCGGCCTCGGCACCCATGGCGGCGGCTGAGAGCGATCAGTCGGCTTCGGCGGCTTCGAGCTCGTAAAATATCGCGCCCGAGCCCCGTTTGGCCCACAGCCCCGCGCCGACTTGCCGAAAGTGCGGCTTCAGCGCTCGGCGGTACCAAGCGCCTGGCCTGCGGTAAATGCGCATGTCGGTGAGGCTCGGGTCGACCGAGCCTCGGGTGTCGGCCCGGGTAATCGCTTCGAGGTACAACAAGCCCCTCGACATGGCCCCCACGTGGTCGATGGCGCGCTTCGCGGCCGCGGGAGTGAGGTAGGGCAGCACGCCTTGGCAAATCACCAAGTCGAATTGTTCGTCGCTCTGCCAGCGTGAAATGTCGGCTTGGAGGTGGCCGTACGCCGCGCAGGTGTCGGCCTCGAGTTCGGTGCTGACGACGCGTACCTCGGGGCGGTGGGCTTTGAACCATTGGCCCCACCAGCCCACGCCGGCGCCCACGTCGAGCACCGAGCGCACGTTCACTCCGAACCAGTCGGCGAAATGGGCGACCGCGGTCACCAGTTCCCACTGGCGTTGGCGGTCGTAAATGCGCGTCTTCGGGTTGAGGTAGAACCGGCGGTAGTACTCGCGGTCGAACCGAATGGGCGCGGCCTTCGCGGTCACGGCGAACCGGCGTCGGTGCTGGGGGCGGCGGCGTCGCTCGGCTTGGCGCCGTCGTCGGCGGTCGCGGGCGCGGCGACGGCCTTGGCCGCCTCGGCTTCGGCCAACGTCTTCATCGACCCGAGGCCTTTTTCAAAATCACCGCCGACCAGCTTGTCCATGTCCATCACCAGGCCGAAGGCTTTCTCGAGAAAGCCGCGGCTGCCGCTCATGGCCCACGTCACGTGGGTGCCGGTGCCGTCGGCTTTGAAGTCGAACTCCGTTTGGTTCTTGGCGGCGAACGGTTTGATGAACTCGAGGGTGATGGCGATGTGCTCGTTCTCTTTCACCGAGTCGATGGTCATGGCGCCTTCGCCGACCTTGTCATTGCCGACCCAGCCGTAGTGCGCCCCGACGCCCGCGGGCGCACCGGTGTAGGTGCGCTTCATCGACGGGTCCATCTTGTCCCACGGGGACCAGTCGGCCCAGCGCTTGAAATCGTTCACCTGCGCGAAGACCACCGACGGCGGCGCGGCGACGGTCGCCTCGCGCTTGATCGTGAAGTTCGCGGGCTGCATGGCGATGACCGCGACCAAGATGACGACGACCACGGCGAGGGCGACGAGAATTTTTTTGGCCATGGCGGCGGCATAGCAAGAACGGCGCGGTGGGCAAGCGGTGTGCGGAGCGGCAAAAGCGGGGTGCGAAGCCCGGTGACCCGGTGTAGAGCGCGCCCATGTTTGCTCTGGTGACCTCACTCGTGGTGTCGGCTTCGCCGCTGTCGATGCCTTACGAGCGCTACACGTTGCCCAACGGCCTCACGGTCATTCTGCACGAAGACCACGCGCTGCCCACCGTGGTGGTGAACGTGTGGTTCAACGTGGGGTCGGCGAATGAACGGGTCGGGCGCACCGGCTTCGCGCACCTCTTCGAACACTTGATGTTCATGGGCACGCGCGACGTACCCAACGGTCAGTTCGACGCGATCATGGAACAGGTGGGCGGGGTCAACAACGCGAGCACGTCTGAAGACCGCACGAACTACTTCGAGACCGGGCCGTCGAACCTGCTCGAGACGTTCTTGTGGCTCGAGGGCGACCGGCTCGCGCACCTGCCCGACGACATGACGCGCGCGAAAGTCGACCTGCAACGCGACGTGGTAAAGAACGAGCGCCGGCAGTCGTTCGAAAACCAGCCTTACGGCATGAGCACCGTCATCGGTCTCGAGCAGCTGTTCCCTCCCACGCACCCGTACCACCATTCGGTCATCGGTTCGCACGCCGACCTGACGGCGGCTTCGGTCGACGACGTGAAGGCGTTTTTTCGCACCCACTACGTCGCTTCGAACGCGTCGCTCACCATTGCCGGCGACTTCGATTCGGCCGAAGCGAAGCGCCTGGTCGAAAAATACCTGGGTGGGCTGCCGCGGGTCGAAGCACCGCTCGCGCCCGTGCTCCCGGTGGTCGAGCTGCAAAAGCCGATTCGCGTGGTACAGCCAGACGCCGTTCAACAAGAACGGGTCGAGCTGTGGTGGTTGGCCCCGGCGGCGCACGCCCGGGGTGCCGCCGAGTGCCAGGTGTTGGCCGCGGTGCTCGGGGGCAGCAAGTCGTCGCGGCTCACCAAGTCGATCGTCGTCGAGCAGCAGCTTTCAGAGAATGTCGAAGTCTCGTGTGAAGGCATGCGCGGGCAGGGCATTTTCGAGATCGCCGCGACCGCTCAGCCCGGGCACACCGCCGCCGAAGTCGAGTCGGCGATCGACGCCGAGCTCAAGAAGCTCTTGAGTTCGCCGCCGAACGCGGCCGAAGTCGGCCGGGCGCAGGCCACGCTCATGACGCACCTGTTGTCGGCGCTCGAGGCTCCCGCTGCTCGGGCCGACGCGCTCAACGAGGCCGAACTCACGTTCGGTGACCCGTCAGAAGCCACCCGGGGCATCGCGAGGCTCGAAGCGGTGAACCCGAGCGGCGTGATGGAGGCCGTTCGCCGGGTGCTCGGCCGCCCACGCCTGACGTTGACGTTCGTGCCGAAGAAGGCCCCGAAGACCGTTGTGAAGAAAGGCACTCCGTGAAAATCGCCGCCCTGTCGGTGTTGTTGCCCTCGTTCGCGCTCGCGCAAGTCGTCGGTGCTCCGCCGTTGGCGCCGGCCAAGCCCTGGTCGGCCCCTGTGCCGGTGGAGCGCGCTTTGGCCTCGGGGGCGCGCGCGTGGGTTCATTCGGTCACCGCGCTGCCGTTGGTGCACGTGTCGGTCGCGGTGCCCGCTGGCACGTTGGCCGAGCCCAATGAGCGCGCCGGCCTGGCCGCGTTGACCGCGAGCATGGTCGAAGAGGGCGGGGCGGGGGCGCGTGGCCCGGCCGACGTGCTCGAGGCGTTCGATTCGCTGGGCACCTCGCTCGAGGTCGAGACCCGGCCGCAAGGCGTCGTCTTCTCGTTCACGGTGTTGTCTTCGCGGCTCGAGCCAGCGCTCGCACTGCTGGCTGACGTGCTGGCGCGCCCACGGTTCGACGAAAAGGCTTTCGGGTCGGTGCGGCAGCGGCGGTTGGCCGAATTGACGGCCGAGCTCGACCACCCCCGGGCCGTGGCGACCACGCAGTTGCTCAAAGCCCTGTTTGGTTCTGCGCCGCGTGGCCACAACACCAACGGCACGCTCGACACGGTGAAAGCCCTGACCCTCGACGACGTGAAGGGGTTCTACGCCGCGCACTACGCCTCGCCCACAGTGACCTTCGTGCTGGTGGGCGACGTCACGGCCGACGCCGCCAAAAAGGTGCTCGACCAGGTCGCTCCCAAGCCGTGGCTGCGCGCGGGGCCGACCCAGGCCCCGGTGGCTTCGGTCGCTGCCGCCCCCGCGTGGTATGCGTTCGACAAGCCGGGGGCCGCCCAAACCGTGTTGATGTTGGGGCGCCCGACCTTCGCCGTCACCGACCCCAGGTTCGAAGCGCTCGAAGAGGCGTCGGTGGCGCTCGGGGGGTCGTTCACGAGCCGCCTCACCCGCAACCTGCGAGAAAAGAACGGGTACACCTACGGCGTGACGGCCCACGTGAGCCCGGGCTTCGACTCGGGCCTCGCCATCGCTTCGACCGCCGTGAAGACCGAGGTGACGGCGCCCGCGCTCGAACAGCTGCTCCTCGAATTTTCGCAGCTCCACACGATTTCAGCAGGAGAACGGCAGAAGGCCGAGGCGCTCCTCAACGCCGAGCTGGTCGACCAATTTTCGTCGGGGGCATCGGCGAGCGCGGCGTTCGCCGAAGTGGTGCTCCTCGGTTTGCCCGCTGACCGGCTGAGCAAGCAGGCCGCGCGGCTGGCCGCGGTGACGCTCGACCAAGCCGTGGCGGCGTCGAAAGAGTTCGACCCCGACGCCTTCACGGTCGTCATCGTCGGTGACCGCGCGGTCATCGAAAAGAGCCTGACCCAGAAGTTCT
>JBGAIY010000183.1:3395-14447 GCA_044225205.1 Myxococcaceae bacterium | reverse complement strand
GTTGCCGCCTTGCTCGGCCGCCATGTCGACGATGACCGAGCCGGGCTTCAGGCATTCGACCACGTCGCGGGGCAACAGCGTCGGCGCTTTCGCGCCCGGCACCAACGCCGTGGTGATGACGATGTCGACTTCGGCCGCCTGCGCCCGAAACAGCGCCATTTCAGCGGCGATGAATTCGGGGCTCATCACCTTGGCGTAGCCGCCGCCGCCTTCGCCGGCCTCCTTGACCGACACTTCGAGAAACGTCGCCCCGAGGCTCTCGACCTGCTCCCGCGCCGCCGCGCGGGTGTCGAACGCGCGCACCTGGGCGCCCAACGCCCGGGCCGCTCCAATGGCCGCGAGCCCCGCCACCCCGGCGCCGATGACCAGCACCTTCGCCGGCGGAGTGGAACCGGCCGCCGTGACCTGCGGCCCGAAGAAACCTTGGTACTCGCAGCTCGCCTCGAGCACCGCTCGGTACCCCGCCAAGTTCGCCATCGACGACAGCACGTCCATCTTTTGGGCTCGGGTGATTCGCGGTACCCGCTCGAGCGCCAGCACGTCGACCTTCTTGGCGGCGAGCGCGTCGAGCAACCCCGGGTTGCGCTCGGGTTGCACCAGGCTCACCAACAGCGTGCCCGGCGC
This sequence comes from Myxococcaceae bacterium, assembly GCA_044225205.1. GTDB lineage: Bacteria > Myxococcota > Myxococcia > Myxococcales > Myxococcaceae > JAEUJT01. The sequence continues at coordinate 13,823 of JBGAIY010000183.1, read as the reverse complement.
GAGCTTCTCGACTTCGGCCAGCGTCGGAGGCCGCACTTTCACCACGACCTGCGCCCCCCACACCTGGTCGACGATGCTCGCGCCCGCCGCCACGTAGTCGGCGTCGGTGATGCCGGCGCCCAGGCCGGCTCCCGCTTCGACTTGAATGGTGAGGCCGCGAGACTTCAGTTTCGCAATTGATTCGGGCGTCGCCGCGACACGACGCTCGCCGAGAAGGTGCTCTCGGGCGACTCCAAGAATGGCTGCAGGCACGGCGCGATAATCGCCGCGCTGCGGCCCGTTTCAACCAAATGATTTGAATCGGCTCGTGAATTCCTTTTGCGGTTCGGTCGGGGCACCCCCGTCGTCAAAAATCTGGCGCGCGCGGCCGCTGCGCCCAAGGGGCCGCTCACGGGTGCACGGGGCAGAAAGCCATGAAATTGCTGACTTTGCTGCCAACTGTACTGGCACGTCGACGGTGTTTGTGGTGAGTGGCGCTCATGCGCTTTGACACCCTCGCCATTCACGCTGGCCAGCACCCCGACCCGACGACGGGGGCGATCATGACGCCCGTTTATTTCACGTCGACCTACGTGCAAGACGGCCCGGGAGAACACAAGGGCTACGAATATTCGCGCACCAAGAACCCGACCCGCTCGGCGCTCGAGTCGTGCCTCGCCGCGCTCGAGGGCGCCAAGTTCGGAGCCTGTTTCGCGTCGGGCCTCGCCGCCACCACCACGTTGATGTACCTGCTCAACCAGGGCGACCACGTCATTTGCAGCGACGACGTGTACGGCGGCACCTTTCGCCTGTTCGACAAGGTCTTCAAGCGCCACGGGCTCTCGTTCACCTTCGTCGACATGACCAACCCTCAGAACATCGTCGCGGCCATTACCCCGAAGACGAAAATGGTCTGGGTCGAAACGCCCACCAACCCCATGCTCAAGCTCATTGACCTGGCCCAGGTCGCCGAGCTCGCCAAGAAACACCAGCTCGTCAGCGTCTGCGACAACACCTTCATGACGCCGTGCTTTCAAAAGCCGCTGTCACTCGGGTTCGACATCGTCGCGCATTCGACCACCAAGTACTTGAATGGGCACTCCGACTGCGTCGGCGGCTTCGTCGCCACCAACGACCAGGCGCTCAGCGAGAAAATTTATTTTCACCAGAACGCCGTCGGAGGCGTACCCGGCCCGATGGACAGCTTTCTCGTGCTGCGCGGCGTGAAGACCCTGCACCTGCGCATGGAGCGCCACGCCCAGAACGCGATGAAGGTCGCCGAATGGCTCACCGGCCAAGCCAAGGTCAACAAGGTGACCTACCCGGGCTTGACGAGCCACCCCCAGCACGCCCTCGCGAAAAAACAGATGAGCGGCTTCGGCGGCATGATGACCTTCGACATGAAGGGTGGCCTCGAAAATGCGCGCAAGTTTCTCAAGACGGTGAAGATTTTCGCCTGCGCCGAGTCGCTCGGTGGGGTCGAGTCGCTCATCGAGCACCCGGCCATCATGACCCACGCGTCGGTACCCAAAGAAAACCGAGAAAAACTGGGCATTACCGACGGGCTCATTCGGTTGTCGGTGGGCATTGAAGACGTGAACGACTTGATCGACGACCTCGAGCAGGCATTTCGAGCGTCGTAACCCCTGATTTTGGGTACGCTTTGCGCCGCTTGATTTTCTTGTTCATCACGGTGCTCAGCGCCGCCCCGGCCACGCCGGCACCGAGCAGCGCCGAATGTGAGGCCCCCCCGTTGCGCGACGTCGCGGGCCTCCCGTCTTTCGCCCAGAAGTCGGGCGCGCTCTCGGTCGGCCTCGACTCGGTCGCCACCTGGTGTTTCGACTCCGGAGGCGAATGGACCGGCGGCGTCAAAGTCGAGCCCGGCAAGAAGGCCAAGCCGCCCGGCGCCGCCGTGGGTGATTGCGCCCGCGCCCTCGCGTCGTGCGAGGCCGCGAAGCTCGCCGTCACCGCCGACTTGAAGGCGCTCCTCGCCGCCGCGCTCGCCGACCTCGAACGGCCTTACGTGAAGAAGAAATACGTGCCCAAGCGCTCGGGCCTCGCCGACCGGCCGAGCGAAGTCGTCGACTGCACCAGCCGCAGTCGCCCCGAGCTGTTCGCCCAAGCCCAAGCGAGAATGGACCTCGCCCGCCTCGCCTCGCAGCTCCACAGCGAATACGCGAACTACAAGACCTGGCTCTACGCCGAAGGGCTCAAGTGCGCGCAAGCCGCCCGCCTGGGTCAGGTCGACAACACCCAACGCGCCATGGCCGTCGACTCGGCGCCCCAAGCGCCGACCCCGAACCCCGACAAGAATGCGGCTTCGACGTCGGCCGCCGCCAAGCCGCCCGATGCGTCGGTGGCGGTCGCCACGACGAACACGCCCGACGGCTCGGTGACCGCCGCTGCCACGACGAGCAAGGCCGACGGCACGCCGACCGCCGCCCCGAACAAACCCGACGGCTCGGTGCCCGTCGCCGCTCCCGCAGTCGTCGCGAGCAAACCCGACGCGGGCACGGCGGCCGTCGCAAACACCGTCACGCCGCCTTCGACTCCGCTCGCCGCCACGAATGCCGCCGACTCGGGCGTGCCGGCCCCCGTGGGTTCAGTGGCCCCGAGCGCAGGGGGCGGCTCGCCCGGAGTTGACGCGGGCGTCGCTGCCTTGTTGACCGGCCTCGACCCGTCGAAACCCGTCGGGCTCAGCGGTTCTTCAAGTGAGCGCGAGCGCATGCTCGCCCTCGCCCCCGCCGAGAAGTGGGCCGCGCTCGCGCAAGTTCGCGGCAAGTTCGAACTCGACCGCGACTTCACCTTGGGCTTTTTGGCCTCGCGCGAGCTGCGTGACTGCCGCTGCCCACGGCCGAACCCCGCCGGCATCGCCCGCCGCTACGTTCAAAAAGACAACGTCGCCCAGCTCGAGGCCGACGAGCAGCGCAACACCCAATGCGAATTTTGCCTGCAAGACGCGTTTTCGGCGTGGCGGAGCCGCGTCGACCGCCAGTGCGCACTCGTCGAAAAACTCAGCGACTTCGAAGTGGGGGTCTTGCAGCGCAGCGACGACGGCAACGGCTTGCCTCCCCGCTGCTTCGATTCGGTGCTGACCCGCCGCGACGGCGGAGTGGGGGCCCTCGCGGGTACCGGTACCTCCGCGCTCGCCCGCGCCGACGCCGGCACCGTTTGGGCGGCGGCCTCCAAAACCGTGGTGGCCCCGGTCACGCCGTTGCCCGCGCCCACGCCCACCAGCCCCCCCGGCGCCACCACGAGCATGCAGTCGGTGACGAGCCCGCTTGCCGACACCTTTTCGCGCGCGCAAGACTGGGCGCCCATACCGCTGCGCGAAGACGGGCGGCTCTACGTGCGCATTTTCATGAGCTCGGCGTGCGCCGCCGACGTACTGCCGGGCCCCATTCAGGCACGCACCGGTGACCTGCTCGTCATTCCTTACAATGCGCGGCAGTTGTCGGTGCGCAGCCCCTGCGGTGGGCTCGCCGAAGTGTATTGGGGCCGCGAGGTCAAGCCGCGGGTCTCTGAAATCTTCGCTCGCAACCAACCCCTCCACCTGCAGTTTCAACCTCAGTGAGAGACACCGTTCCAGGGCGATTGGTGCACGGGGTGTTCAAGCGGGTGCTCGCGGCCGACGTCACGCCTGCGTTGACCGAGCAGCTCAAGGCGGTGGGGCTCGACCTCACCCAGCCGCTCGCCGAGTCGTACCCCCGCTCGGTGTGGTTCTCGGCCATTGAAGCGACGGCTTCGGCCCTGTTTGGCGCGGCCCCCGAGCCCGGTTCGCAGCAACGGCAATTGGGGTCGCACGTCATGCACGCGTTGCAGTCGCGGCACCTGCTCAAGGGCCCGTGGCTCACCATGGCCAAGTTGCTCGGGCCCCGCCGAGCGCTCAAACAAGCCGCCGACTTCGGAGCCGAAAACAGCCCCGTCAACCTCGAGGTGAAAGAACTGAACGCGAAAGCGCTCGAAGTCACCATCGACGAAGGGCGCCAACCCGAATTTCTCGCCGGCTTGCTCGAAGCGCTCGTCACCGTGCTCGGCGGCAAAAACGCAGCGGTCTCCATTGTTTCGGCGACCGACGCGCGAGCCGTTTTCACCGCGAGTTGGAAATGAATCGCCTCTTTCCTCGGCTCGAGCGACCTGACGACGGCGTCGCCCTGCGCGTGCTCGACCGAACCCTCACCTCGCGGCGCTTGGCCCAAGCGTGCGCCGGCCACCGCTTTCGGCTGCACGCGGCCGGCGTCAAGCCCGGCGCCCACGTCGGAGTGTGGACCCAGCCCACCTTGGAGACCGCCGTCGCCCTCATCGCCAACGCCGCGACCGGCTTCGTTTCGGTGCCGCTCGACCCCAAGCTCGGCAGCTTCGAGCTCGCGCACATCGTCAATGAAGCCAAGCCGGTGGTGACGCTCGCGTCGGTGCCGGGTTCGGTCGAATCGCGCCTCGCGCACGTGCCGACCATTCGCGCGTCAATCGACGGGCTCGATTCAGGGCCGCTCGACGGCCGCGTCGTCGACGACCAACCCTTGTTGATTCTGTCGACCTCCGGCACCACCGGTCTGCCCAAAGGCGCGGTGTTGTCGGCCCGCAACATCGCCTTCGACCTCGACGCCTTGGCCCAGGTCTGGAGTTGGACCGCCGCCGACACCGTCGTGCATGCCCTGCCGCTCTTTCACGTGCACGGCCTCGTGCTCGGCCTGTTCGGGTCGATTCGCGTCGGCGGCGCGTTGCACTGGTTGCCCAAGTTCGACGTGCACGAAGTCGCCGCCGCGCTGCGCGAGCGCCGCACCCTGTTTTTCGGCGTGCCCACCATGTACCACCGGCTCACCGAGGCCGACGCGAAGGTCATCGAAGGGCTCGCTTCGGCCCGCTTGCTCGTGAGCGGCTCGGCCGGCCTCCCCCAGCGCGACCAACAGCGAATCGAAGCCCTCACCGGGCGCCGGGTGTACGAGCGGTACGGCTTGACCGAGACCGCGATCAACACCGCGGTCACTCTGACGTCAGACCCCGCCACCGCGGCCGGCACGGTCGGCCCCGCGTTGCCCGGCATCGAGCTGCGGCTGGTCGACGATGCGCGCGTGCCGCTCCCCGAAAGCGCGAAAGACGACGCCACCATTGGCGAAATTGCCGTGCGCGGCCCCAACGTGTTCTTGGGGTACTTGAACCGGCCCGAGGCCACCGCCGAGGTCAAAGACGCCGACGGCTGGTTCTACACCGGAGACCTGGCCTGCATGCGCCCCGACGGCTCGGTGCGAATCGTCGGCCGAAGAGCCACCGACCTCATCAAATGCGCGGGGTTCAAGGTCGGCGCGGGCGAAGTCGAGGCCGCGCTGCTCGAACACCCTTGGGTCAGCGAGGCCGCCGTGTTGGGCGCTCCCGACCCCGACTTGGGCGAGCGCATCGTCGCCTTCGTCGTGCTCCGCGGCGGCCACGCCGTCGACCCCGCCGAGCTTTCGAATTTCGTCGCCGGTCAGCTCTCGCCGCACAAACGCCCGCGCGACGTTCGCGTCGTCTCCGAATTGCCGCGAAACGCCATGGGCAAAGTGCAGAAGGCGCTGCTCCGCAAGCTGTTGGCCGAAGGCCCGACCGCCCGGTGAGGCGGCCGGCCGAGAATTCGGCCGCACAATCTGCCATAGACGTACGTCATGAGCCCCACCGAGCCCACGTGATGGAACCCACCTTTTGGCGCAAGAACGGGTGGTCTGCGAAGGTCATCAAGAACGAAGACGACGACGGCTGGGCGGTGGAGATTCACAAGGTCGGTGTCTCGGAGCCCGCGCTGATCAGCCCCTGGGTCATGGGGCGCGACAAGAAGAACCCCAAGCCGTTCGACGCCCAGGCCTTCGCCACGTTCGTGAAGACCGCGTCAGAGGTCATCGACCGCGCCGCGCGGCAAACGAACGCAGCCCTGAAGAAGCGGCTCGACGTGGCGTGGGGCGGCAAGTGGTTCGCGGTGACGCTCGAACTCGTCGCCGACGAATACGACCCGCACGCGGTGCTGGCCGCCACCAATGACGCGGGCGAGACCGTCGCCAGCTACCGAGTCGCCCCGAACTTCAAGCTCACCCGCGACGCGATGAACGCGTGGGCCCAGGGCGGCTTTCTCGAGCCTTCGACGCGGTAACCGGCTGCGTCACGGCGACCCCGGCGCCGGCGAGCTCTCCGGCGCCGTGCTCGACGCCCGCATCCCGCTGGCCTGAGCGCGCCTGCACGGGCCCACTGGGGCGAACGTGCCGCTCCCAGGGCGGCTTTCTCGAGCCTTCGACGCGGTAACCGGCCCGAGCTGAAATGGTGCTATTTGATCTTCAAGTGCGACTTCGCCTCGGCGCTCAGCGTCGCCGCCGCCTGGGGAAAATGCCCCACCACGGCCCCCGCCATCGCCAAATACTCGTGCAACGCGTACCCGTAGAACGTCACCCGTTCGATCGGCGTCGCCGGGTTTCGCCTCAGGTGGTCGCCCAGCGTTTCACACGCCACCGTCACCGAGTCGACGAGCCCCAAGCCGCCGGTGCCCGAACCCAGCGCGACCATCGCCACCGACAACGGCCGTGCCGGCAGCTCGGCCACCGCCGCCCAGAGCGTCGCGCACGCCGCCCTCACCAACTCGAGCGAAGGAAACGCTTGGGCGCTCATGCCGTTGCGGTAGTCCATCACCGCGACGTGGGCGACGTGCTTCGCCCTCGGGTGCGAACCCGCCGACGTCACCACCACCGCCCCCGGTTGCAGCGAACCTCCGCGCTTCGCCAACTCGGCCGTCAACAACGCCTGAAAGTCGCGCCCGCAGGCCGCTCGAATCGCCGCTGAAACGCCTGAACCGAGGGCCAGCTGGGTATTCGACGCGTTCACCAAGACCGTTTCATGGCCCGAAGTGAGGCTGCCCTCGACAACGCGAATGTCCATGAGCCTTGATGTTAGCGCTCGTCGTTCGCTGCTGCGTCTTCTTTGCACCGCCCCGAGGAGTCACCGAATCAGCGAAATCGATGCCTGCAATCTCGGGCACCGCGCCACCTTTGACTTCTCGACCCGCGCGGTGACGTATGGGCGCAAGGGCGGGGCGGCGCGCCCGCCAATCGCTGACCCGAATTCGCTGAGCAAATACGACCAGTTGGGGTCGCGCCCGCAGCGCTTCGAGCACAGGGCCGGTCGAAATCAGCGCAGCCCAGACGACCACAGCGGCCGCGGCGAGTCGTCGCGGTCTTCGGCGTCGGCGCTCGCCCGCGCGCGCAACGCGTCGTCTCTCGAATACGCGTTGATGACCTCTTGCACGACCGGGTGCCGAACGACGTCGACCTCGGTGAAGTGGGCGAACGCGATGCCGTTGACCCCCTCGAGAATGCCCTGCGCGTGCACCAACCCCGAGGCCTTGCCCGCCGGGAGGTCGATTTGGGTCACGTCTCCGGTCACCACCGCCTTCGAATGGTGCCCGAGGCGCGTGAGAAACATCTTCATTTGCTCGACCGTGGTGTTCTGCGCCTCGTCGAGAATGGCGAAACAGTCGTTCAAGGTGCGGCCGCGCATGAACGCCAAGGGGGCCACCTCGATGACGCCTTGTTCAATCAACGTCGCCGCGCGCTCGCTTTCCATCATGTCGTCGAGGGCGTCGTACAAGGGGCGCAGGTAGGGGTTCACCTTTTCGGCCAAGTCTCCGGGCAGAAAGCCGAGCTTTTCGCCCGCTTCGACCGCCGGCCGCGCGAGCACGATTTTGCGAACTTTGCGCTCGAGCAACGCGCTCACCGCCATGGCCATGGCCAAGTACGTCTTGCCGGTACCGGCCGGGCCGACCCCGAAGACCACGTCGTGGCTGCGAATGAGCTCGAGGTATTCGACCTGGGCGAGCCCTCGCGGAGCGATCGACCGGCCGCGCTGGGTCAGAATCGCCGGCCCATTCAACGCCTTGAGGCCCTCGTCGCCGTGACGCCCCAGCACCTTGATGGCGTTCTCGACGTCGTCAGAAAACACCGGCCGCCCGGTCTCCAGCCGGTTCGTCAATTGCTCGAGCAACTTGGCCGTGGCCCCGACCGCGTCGTCAGGCCCCGACACGTGCAGCTCGGTGCCGCGCTGGCCGACCCGCACCCCCAGCCGCCGCTCAATGATTTTGAGGTGCTCGTTCTGCGCGCCCGCCAGCGTGCGCACGACATCGACATCGGCCAAATCAAGGTGGAGTGACTTCATCTTCGGAGGGTGTGCCTTTCTCGTACCGCTTGGGCCGCCGCGCCTTGGGCGACGCACCACCCCAGTTGAACCTGACCCGTACCCGTACGGCAAGGGCCTGTCGGCCCAAGGTCGCTCAGCGCAGCGGAGGCAACAGCACGTACGCGTTCTTCTCGGTGCGCCGGTAATAGTAGTCGTCGCGCCAGGGGTAATGCAGGTCGTCGTTCGACAGCAACCCCAGTTCGGCCAGGTCGCGCAAGGCCTCGGGCAGTGCGCCCTTTTCGAGCCGGTACACCTCGAGCGCCGCTTCGATGCGCGAGACCTGTTGCCGCGACGCAAAGCGCTGCGCGGCCGGGTCGGTGAACGTGCTCGCGCTCCCAGCACCCAGCCGAAACGACCCGAAGTCGACCCGAGTACCCAAGAAGACCAGCGCGCCCACCATGACCGTCGTCACCAGCACGCGGCCCACCATGGCCAGCGCCCGGCCGGTGCGCGTGTTTTCGACGTCGTCGCCCTTTTCGGCGCCGGCGGGCACGACCGCGGTGAGGTAGTCGAGGTTCAGCAAGTTGCAGAGCGCTTTCGCGGTCTCGAACTCGCCCAACATCGACATGTCGATGATGTCTTGCACCGGGCGGCCCGGTATCGCCAGGCCGTACACCCGCCGCTCGTTCTCACCGACCGACTGAAATTCGCCCTTGTTCACTTCTTTCTTTTCTTCGGCGAACGCGTCGTCGAGCGCGTCGTCGAAGGTGTCTTTCGCCAACGGCGCCGGCGGCAGTTCTTTCTTGCGGCCGAAGGTCATGCGGTAGGTGGTGATTTTCTTCTTCACCACCGGCCATTCGTCGACCCGGCGAAAGCCCTCCATCAGCACCGACTCGGCGCGCAACGGCACAAGCCACGAATCGACTTCGACGTCGACTTGCTCGAACGCGTAGGTGCCCGACTTCCACCCGAAGAGTCGGTACAGGGTCTCGGCCGTTTGCAGCTGCACCATGTCTTTGAACTTCTCGACGGTGATGGTGCCCTGGCCGACCAAAATGTCGCCCAGCCGCTGCAGCGTGCGTTTCTGCGTCTCGAGCGCGAAGTCGAGCTGCTGCTCGTTGAGCAAGCCCGCGCGAATCAACATGGTGCCGATGAGGTCTTTCGACACTCGGCTCGTCGCCTCGGCCCGCACGATGTTGCCGTCTTTGAACGAGACGACCACTTCTTCGCCTTTGTTCGTCAGCTGCAGCGTGCCCGTCTTTGTCTGTTGGCCGATGAGCTGCAAAATGTCGGCGATGCCAAAGTCTTTGAGTGTGCCCTTGAGCGCCATGGGTCACCCTTGCTTCTTGCGCAGTTCGCGCAACGACACGAAGTAGACCGCGACGAAAATCACCACCAACGGCGCCATTCGCAACACGAGTGGAAACGGCTCGTACGGCGCCCGCAGCAGGCCGTGCCGCATGACGAAGCCGAGCAGGGCGCTCAAGAAAATGTACGCGTAGAGCGCGCCGCGTATCGGCCAGCCCGCGAACACGTGGCCCAGGCCCGAGAACGTGAGCCCGAGCACGTAGCTCGCCCGCTCGGTTTGGTTTTGGTAGCGCGCCACCTCGAGCTGCTTGCGAACCTTTTGTGACGTCGCCACCACGTTCTTCTTCGCGAACACGTTCACGCACTGGGTGCACATGAGGCTGCCCAACGACACGTCGGGGTCGCCGCGTCGGCTCACCGGCCGCCCGCACTTCGCGCACACCCGCGCCGCCTGGAGCGGCCGCGCCAAAAGCCCCAACCCGACAATCAGCCCCGCCAGCACCGCCGGGTAGAACAGCGCCACGCCGTCTCCCACGTCACCGGCGATGAGCTGCGTCAGTTGCGAGGCCACCCGCTTGGGCGCGTCGCCCGCCACCGCCAGGCTCAACAGCTCTGAATTGGGCAGCGGCACCGTCATCAAATAGTCGTTCGCCTCGAGCACCGTGCCCGGCGCAATGGGCGCTTCGGCGGCGCGCTCATCGAAGTTCGGGTCGCGGTGGTGCGCTTCAATGAACTCGCCCGTCGCGCTGTCGGCCTCGCCCGCCGCGCGGTCTCCCAGCGTGGCGAACCGTCGCTGGTACAGCCGGCCCAAGTTGTAGGGCGCCGCCACCAACGTCTGGTCGTCGTTCTTGGCGTTCGTGAACAGGGCTTTGGGGTTCTCGAGGTCTCCCTGCAGCAGCAGCGCGACCCCCAAATTGACCCTCGCCGCCACGTCGGTCGGCCGCAGCGTCAGCGCTTGCTTGAGGTGGTTCGTCGCCGCTTCGAGCTGCCCCCGGCGCAGCTCGGCCCGCCCCA
>JBGAIY010000183.1:0-3379 GCA_044225205.1 Myxococcaceae bacterium | reverse complement strand
CGGCGAACGTCGCTTTGTCTTCGGCCGCGAGCGTCGACAACTCCGTCATCAGCACTTCGACGCCATTGCCTCCGCGCTCGAGCGTGTAGAGCTGCTCGGCCCGAGTACCCGCGAAAGCCGTCTGTTTCGTCACCCACCCGCCCACCGCCGGCACCAACCCGAGCAGGCCGATCAACACCGCCGCCACCACCCGCTCCGCCATGGTCACGTACAGCGTCACCGCCGCGAACAACCCCAGCAACACCGGCACCAGCCCCAAGCGAAAGACGAGCGGCATGCTGACCACGATGATCGCGAGCGCCGTGGTCTGCCACCGCGCCGCCGCCCGTGGAAAGAGAAAGTGAAAGTCGTACAAGAAGTAGTAGCCGCGCTTGAGAATCAGCACGAGCACCACCGACATGGCCGTGCCCAACAGCGCCAGCAGCAACGTCGCCGCCAGGTCGGCCAACATGGGCTTGAAGTAGCGCGGGTCTTTGAGCTGCAGCTCGAACGACGTCTTGAGCGCCGAAAGCACCCGCCCAAATTCGGTCGGGTCAGCGCGAAAATAGGCCAGCGCCAGCCCTGTCCACGCGGCGGGGAGGTCGGGGGCCAGCTCTGACGCCGTCACCGCCATTTCAACCGCGGCCCCCGAATCGCCTGCTTCTTCGCGCGCCGCCGACGCGTGCAACAACCCGCTCGCCCACGCCTCCAGGTTCGACGCGCCGATTCGTTTTTTGATGGTGACCAACGCCGCGCGTGCCGCCTGCTCCTTCGCCGCGTCTCCCGTGCTCACCGCTCGCCACGCCGCCCAAGCCTGGTCGAGCTGGGCGTCGCTCATGGGCGAGACCACGAGCTGTGGCGGAGCCGGTTTGGTCGGGTCTTTCTTGACCTCGGTGCGGGTGACTGAGCCGCCGGCTGTCGCCCCCGTCGCCGTCGCCCCTGCGTCGACGCTCGGCGTGCCCGCGTCTTTCTTGCCGACCGCCGAGCCGTTGTTTTTGCGCGGGGTCGTGACTTCGGCCGGCTCCTCGTCGGGCTCGGCGCCCGTTTCTCCCGGGTCGGTCGTCTCGTCGACCGAGTCGTCTTTCGTCGGCGGTGGCTTCTGCTTCTTCTTCCATTCGGCGACGTCGGGGTCGACCAGTTCGATCTGGGCCGAGGCCACGGTGCTCAGCAAGACCAACGCACCGGCGCAAACGGAGGCGAACGCGCTCATCTTCAAGCCCGAAAGACTAGTCCGACCGGGCCGAGCGCGCGAGCATTCAAGTGTGGGTGTGGGGCCCCCACCGCGGTCGCTGACGTGTGCGTCGAAAAACAGCCCCCAGAATTCCCCGACACTGCGGGTGATGACTTCGGTCGAGCACGGTGCCGTGCAACGATCGGTCGAGGAGATGAGCGTCGCCGCAGCCGTTGCGGTTCACTGACGTTCAAAGCACGGTGTCGTTGCGCTGCGCCCGAAGCGACCATGAGCTTCGGTCGAGTGGAGATGGGCGTGCGGTCGTACCTGTTGCAGTGCGCTCGCTCGCTCGAGCACGGCGCAGCACAACGAGCGCGAAGCGAGAAATATGACCAGGGGAGAGGTGTGGTAAAAGCAACCCATGTTTCGCATCTGTCATTGGGTTTCGCTCGTTGTGCTCGTCGTCGCCGGCGGCTGTTCGCGCAAACCCGCCCCGGTCGCGGTCGAATGGCGGCAACGCACCTTGCCCGAACTCAAGGTCAGCCTCATGTTGCCCACCGAGCCCACCCGCACCACGAAGATGCTCGAAAAAGTACACCGTGAAATGGTCACCTATTCGGCCGAATATGCGGGCCTCCACTATTACGCGTTCGGGTTCGACTTCAGCTACGTCAACGGCAAGCTCGACGAAGACGCCACCTTGACCGCCATGATCGGCGCCGCCATGCGCAGCGACTCGCTGTCGAGCAGCGAAAAGCACCCGCTCATGCTCGGCAACCGCTTCGCCGCCGAAGTCAGCGGTCAGGCCCCCCCGCACAAGTTTCAGGAGCTGCCCAACGGCGGCCGCGTCATCGCTCGCATGTTCGTGTTGCCCCAAGAAAAGCGAGGCACCTTGTGGATGGCCATGGCCCCCGACGGCCAGACCGACGCCGCGAACGCGTTTCTCGAATCGGCCGAACTGCTGCCCTGACAAAGCCGCGGTTGAGTGCCCGCTCCCCGCGAGCTACAGCGTGGCCGCATGAGTGACGTCGGTGACAGTTTGGAGCGGCTCGTCAACATCATGCGGCGGCTGCGCGCCCCCGACGGCTGCCCGTGGGACAAAGAGCAAGACCTCCGCAGCCTGCGGCCCTACCTCGTCGAAGAAACCTACGAAGTGCTCGACGAGATGGACCGTGTCGGCTTCGGCGGCGCGTGGAAGCCCTACGCCGAAGAATTGGGCGACTTGTTGTTTCAAATCGTCTTTCACGCCCAGCTCGCCGCCGAAAAGGGCGAATTCACCATGGCCGACGTGTGCACCGCCATCGCCGACAAAATCGAGCGGCGCCACCCCCATGTGTTCGGCGACAAGCAGGTCAATGGGTCAGAGCAGGTGCTCCAAAATTGGGCCAAGCTCAAAGCCGACGAGCGCAAAGCCAAGACCGGCCGAGCCGGCAGCGTTCTCGACGGCGTGCCCTCGGCCGCTCCCGCTCTCCAACGCGCCGAACGCCTCACCGAAAAGGCCTCGCGCATCGGCTTCGACTGGCCCGACGTCGCCGGCGCCCGCGCCAAGGTCGACGAAGAACTCGGCGAACTCGACGAGGCCATCGCCTCGGGCGACCGCGACGAAATCGAACACGAACTCGGCGACGTGCTCTTCGCACTCGCCAACGTCGCTCGAAAAATCAACACCCCCGCCGAAGACGCCCTGCGCGGCACCAACCGCCGGTTCACCAGCCGCTTTCACCGCGTCGAAGAGAAGCTCGAAGCCGCCGGCATACCCTTCGGCCAAGCCTCCCTCGAAGTCATGGACGGCTTCTGGAACGAGGCGAAAGCCGAAGAACAGGCCGCAAAATCAAACAAGAAGAAGGAGTCACGATGAGCCTCGTTGCGCCCCTGCTGGTCGGCTTTGTCGCCCTCGAGCACCTCGGCTTCTTTGCCCTCGAGGCCCTCCTGTGGACCAAGCCCGTCGGCCTCAAGGTGTTTCGCAACACTCCCGAAAAGGCCGAAATCACCAAGGTGCTCGCCTCGAACCAAGGCCTCTACAACGGCTTTCTGGCCGCCGGCCTCGTCTGGAGCTTTTTCGCCGGCCCGGCCCTCCAAGACCCCTTGCGCTTCTTCTTCTTGGGCTGTGTCGTCGTCGCCGGCCTGTACGGCGGAGCCACCGTCAGCCCACGCATCGTTCTGGTTCAGGCCGTGCCCGCAGCCCTAGGCATTGCAGCTACTTGGCTTTTGTAAGTATCCGAAGGGTTG
>JBGAIY010000182.1:0-15651 GCA_044225205.1 Myxococcaceae bacterium | reverse complement strand
GTGACGGGCAGTGTCGGCTCTCCTGCACCGATGGCGGCACCGGTGGCGGGCATGGCCAAGGCGGGGGCGCCGGTGGCGGTGGGGGCAGCTCGAGGCCTGACGCGGGCTCGTGCAACGCGTCGACTTGCCCGACCGGCTGCTGCAACGGTGAGGTGTGCGAAGCGGGCAACACGGTGGCCGCGTGCGGCCGTGGCGGGTTCGCCTGCGCGAGCTGTCAGGGCCCTCAAGACACCTGCTCGAATGGCGTGTGCAGCGGCTGCGCGGCCAGCTGTGCGACCGGCTGCTGCGTCGGGTCGACCTGCACGGCCCGGGCGGCGAACGCCTGCGGGGGCAACGGCCAAGCCTGCGTCGACTGCGGTGCCACCGGTGACTCGTGCAGCCCCGGCGGCCAGTGCCAATGTGGCGGCGGCGGCCCGTGTGCCTTGGGCCAGGCCTGTCGCGGCGGGCGCTGCGTGTGTGACGAGACGACCTGCCCAGACGGGTGCTGCACCGCCACGGGCCAGTGCTTGCCCACCGCGTTGCAGAACTCGACCCAGTGTGGCCAAGGCACGCGGTGCGCGCCGTGCATGGCTCCTCCGGGAGCCACTTGCACCAGCGCGACCGTGCGCAAAGCGTTTCAAGCACCCGGCAGCTGTGAGTCGGGCGTCTGTTCGTATTCGTGGCAAGAACTGACCTGTACCAACGGCTGCACCGTCACCGTCGACGGCGGGTTGTGCGAAGGCGACGTGTGCCAAGGCTGCCTCACGCCGCCGCCGTCAACCTGTTTGGGCTCTGTGGCTCGGGTGTATTCGTCGCCCGGCACGTGCAACGCGAATGGCTGCGGGTATGCGTCGCAAGACACGAATTGCCCGTTCGGGTGCTCGAGCGGCAGTTGCAACGCCGACCCGTGCATCGGCGTGTCGTGCACCACGCCGCCCGCGCCCAGTTGCAGCGGCGGCTCGAAGGTGAGCTACCAGAGCCCGGGTTCGTGTTCGGCCGGAGCTTGCGTGTACAGCATGCAAACGTCGGCGTGCGCGCAGGGGTGCAACAGCGCGACCGGCAACTGCAACGTCGATTTGTGCGCCGACGTGAAGTGCGACGCGGCGCCGGCGGCCGTCTGCCTCAACAGCACCACCCGGCGTGGCTACGTCAGCCCGGGGGCGTGTGCCAACGGCGTGTGCACCTACAGCACCCAAGACATCACCTGTGCGAATGGCTGCGTGAATGGGCAATGTCAGGGCGACCCGTGCGCGGGTGTCACCTGCAACGCGCCTCCGCCGGCGGTGTGCGTGAGCGGCAGCCTCCGCACGTATTCGCCGTCGGGCACGTGCAGCGGGGGCGGGTGCACGTACCCCTCGAACGACACGGGGTGCCCCTTTGGCTGTGCGAATGGCGCTTGCAACCCTGACCCGTGCGCCAACGTCACCTGCACGACGCCGCCCAACGCGTACTGTTCGGGCAACGTGCGGCATTCGTTCGCGGCGAACGGCACGTGCAGTGGCGGGGGTGTACCTATGCCGAGAGCACCATGACGTGTGCGGCTTCGTGCGTGAACGGCGCGTGCACCGACCCGTGCGCGGGCGTCAATTGCAGTGGCACGCCGTCGCCCACCTGTGCGAATGGCAGCACCAAACGGGTGTACACGGGCGGCGGTACGTGCACGGCGGGGTCGTGCGGCGGCTACCCGTACACCGACGTGGCCTGCAACACGCCTCCGGGCCCCAGCTGCAGCGCCGGCGTGCTGACGACCTACAGCAGCTCGGGTACGTGCAGCGGCGGTACCTGCAGCTACGCGCCCAGCACACCATGAACTGCGCTTTCGGTTGCAATGCCGCAGGCACCGGGTGCGCGGGTGACCCGTGCGCGGGCGTCAATTGCAGCGCCACCCCGGCGGCGGTTTGCGCGAATGGCAGCACCCAGCGGGTCTACACCGGGGTGGCACCTGCACCGCCGGTTCGTGCGGCAACTACCCGTACACCGACGTGGCGTGTGACATGCCTCCCGGGCCGAGCTGCAGCGCTGGCGTGCTGACGACGTACGGCTCGGGCAGTTGCAGCTCCGGGGCTTGCGGCTATTTGCCCAGCACCATGAGCTGCACGTTCGGGTGCAATGCCGCGGGCAACGGTTGCGCGGCCGACCCGTGTGCTGGGGTGACGTGCAGCACCCCCGCGACGAGCTGCGCGAATGCCTCAACGCAACGGGTCTACACCGGCCCGGGCACCTGCAGCGCCGGCACGTGCAGCGGCGCGCCCTTCACCGACGTGGCCTGCCCCACGCCGGCGGTGACCTGCGCCACGGCGACGTTGCTGCGCACCTACAACCCGGGGGCATGCAGCGGGGGCAGTTGCAGCAACACGTACACCGACGTCGACTGCAGCACCCAACCCGTGCCCGACACCATTTGTTACGGCAACAAGCGCCGGGTGTTTTCGGGCCCGGGCGCTTGCACCACCAACGCATGCACGTTCACGTACGCCGACTACGCCTGCGGGGTGAACCGGGTGTGTCTCGACGGCGTGTGCGAATTGGCGTGTCTGCGGGGCGGCACCGACGGCGGGTTCAGCCAGCAGGCGGCGTGCCCTTGAGGCTCAGCGATGGCCGTGGTGGCCACCACCGTGGCCGTGGCCCCAGCCGTCACCGCCGTGAGCGCCGCCGTTGAACGAGCCTTGGCCCATGCCGTGAACGCTGCCACCGAAGCCTGAAGAATGAAACGACGTGGGGGGCGGTGGCACCGCCTGGTGAAAGCCGCCACCAAATGACGACGTCGGAGGAGGCGGCACCGGCCGGTACGCTGGAGCCCGGTAGGTCGGCCAAGCCGAAGTGACGGTGACGTTGGGTCGCCCATGGTCGCGGTATTCACGGCGGTCGTGGTCGCGCCAACGGCCGTAGGTCGAACGCCACTCGTTGTACGCCGGGCCGCGGTACCACCGGTTGTATGCGGGTATCGACGCGGTCAAGCCCCACGCGCGGCCGACGCCCACGTCGTAACGAACGAGGTTGTGGTTGCAGAGGTTGGCCGACTCGACGAAGTGCCAGCGCGGGCGGTGCCAGCTGCTCACGAACGACGGCGCCAGCGGCGCCCAGCCCGTGTACCCGCCGCCATTGCGCCATTCGACCCAGCTCGGGCCCCACTGCGTGTCGGGCACCCACACCCAACCGTACGTCGGCGACTGGTACCACCGGCCATAGTGGTACGTGGCCCAGCCGAACGGCAACGACGACTGAAATTCCCACCCGGCGGTCGTGGCGGCCCACTGGCCGTTGGTCGCGTACGGCACGAAGTCGCTGCCGACGATTTGGCTCGAAGGTTGAAACGCCTGCACGCCATTCTCTTGCACCCACGAGCCGTAGGGAGCGAGCGGCTGGGCAAACTGGTCGACCGAGGTGATGCCAGGGGTCGGCTGAGGGTCGGGCAGCGGCGCGTTCGCCGAGAAGTCGGCGTCGTTGGTGAAGTCGTCGAAGGCGGGCTGCTGCTGGTAGCCGTCGAAGTCGTCGTTCTGTGCAAAAGCGCTCCACGAAGCGAGCGCGACCAGGGCAGCGAGTGTGCGGTTCAACATGTGAACCTCCTGGCCGCTCCTGACGCAGGCACCAGCGTTTGCTTCAACGCGCCGCTTCACGGCTTCGGGAAGGCCCCGAAAGCCAAAACCGCCCACGCTTCAAGGGGTTGTATGGCGAGGTCGGAGTGGGGTCGAAAACTCTTAAATATTGAGAGGTTGCGAGTCTGAAAATGGCACTCGGGCCTGTCGCGAGCCCAGGGAGATCGGGCATATTCACGCCTTCAGCATCAGCACTTCGCGAAAGATCAGGCACACATGGGAACCGTCACATCAGCAGGAACCGGCGCCGGAGCTGTCGTTCGACAACCCGTTGATGGGGCTGCACCCGCTGAGGTCGATGACGGCATGGCGGCGGTGGTCAACGCCATTGAGCAGTTCAAGGCCGTCGACCCGAAAGAGGGCGCGCGGCTCGAGCAGTTGCTGGCGAGCCAAAAGACCGAAGAGTTCATTCAGGCCGTCGAGGGCCTCGAAAAGGGCTGGGCGACGTCACCCGCGAAGCGCGAAGCGCTCACCGCGCTGATCACGGCCCTCGACGCCGCGCTCGGCGACGACGAAGAAGCTGCTCCTGGCGAGGCGGGTGGCAAGCCGGCTGCCGCTCCCGAGCGCGCTGCTGCTCCCGAACGCGCTGCCGCGCCCGCGCGAGCCGCCGCACCCGCCCGTGCCGGCGCGCCGGCTCCGGCCAAGGCCCCCGCAGGCGACGATGAACACCGAGTGGTGAAGGGCGATTCGCTGTGGGGCATCGCCGAACAGAAATTGGGCGACGGCGCCCGGTGGAAAAGATTGCCGACCTCAACACCGCGGTCATTGGTTCGAACCCGAACCTCATTTACCCCGGCCAGGTCTTGCGGTTGCCGAAGGCGGCGGCCAAGCCCGCCGTCGACCCGGCCGCGCCAGCCGCCCCGGCGGTGCCGGCGAAGCCACCGGCGTCGACCGGGCCGGTGCGCCCGTCGGCCGGTACCGCCGATGGTCAAGCCCGAGCCGACGCGGCTGCGGCCTCGCGCGCGGCACCTTCATTGCGTGACCAAGTGGCCGCGTTGCCTCCTCCGCCAGGCATGACCGCCGAGCAAACGGCGAAGTGGCAAAAAGACCGTCAACAGGTCGTCGCCGAGCTCGACCGCGCCGAAGCGCAGCGCCGCGGCCCCGGTACCGCGGCCCCCGGCGCTTCTCGGCCCGCGCCGACCGCCGAACAAATTGCTGCGCTCGCGAAGGCCGCCGGCTCGACGTCCGCTGAGCTCGACGGTTTGGCGAAACGGCTCCAGGGCATGAGCGACGAGGAGTTCGCCGCGAATTTGAAACAGGGCGCTTGGCGAGACGGTTCACCGAAAGCCGCGCTGATCGACGCGATGTTCGCCGCCGACGGAGCTCGCCGCGCGGCGGCCCAACCCGGCCCCGCCGGTGGTGCTGGTGCCGACATCGCCGCGTTGGCGAAAGCCGCGGGCGCTTCGCCGGCCGAGGTCGACGCTTTGGCGCAACGGGTGCACGGCATGAGCGCCGAAGAATTCGCTGCGAATGTGAAGGCGGCGCCGTGGCGTGACGGCACTCCCAAAGGGGCGCTGATCGACGCAGTCGTCGCCAGAGAAGCCGCGGGTCGCGCAGCCGCGGGCAACGGAGCGGCTCAAAGCGCGCCCGCCGCCGCTGGGGCCGACGTTGCCGCGTTGGCAAAAGCCGCGGGCGCTTCGCCGGCCGAGGTCGACGCCTTGGCGCAGCGGCTGCACGGCATGAGCGCCGAAGAATTTGCCGCGACTGCGAAGGCGGCGCCGTGGCGTGACGGCACCCCCAAAGCCGCGCTGATCGACGCCATCGTCGCCAACGAAGCCGCGGGTCGCGCCGCTGCCGCCGCGGGCAAGGGCGCCGCTCCAAGTGCGCCCGCCGCCGGTGCCGACATCGCCGCCTTGGCGAACGCCGCGCACGTGCCGCCCGCCGAAGTCGAAGAAATCGCGAAGCGAATTCGCGCGCGCACTCCCGAAGAATTCGCGAAAGACTTGAAAGAAACGCCCTGGCGCAACGGTACGCCCAACGCGGCCTTGATTGATGCGCTGGTCGCCAAAGAGGTCGCCCGACGTCAGGCCGAGGCCGCTGGCGCCCGCCCGCCTGCGGCTCCGGCCGCCGCTCCGGTGCCCGCGGCTCCTGCCGCCGCTCCGGTACCCGCGGCTCCTGCCGCCGCTCCGGTGCCCGCGGCTCCGGCCGCCGCTCCGGTGCCCGCGGCTCCTGCTGCCGCTCCTGCTGCTGCCCGGGGCGCTGCTGGGCAGCCCCCGCCGCCTCTGGTGCTGCGCCAGCGCCCGCCGCTGCCGCCTCGGGCGCGCCGGTGTCGGCCGCAGCGCTGGCCGCGCCGGGCCCCAAAGTCACCTCCGCCGCCGCCGCCGCGAAGTCACGCCTGCTCAAGTCGAGGCGATGCGCCGCAAAATCGCTTCGTTGCCGCCTGAGAAGTTCGAGGCGTTCAACAAAGACCAGTCGTGGCGTGACGGCGGCTCGCCCAAGGCCGTCTTGCTCGATGCGATCGTCGCCGAAGAAGTCGCTCGCCGAGCGAAGGACGCCGCTGCACCTGCTCCGGCCGCTGCACCTGCTCCCGCCCCAGCCGCTTCGGTGGCCGGTTCGGCTGCGCCGTCGGCGGCCGCGGCTCCGCCCAAGGCGGCGGCCACCCCCGCGAAGTGGCCGAGCGAAAAACTCTCTGCGCGGGCCGAGGCCAACGGAGGCACGCGGGCCGACGTCGACGAAGGCTACGCCAAGCTCAAGACGTTGAGCCCCGAGCAGCTGCAAAAAGCCATCGACGACCCGAAGTGGAAAGACGGCAGCCCCCGCCAGACGGTTTTCGAGCAGATGCTCAAAGAGCAAGTCGAAGAGCGCAACGCTGCGGGAGCGGCCGCTCCCGGTGCCGCTGGGGCCGAGGGCGCGGAGGCCGAAGCGACCGCCGCTGGCGCTGGCGCCGCGTCGTCGTGGTCGAACTCGAAACAGTCGGTGGCCGCGCTCACCGCGGGCACCATGGCTCGCCCCATCAGCAACTGGCGGGCGGCGCGCGCGGGCAACGCTGCGTTCACCAAGGCCCTGGGTGGCATCAAGGGCGGGGAGGCGACCGAGCTTCGCAACGCCGCGCGTCGGGCCATCGCTCCGCGCATGACCGACCGCATCGACATTTTCCGTGAGCGCATGGGTGAAGCGCCGAAGGGCGTGGTCAACAAGACCAAGGCCGTGGGCGGAGCGCTCAAAGACGCGCTGGGCTCGCGGCCCGCCGCGCCTGCCGTCAAAGAGGGCGCAAAGGCGTTCACCGACGCGGCGGCGAAGGCCGTCGAGAACAAGAAGCCGACGAAGCTCGAGGTCGACGCGGTGAAGACGGCCGTCGAAGAAATGGCGAACGCCACGTTCAGCAAATATGCCGGCCCGGTCGCCCGAGTGCTGGGCTTCGCCGCCAAAGGCGTTCCGTTCATTGGCGTGGGGCTGGGCGGTAAGGGTGTCTACGACCTCTGGACCGACGCCGAGTCGACCAAAGACATGGGCAGCACGCAGAAGACCCTGGCCTGGGTCTCGAGTGGCTCGACGTTCTTCGCCGGTGCGCTCGGCGTGGGCGCGTTGGCGCTCGGCGCGGTGACGGCGCCGGCCTGGGTGCCGGTGGTGGTCGCCGGCGGCGCGTTGGTCGCCTCGGTGGTGGGCATTGGGGCGGGCATCGCCCAAGCCTTCGCCCCCTCGAAGACGAAAGAAGCCGCCAAGGCCGCGGCCGCCGCGACGACTGACGCCGGCGCGGTTGAATGGTAAACCGTTGAAATGACCGTGACCGCCGAATCGCTGATGTTTCGATTCGCTGACCCGTTGCCCGCACCGGCGCCGCCGGTGCCCGATTTGACGGGGTTGTCGGTGCTGGTGGTGCCTCCGGCGCCAGTCACCGAAGCCGAGGTGGCCGAGCGTTTCGCGGTCATCATGCGGGCGGCGGCGAAACTCGAGCGCCGCCCCAACGGCGCGCTGGTCGAGCCGAACGACGAGGTGGTCATCGACGCGCTGACCTACGTGCACGGGCAACTGGTGCCCTACGGGGCGCTGTCGAACCACACCATCAGCGCGAACGACGACGGCACCATTGGCGAATTGGGTTTGCGCTTGGTGGGGCTGCGGGTTGGCTCGTCGGCACAAATCACCGCGCTCATACCGCTCGACTACCCCGACGCTCGGTTGGCCGGGCTGCCCGCGGTCTTCTTGGTCGACGTCAAGCAGGCTTCGGCCGTCACCATGCCGAGCATGGAGCCCGAATCGCTGGCGGCGGTGGGCTTCGGTGACACGCTCGACGCGATGATGGAAAACATCGTCAAGCAGCTGCGGCTCGAACGCGAAGAAGAGTACCAGGCCGAAGTCAAAATGGCGGTGCTCGACGAGCTGATCGAACGCACACCCTTCACGGTCAGCGCCGAGCACATCGACCACGAGTTGGGGCGGCGCTGGCTCGAACGCGAGGGGCGCTTCTTGTTGCGCAAGCAGCTCAAGCCCAAAGAAGTCGAAGCGGTGTTCGAAGCGTGCCGCACCGACGAGAGCCACCGCCGCACCATCGAGCGCGAACTCAAAGGTGCGCTCATCATTCGGGCCCTGCTCGACTCGAAGAAGCTGGTGCTCGGCCCCGAAGACTTGGTGAGCGACGGCCTCAAGTACGCCTACCTGGCGGGGGCGCACACCGAAGCCGAGGCCACCGCGCTGTTCAACCGCGACACGCCCGAAAAGTCGCGGGTCATCAACGCCTTGGTGCTGAACGCCGCGCTCAAGAAATTGGCGGCCATGACCGAGGTGTTGCCGGCCCGGCCGACCTTCACCTTCGAGCTGGGCGCGGCCGTCAAGTAACGGCCGCCCCGAGCGGGTCTGCTACTTCGGTTGTTCGATCTTCTTGAAGTCGCCCGCTTTGATGAACGAGAACTTCTTCGGGTCGACGTATTTCTTGAGTGCGGTACCCACGTCGGCCGACGACAGTTTGCTCAGGCGCGCGTCGACGTCGGCTTCAAAGGCGAAGGTACGGCCGACTTCGGCTTGTTCGATGAGGTTCATGGCGACCGACAAGTCTTCGGCGTACTGGGCCGAGCGCGCTTGGCGCAGGCCGAGCAAGGCGCTCTTGAATTCGGCGTCGGTGAACCCGCCGGCGACGGCCTTTTCGACTTCTTCTTTGAAACCGGCCTCGACCTTCGTGACGTTTTGGGGGGCGTAAATGGCGTACCCAATGAGGGCGGCCGAGTCGTCGAGCGCCGGCACGCTCAAGTTCGTGCCCGCGCCGTACGACAACCCGTCTTTTTCACGCAGCCGTTGGGTCACCCGGCCGCTCAAGAAGCCGCCGCCCAGCATGTAGTCGGCGACCATGAGCGCCACGTAGTCTCGGTCGGAGTCTTTCAGCGGCAACGGCACGGCCGCGGCGAAGAACGCGTTGGCCTTGTCGGGCAGCTCCATCGTCAGGTTTTTGGTGTCGAGCGCCTGGTAGGGCCGGGCGATTCGCTCGTAGGGCTGCGCCGCCGACCAGCCGCCGAAGAGCGCGGTGAGCTTGTCGGTGACTTCTTTGTTGTCGAAGTCTCCGACGACGGCGACCTGGCCGGCCTGCGCGCCGTAGAACTTGCCGTAGAAGTCTTTCACGGCGTCGAGCTTCACGTCTTTCGCCTCGGCGATGGCCTCGTCGTAGCTGAGCACGTAGTACGGGTGGCCTTTGGGGTAGGGCGCGAGCAACCGGCGCAGGCCCAACTGGCCAATGGCCATGGGGTCGTCTTTCGCGCGCTCGGCGTCGGCGATGACTTCGCGCTTGAGGGCGTCGAATTCTTTGGGGTCGAAGGCCGGCGCCTTGAGCAACTCACCGACCAAGTCGAGCGTCGCCGCGAGGTTGGGCCGGCGCACCTCGACCATGACGGTCACGCCCTGGGGCTCGGGAGCCAGCCGCAAGGTGGCCTGCAAGGCGTCGAGCGCGTCTTTGAACTGTTCACGCGTCTTGGTCTTGGTGCCCCGCTGCAGCATTCGGGCGGTGAACACGGTGGCGGGCGAGCTGCACGGTCGCGCCGCGGGTGCGCTTCGAGAGCATGGCCACCTTGAGCCCATTGCCCAGCGTCGTTCGGGTGGTGCGCGCTTCGATGTTGGCGGGCGTCGCTTCGAACTGTTCACCTTGCACCAGCGCTTGGGCCGGTTGGTACGCTTTGATGACCGGCCCGAGGTCGACGACCGCGGGCATGGCGGCGCGGTCGGGCTTCTCGGTGGGCACGTATTCGCCGAGCGTGCGGTTCGACGACTTGAGGTATTTCTGAGCGACGCGGTTCACGTCGTCGACCGTGACGGCCTTCACGCGGTCGCGGTGAATGAAGAACAGGCGCCAGTCGCCCACGCCCGCGAACTCGGAGAGTTCAATGCCGACCCGGTCGGGTGAATTGAGGGCGACTTCATAGTGCTTCACGATGGCGGCTTTCGCGCGCTCGACTTCGGCGGCGGTGAGGGGCTTCTTTTCGAGCCCCTCGAGCTCGGCGAGCAGCCCGTCGCGCGCGGTGGCGGGCGTGTCTTTGGCGGTCAATTCGACCGTGCACTCGAGCACTCCGGGTTCGCGCATCATGTACGTGGTGCACTCGGTCTTGGCGGCTTTCTTGTTTTCGACCAAGCCCTTGTAGAGCCGACCCGACGGAGACGCGCCGAGCGCGGCCGCGAGCACGTCGACCGCGGCGAACTCGGGGTCGCTCGACGCCGGCACGTGGTAGGCGACGTCGAACACCGGCGTGCCCCCCACGCGGCGCACGGTCACTTGGCGCTCACCGTCTTGAACCGGCTCGACCGTGTAGGTCTGCGGCGCGGTGCGTTTGGGGCGGGCGATTTTGCCGAACGCGTCGGCCGCCCACTGCAAGGCTTTGGCGTCGTCGAACTTGCCCGCCACCACGAGCATGGCGTTGTCGGGCTGGTAGTACTTTTCGTAGAACGCTTGGAGCCGTTCGGTGGGCACCGACTCGATGTCGCTGCGCGCGCCGATGGTGTTGTTGCCGTAGTTGTGCCACTGAAACGCCGCCGAAATGACCCGTTCAGACAGCACGCCGCTCGGGTTGTTTTCGCCCATTTCGAATTCGTTGCGCACGACCGTCATTTCGGTGGTGAGCTCTTCGCGCGAAATGATGGCGTTCACCAAGCGCTCGGCTTCGAGTTCGATGGCCGCTTTGACCGTCTCGTCTTTCGCGGGAAACGTTTCCATGTAATTGGTTCGGTCGAACCAGGTGCTGCCGTTCGCATCGCCGCCCATTTCAGAGAGCGTTTTCTTGATGCTGGCGATCTTCTTGGTGCGCTTGAAGAGCATGTGCTCGAAGAGGTGGGCCATGCCTTTCTCACCGTAGTCTTCGTGGCGGCTGCCGACGAACACGGTCAAGTTCACGGTGACCTGCGCGGCGCTCGGGTCGGGGGCGAGCAGCACCTTGAAACCGTTCGGCAAGCGGTATTCGGTGAACCCCTCGACGGCGGCTTCTTGCGTCACGCCTTTGGGCTTGGGAGCGGGCGTCGCGGCGAGCGACAGCGACAACAGAGAAATGAGCAGCATGGTGATGGTGGTCTTACGAAAAGGTGAACGTGGGGCGGAATAGAATTGCGGCGTGCCGATAACAACGTTCACTTTTCAGAAAGTTCACTCCGATGTCGTTTTTTCACCCAGGGGCTGTCGGGTGGGGTGGCTGGGGAGAGTGCCTGAAACAACTGATGTTTTTTTGACGACGCCGGTTCAGTGAAGGGTGGTGGCGGTGCGGTCACTTGAAAGGTCGAGCACGTCGAACAGTTCGACCACGTCGACCGGGTTGTCGACGACGAAGTCGGCACCAGACGCTTCGGCGCGGGCCCACAGGTCTTCGTCGTCGAAGGCGGCGATGAGCACCAGGGCGGGGGCCTCGGGGCGTTTGGCCAAGGTGCTGCACAACTCGAGGCCACTGCGTCCTGAAAGAGCGCACTCCGCGACAATGGCGGCAGGCTTCGCGACGCGAAGAAACAGTTCGAGGCAGTCGAACAATTCGTAGCCGTCTTCGACTTGAATGACGTGAAACCCGCCCGCTGACAATTCGGCGGCGATGGCCTCTCGCGCGGCTTCGTCTTCAATGGCGAGCACGACGGTTTTCGATGGGGCGACTTCGGCGGGTTCGGCGAACGGTTTGAGCTGCGCATTCATGGCTGTGGCCTTTCGAGGTGGGCGGGTCGGCAGTGGCCCGCGTGAGTTCGAACAAAGGCAATTCACACGCCAGCTCAACTCGCCGAAACCTCGTCTTCGCCGCCGGGGCGCTTCGCCAGATTGGCAGGCGGGCCGGAGCGGTTAACACTCTTCGCGAGGCGCCTGTCTGGCTTGGTGAAGCGCGTGACGTTCACTTTCATGGGAGACCACACATGCACCACCCACTCGTCGCACTTTTCGCGTTCGCGGTGACTTCGGCCGCGTGGGCGCAGTCAAACGAGGCCACGGCGGGTGAGCCCCACCGCGTTCACGGGCCTCCCGCTGAAGCCGTCGCGGCGTGCAACGGCCAGGGCGACGGCGCCGCCTGCGGCTTCACGTTCGAGGGCAAGAACCTCACCGGCACGTGCCGCACCACCCCGAAGGGCGTCGCCGCCTGCATGCCGGCCGGTTTCGAGAAGCACCATGGTCACCACGGGCCACCTCCCCAAGCGCTCGACGCGTGCAAGGGGCTGTCGGCAGGCGCGGCCTGCTCGGTGAAATTCGAAGAAAGAACGGTCACCGGCACGTGCAACGCTGGCCGCGAAGGCGAGTTGGCCTGTCGACCGGCCGACCTGCCCGAGTTTGGCCCAGGCCGAGGCGGTCACCATCGCCCGCCGCCCGAAGCGCTCGAGGCCTGCAAGAGTCTGGCGGCCGGAGCCGCTTGCTCGGTGACGTTCAAAGAAAAGACGCTGTCGGGCACCTGCCGCCAGGGCCCGAACCAAGAGGCCGCCGCCTGCATGCCGAACCGGCCAGACGAGAAATGACGGGTCGGCCGTCGCGGGCGCGGCCGTCTTGGGTACATGGCGGGCCTACCGAAAATCAATACGGGTGCGGTGCAGCGGGTACCCGGCTTCACGAACGGCCGCCGCGAGCTGTTGGTTCGAAGCCTCAAAGACATTCAGGCCGAGCGCAACGCCCTCAAGGAAATGTGCGAAGGCCGAGGCCCCATTGGCACCCGGCTCATTCTCGACGAGCTCAAGCGGCTCGACGAAACCGAACTCGAGGTGATGGGCGAGCTGCGCACCGTTGAACCGGGGCTGCTGCCGCGCACCCACGAGCAGGCGATTCAACAGACCCGAGACTTTCGGCCCTCCCAGGGGCGGCGCGCCGACGGCGTTCAGACGCTGTCGGCGGCGCGGGTCGACTTGGAGACGCGCGCTCGGCTCGGCTTGGCGATGCCGCCCGACGTGCTCGAGGTCGTTCAAAGCGACTTGACCAATGCCCAACGGTGGGCGGCCGACCACCCGACCACCGGAGAATCGTCGGAGCCCTGGCAGCCGAAAGGGCCGCGTCGCTGAGGTGGGCTCAGCTGGGGCGGCGGTTGCCGGGCGGCACGGCCTGGCCGGTGAAACGGCCAGCGCGGGTCTTCGCGGCCGGCTCCCACCCCTTCTTGTTGCTGAAGCTCTCCCACGAGACGGGCGTGACGTGGTTGTACTCGTCACCGGTTTTTTCTTCGTAGGCCACCCGGGCCACGGTGAGCAGCGCCTCGAACTCCATTTCTTGGGGCGCCTTGTTCGGGTTCTTGAGCACGCGCTCGAAGAACTTTTGGCCGTTCGCCACCACCACGCAGCGCAGGTACAAGAAGTCGTCGGGGGAGAGGTATTCGTCGCCGTCGTCAGGGTCGACCGAATCGCGGTACATGCCTTTGGCCATGTCGCGGGTGTCGAGGGCGTAGAGCTTTTCGGCCAGCAGGTCGTCGAAGGCGAAAATGTCGGCGACCGGGCGTTGCGCCAGTGCCTGAACGACGGGGCGAATGACGGCGTCGTCGTCTCCGGTTTTGGCCCAGTTCAGCCGGGCCATGAGCGCCCAGAACACCCGTTCTGACATGGGCCCGGTTGGGTCGACCGTCGCCGAGGCGGCCTTGGGCGTCTGGCCGGCTTTGGGCGCCGCCACCTCGCGGTACCCCTTCGCGAGCTTCGACTTCACCAGCTTGTCGGCTTCGTTCTTCGCGGCGGCCGCACTCGGCCATGACTTGGTTTGCACTTTGCCCGCGGTGCCGAGCCGGCCGTAGCTCACCGTGAATTGGTTGCCTGAGACGTCGATTTGCCAGAACTTGTTCGACGAACCCTCGCTGAATTCGAAGCGGCGCATGGGTTTACCAGGGCCAGTCTTTGCCAGAGTGGTCGAGAAACAGGCCGGTGGTCTTGGCCGAGAGCGCGTCGAGTTGACGCAAAATGCCGGCGGCCGAGGTCGAAACCTCGGTGGGGGCACCGCGGCCGCCCATGTCGGTCTTCACCCAGCCGGGGTTGATCACCGCGACCCACACCCCTTCGGGCCTCAGGTCGTGGGCGAGGTTTCGGGTGCCCATGTTGAGTGCCGCTTTCGACATGCGGTACGCGTAGGAGCCTCCAGACCCATTGTCGGAGATCGACCCCAGGCCGCTGGTGACGTTGAGCACCCGCTTGCCTTGGCCGGCTCTCAGCCTGGGCAACAACGCTTCGGTCACGCGGAGGGCGCCGAGCGCGTTGACCGAATAGGTGTCGAGCGCGTCGTCGAAGTCGAGCGAGCCGAGCGGGTCGGTGGCGCCCATGACCCCCGCGTTGTTGATGAGCGCGTCGACCGGAGCGGTGACCGTGGCGGCGAAGGCGCGAACGCTCGAGTCGTTGCCGACGTCGCATTCGGCGATGGTCAACTGCGCGGCGCCGAGGGCCCGCAAGGCCTTTGCTTCGCTCGGGTTTCGTACCGCGGCGGTGACGGTGTCTTTTCGCGCGAGGCACTGGCGTACGAGTTCGAGGCCAATGCCTCGGTTGGCTCCGGTGATGACAATGTGCATGGCGTCGCTATATCGAAGTCTGGCCCGCCACGTGGGAGGCAACGTGCGCCGCGTTCGCGCTGGCTGACTGCTGCCGGCGGGCCGGGGCCCTCTGCTTGCGAAGTGCGCTGAAACGCCTCATTTGCCCGCGACGCGCCATGGCCTTGACGATGCCTCCGACGAAGACGGCAAGCCGAGGTTTCTCAGCAACTCTCGCTGCGCACCGTTCGTTTGAGTTCGCGTACGAGCAGGTCGGCGACGCGCCGCACGCGCGCGGTGTCGAGGGCTGACTTCGCGCACACCAGGTGCACCGTCGTCTTCGCGTAGGGGCCCAGTTCGAGGTCGAGCGGCACGAGGTTGGTGGTACGGCTCGCGGGGTGGCGAACGCGGCCGAGCACCATGGCGCCGACGCCGGCTTCGGCGGCGGCGAGCTGCACCAGAAAATGGTCGGCGGTGAACACGGGCTGAAAGTTCGGCACCATTTCGGCGAGCTGCGGGTTCGGCGGCACCGAGTCGAACGGCGGCGCCCAAGCCACCCACGGCATGTCGCCCAGCGTCGGTCGTTTGGGGAGCTTCGCGCGCAGCGCCTTCGAGACGAACACGGCGTTCTCGACGCTCAGCGAAAAGACCGACTGCAGGTCGCCCTTGGTGGGGGCGAGCGCCCGCAAGGCCAGGTCGGCCTCGCCGCGCGAGAGGTCGAGGTATTGCACGCTCGAGAGCACTTCGAGGCGCAGCCCGGGGTTGTGTTCGAGCACGTACCCGGCGAAAGGCGCCAGAAACTCAAAACAGACGAAAGGGCTCGCGGTCACGCGCACGAGGCCTTTCGGCGTGCCGTCGTTCGACTCGGCGGCGCGCTGCAGCTCGCCGGCCCACTCGGCCATTTTTTTGGCCGGCGTCACCAGCCGCTCACCCGCCGACGTGAGCGCGGCCCCTTCGACGCTGCGGCGAAACAGCTTGGCGCCCACCACGTATTCGAGGTGGGCGAGCCGGCGGGTGACGGTGGGCTGGCCCAGCTTGAGCCGGCGCGCCGCACCGCTCAACGACCCCGTCTCGGCGATGGCCAGAAGCAGCCTGGCGTCGTCCCACGCAATATCCATAAATGAATGATGTCATGCCGAATCAGCCAGTTTCCATTCAAAAGAGAATCGTTAGGTTTTGGGCCTGAACACGCGGTTCAGCGGAGCCAAACACATGAAAAAGAC
>JBGAIY010000181.1:0-14522 GCA_044225205.1 Myxococcaceae bacterium | reverse complement strand
ACTCCGACAAAACGAGACTTCATGCTGCCTCCGTAAACCCGTCAGACAACGAGCCGACAGGTAGGGTTCCCTCAGGGCGCGGGATACTAGGGTGTTCTCCCCAGCGTTGTCACCCTACCGGCGACCACTTTTACCCGCTTGTGAACCTACGTAAAATCAGGGCTTTGGCGCGCCTTCGGGTTTGGCGTCGCTGGCGGGCGTCGAGCCCCCGGCAGGTGCCGCGCCCTCGCCTGCCGCCGGCTCTTTGGCCGCCGCGTCGTCTGAGACCTTGTCGAGCATCGACGGGCCGCTCGGGGTGGCCGTCTTCGGCTTCTCTTTGGCTTCGCTGGGCGCCGCCGGCTGACCGCTCTTCTGCATGGCCACGATGCCCTTCACCTTGAGATCAATGGCCTGCTGGTCTTGCGCCGACGTCGACGGGAGCGCCTTGCACTTGTCGAAGAAGGTGAGCGCTCGGTCCCACCCTGACTTGTCGGCGGCATAGGCCCACGCCGCGCCACAAATGGCGTCGGCTTGGTCGGCCTTGAGCGAGAGCACCTTCTCGAACACTTCTCCGGCCTTCACGCCCTTCTTCGCGTCGCGGCCTTTTTGCCCGTCGAGCGAATAGGCGTACGCCAGAAACCCTTCGTACGACGTCGGGTCGAGCTCGGCCGCCCGCGAGAGTGACTTCTCGGCGGTCGGGTAGTCGCGGTAGCTCAGCGCAATGGCGCCAATGTTGAACAGGCTCGGAGCGAAGTCTTTGTTCAGCGACACCGCTTTCTGAAATTGCCCCAAGGCCAACCGGCGATCATCGAGCTTCAGGTAAATGAGGCCCAGGTTGTTGTAGACGCCCGGGTCTTTGTCATCGAGCTTCTTGGCGTTCGCCGAAATGAACTCGGCCAAGCGGTAGTTGCCTTGGTCGAAGTAAATGAGCGCGAGGTTCTTGTACGCGTCGGGGTTGTCTTTGGTGCGGGCGAGCACCTTGCGCGCCGTCGCTTCGGCCCGGTCGAACTTCTTCGCCAAGCGGTAGGCGACCGTGAGGTTGTTGTTCAGTTCGACGTCGAACTCGTTCGCCGGGTCTTTGAGCGCCTCTTCGTACAGCGCCGTCGCCTCGCTGAACTTGTCTTGCAGCCGGTACACCTTGCCCAAATTGAGCAGCGTGGGCTTGTGCTTCGGGTCGAGCTTTCGGGCCGCTTCGTAGCGGGTCTCGGCCTCTTTGAGCCGCCCCTGCCGCTCGGCGATGACGCCCAGGTTGAACTGCGTCTGCAAGTTCGTCGGCACCTTGTCGGCCACTTTGGTGAAGAGCGCCTTGGCCTCGTCGAGGTTGCCCGCGTCGAACGCGGCCACCCCCTTTTCGAAGTTCTCTTTCGAGGTGGCCTCGCGCGTCGTCTGCACCGTGTTGACGACGTTCGGTTTGACCTCTTCTTTCGCCGCCGTACAACCCATGAGCGACGACGACGCGGCCGCCAGGGCCAGCCCAGCCCACGAAGCGCGACGGGTGTTTCGACGAAGCAGTGACATCATGGTTCTCGCAGTCATTAGCGACTCCCCGCGCCGGGAGTGGGCACCGACGCCGTCGGAGGCGGCGCCGCCTTTTCAACCGTCGTCTCGACCGGCAACTCGGTCTTCTTCTCGAAAGCCGCGGTCACGAAAAACTCGCTGCCCCGAAACGGCACGTCTTTCGCTTTCCCGTACAGGCCGGGCTTGTACTTGTTGAGCCGGTCTTGGGCGAGCAACGTCCACTCGTTGTAAATGGCGATTTCTGAGCTCTTCGCGACGGCCTTCTCGAGCGCCTCGACGGCCTTCTCTTCAACGGGAAAGACGTATCGGTTTTCGAGTTCACCGCGAAAAATGGCCAGCTGGTCTTCGTCGAGCCCAGGCGGGTCGGCGATTTCTGAAATGTTGGTCGCGAAGTCTGAATAGAGCAAGCCGACCCGGGTGAGCGCGGCGATGCCGTACTCGGGGTTGCCGACCTTCAGCACGTCGACGTACGCCTTCTCGAGCTCGGCCAGCTTCTTCTCTTTCGCCGGGCGGTCGGCTTTGAACGTGCCGATCTTCTTGAACTTCATGTCGACGTACGCCTTGAACTGCGGCTCGAGCGTGTAGAACTTCGCGTGCGCCGCGGCCAACATCGCCCGGTCGCTCTTCTGCTCGTCTTCTTTGAGTTTCGGGTACGCCGCGATGAGCTCTTTGGCCAAGCGGTCCATCTCCGAGCCGTTCTTGAGCTTCGCGTTGAGCAAGAACTGGTGGTACTTCGCGTCGAGCCGGCGGCCGTCGGTCACCCGAGGGTCTTTTTGGTAGCTCGCCAAGAACGCGTCGTACTGCTTGATCGCGTCGGCGCTCTGGCCCGCCTTCTCGTAGACCAAGCCAATGTTGAAGGCGATGTCGGGGGCGTCTTTCTCGTCTTTGAAGCGCGCCACGTACCGCGTGTACGCGCCGATCGCCTTGTCGAACTTGCCGACGCCTTCGTACCAAAAGCCTTCGTTGAAGACCGCGTTCTGCACCCAGTTGTCTTTCTTGTCGGCGGTGCATTCGGCGATCAACGCTTCGCGCTCTTTCTTCTTCTCATCTTTGAGCGTCTTCACGTCGACCGTGGTGACGACCGGCGTTTTCTTGCCGGCCTTCGCGTCTTTGTCTTTCTGCTCTTTCTCTTTCTTGAGCAGGTCTTTGATGTTCGCGTACCCAATGGCCTTTTCACCCGCGGCCAAGTCGTAGGTCTGCACGAACTCTTCGTACATGTTGGCCGACTTCTCGAAGCTCGCCATCTGCTCTGACAACTTCGCGAGCGTGTACTTCACCTTCAAGTCGTACACCGACTGCGGGTACTCCTTGAGCAGCCGCTCGGCCACTTCGGCCGCTTTGTCGAGCTCGTTCGCTTCGCGCGCAATCACCATCGCGTAGGTCAATGCCCGGTCGGCGTTGTCCGACTTGGGGAACTCTTTGACGAACTCCAAGAACATGCCCGACGCGCGCTTGGGGTCTTTCTCTTTCTTGTAAACGACTTCGTCGACGTACTTGTACTGCGACCCCTCGACGATGCCGCTGACCCGCTTCGCGAACTCCGACCCCGCCTTGGTCAGCTTGGCGTTGCCCTTGAACTGGCGCGACAGCTTGTTCCGCTCGAGCCACTCTTCTTTTTTCTTCGAGCACCGACATCGACAGGTCGGCCGCGTCTTGCGACCGCGCATCTTCGGGGTACTTCAAGATGATGTCGCCGAAGCGCCGCGCCGCGTCGACGAAGCGGTTCTTGTCGTAGTAGATGACCGCGGCCTGGTAGGCGACGTTCACCTCGTCTTGCGTCTTCGGGTACAGCTGGTTGTACTTGTCGCACGCGGCGATCAGCTTCTCTTCGAACTTCGAAATGGGCTTCTCTTCGAGCTCTTTCGCCGAGCGCTGTTTCTGAATCTTCGCGGCCTTCTCGATCTTCTCGCCCTTCTTGTTGCCCTCTTCGATCTTCTTGGTCGAATCGAGCGCCGTCTTCTGCAACTGCCCGCGCTCGATCTTGACCAACTTGTCGTACGCGAGAATCGAGTTGTAGGCCGACGTCTGGCGGTACTTCTCGTTCGCCGCTTCTTTCGCTTCGGGGCGGGCCGGTATCTTGAACGCGGCGACTTCGTCGTACTGCTTGGCCGCTTGTTCCCAGTCTTCGAGGGCCCAGAGAATTTCGGCGTAGTAGAACTTCAGGTTGAACGCCTGGTCAGACACGAAGTTCTCGTCGCTGTTGGTCGCGAACGAGTCGACGTACTGTTTGTAAATGTCGCGCGCCAATTGGTAGGTGGCGACCTGCTTCGTCTTCTGCGCTTCTTGGTGGTACTCGGTCACCGTCGTGCGCATGGCCTCTTCGGCCACGTTGAACCCGTTGCGCAGCACTTCTTTCTTCGACTCATTCGCTTTCCACCATTCGCTGCCGGGGCGGTAGAGCTCGGCCAGCTTCTTCACTTCGGCCTTCACCTGCTCGCGCTGGCGCAGCCCTTCGTAGCTCTTGATGATCGACTGTTGGTAGTCGGGCGCCGCGTCTGACATGGGCGCGTCGTCGAGCAAGAACCGGTAGCTCTTGATCGCGTTGTCGTGGTGGCCCGCTCCGGCCAAGCCGCCCGCCAACCCGGCGATGAGCTTGGTCTGCTTCTTCTTGCCCGCGTGGGCCTTGTAGTAGGCAATGGCGTCGTCTGACCGGTTCAGCTCGACGAACATGCGCACCGAGTCTTGGAGCGCTTCGTTCTTCAAATCGACCGCCGACTTTTCTTTGCCCTGCTTCTCGGCGTATTCGATGGTGTCTTGCAGCTTCTTGAGCGCCTTCTCGTGCTCGCCCGCGTTGAAGTCGCACCACGCCAACTTGTAGAGCGCGTACGACTTGATCTTCGGCACCGTCGTCGCGTACGCCTTTTCGTAATACGTGCGCGCCTTCTCGAGGTTCGCGGCGACTTCGAAGTAGTGGTTGCCCAACTGAACGAACGCGTCGGGCACGAACTTCGAGCCGGGGTACGCCTTGAGCAATTCTTCGTAGCGCTTGACCGCTTGGTCTTTCTTGCCCAGGTCGTATTGGTTGTACGCCAAGTTGAAGAGCACTTCGTCTTTGCGCTCGTAGCTCGGGTATTCGCGCAAAATCGTCTCGTACAAGCGCATCGTTTCAGAACGGTAGAGTTCTGACTCGCGGTGGTCTTCTTTCGGCTCGGCCACCTTCTCGCCGCGGTTGCGCTTGTCGTCGGCTTCTTTTTGCTCGTTGAAGAACTTGAGCATTTCTTTGCGGTTCAGAAAGCGCGACTTTTCCCAATACAGCTCCGAGAGCTGAAAGAGCATGTCGGCCTTCTGCGCATTGCCGTCTTCAATTTTCGGTATGATTTTCTTGAGCGAGTCGATCGACTCGTCGCGCTTCTGGTCGGCCACCATTTCGCGCTCGACGTCTTCGGCCTTGGGGGCCACGTCTTTGCCGTCGAGCTTCGCCGGGCCCTTGCGGTCGTCGGGCTTCTTGGCGCTCTTGTCGGCAGCCTTCGCCGCGGTTTTGGGGTCGGTTTTCGCGGCCTTCTTCGCGTCGGCGGCACCGGCTGCCAACGACCAAAAGACCCCGAGAGTCAGGAGAAGACGAGCCAACTTCATTGAAGCTCCTGTGGGAGAAAAAACGCGCGGAACGTACACCAGCGCTCTGAGAACTGAAAAGACCGCCGAGGCGCCCCCCGACGGTCTGAAAAAGCCCAACGATCTCGGGCCACTTACCGCTCCGGGCAGCCCTTCTTCAGCGTGTATTGGTAGTAGCCAATCTCATCACGCCAGAACTCGCCTTCGAACCGCCAGTAGTTCCAATTTTCGGCGGGCATCGCCGGGCGGTAGAGCGTCTGCTTCGCCAACACCGCGGCCTGGTCGACCCCGGTCTCGGCAATTTCTTTACCGGCCTTGGCGACTTCGAACCGAATGATTCCGGCTTGGTCGGCGAAGCCCTTGACCGTGCGGTACGCCTCGAGCAAGCGCGACTTGGCGAAGCTGCCCGCCACCTGCTCCAGGGTGCCACGGTTCTGGTCGAGGTAGGTGATGAGCTCGCCCGACAACTTCGCCGCTTTCCACGACTGGTTGTTGTCGATGGTCGTCTTCTCGGTTTCGATTTCTTTGAGCATGCCGAACACGCCCAACATGCGCTCGTTCGAACGAACCCAATACAAGACGGCCTTGGGCAACTGGTCGCTCTCGGTCGTGTCGACCAACTTGAAGTAGGTGTTGAGGTCTTTCGGCGCCCCTTCGACGAACGGGCGCAACTTTTCGACCATCGGCAAGTAGAGGCTCTCGAATTCTTTGAGCGCGGCTTTTGATTCGTCGTACAGGCAGGCGAAGTAATACACCGTGCTCTTCAGCACCCACGACTCGGGCTGAAACGCCCCGGCAAACTGAGGGGCGTGCAGGGCCTGCAACGACCCCAATGCGCCACCGAGGTCGTCGTTCTGAAAGCGCGCGAAGCCGTTTTCGAACAACGCTTGGTCCCAGTACTTCGAGAAGCGGGGCAGCTTTTCGTACGCTTCGACCGACTTCGCGAATTCGCCGATGTTGTAGTTCGTGCGGCCGAGCGCGAGGTACGCGAGCTGCTGGGTCTCTCGCAGGTCTTTCTGCTTGGCGCGCGGGTCGATCTTCGTCACCCGGGTGAACACCGTCACCGCTTCGTCGATGTTCTTCTTGCGGGCGTCTTCGTTCGCCGCGGGGTAGCGCGGGTCGGCCAAGGCAATGCCCATGAGGTACTGGGCCTTCGCGTAGACCTGCGAGGTGTCGGGCACCGCTTCGAGAAACTGCTTCGCTTCGTCGAGCTTGGCCTTGCGGTGCGAAATGCGGCCGATGAGGTAGTTGATGCGCGCCAACACCTCGAGCGGCAACGTGGCCCACGCGTCGGCGTTGCGGTCGTACAGGTTGTTGAGCAACGACGGTATCAGGTAGTCGTCGTTCAGCGATTCTTGCACCGTGATGAGCGCTTCGACCGCCTTCAGGTGGTACGGGTGCTGCGGGCCGGCTTTGACGATCGGCGCGAAGTAGATGAACGCCGTGAAGGGCAGGTTCTGCCGTTGAAACGAACTCGCCAAGTAGTACTCCGACTTGAGGCGCAGGTCGTTGTCGCTCGTCGTGTTGTACACGTCGTAAAACAAGCGAGCCGCGTCGTCGAAGTTGTTGCCGTTGTAGGCCGACAACGCCTTGTTGTACGTCGTCAGGTCTTGCGCGCCGGCCGAGCTCGCCAACAACGCCACTGCCAAAACAAAAGTGCGTTTCATGGTCGTGGTCACCGGTCAGAAGACAAAAGAAGCGCCGAGGTAGAGGCCAATGTTGTTGAGCACGTCTGACGACGGCTCGGCCACCAACTTGTGGGCCAACGGCACGTCGTTCGACCGTTTGATGTCGGTGCCTTCGTACGTGCCGGTGAAGGTGCTGACGTCGCAGGCCGAGGTCAGCGTCGTCACCGTCGACGGGTCTTTGCCCATTTTCAAGGCCGTATCCATCGCGGCGAGGTCGGTGGCGTTGCAGCCGTTCAGCCGCTCCACGCGCGCCGTGTACACCACGTCGCGAACTTCGAGCCGCAAGGCGAAGTGCTGGCCGATTTGCAACCGAAAGCCAGCGCCCAGCGAGCCCATGAACCGCAACCCGGTGTCGCCGTACGTCGCGGGCGAAATCGAGTCGTCTTGCCGGGTCGTCTCGGGCTTGAGCTGGTGCCGCGTGCCGCCCAACCCCGCCCCGCCGTTGATGACGACCGAGAAGTGCACGAGCGTGCCTTCGAAGAAAGCGAACTTGCCGTACAGCGGAGTCACTTCGACGCCACCCAAGACCCCCCACGTCCACAACAGGGAGGTCGCGGCCTGGGCTTCGGCGCGAAACTTCTCGACGAGCTCACCGTTGAACGACGACTCGGCCGAATACCAGTTGTAGCCGCCGGTCAGCTGCAAGCCGAAGTTCTCTTGCAGGTGGTACACGAACGAAGCCATGGTGCCGAAGTGCTGGGTGAACTTGCCGTTCACCTGCATGGCCACCGGGTAAATGACGACTTCGCTGCGGCCCGAGTCGCTCGCTGCTTTTTGCTCGACCGTGTGCACGCCGACGTTCGGGTTGTTGAGCGGTGCACCCGAAATGAGAATGAGCGATTCACCGGCCGGCGGCGCGCTGGTCGCCGCCGTCGTCGCGGTGGCCGCGGTCGAAGCGGCCGGAGTCGCGGCGGGCGCGGGCGTCACCGCCGTCTTCTTGCTGTCGTCTTTCTTGGGCTCGGTGGGTTTCGGCGTCGAAGCCGGCGTCGCCGCGGGCACGTCGTCGTCGTCGTCGTCAGACGAGGTCGTGGTGCTCGAGCTCGACTTGCCAGCCTGGGCCAACAACACCGGCGCATCGGCGGGCACGCGCGCCTCGGCCGCCCCGGCCGACCCCACCCACACGAACGCTGCGAACAAAATGGTCTTCATCGTGGGCCCCAATCAGAAAATGTACGCGTAGCCCACATCGAGCTGAACGAGGTTGGTGATGCCGGCGTTCGGCGACAACTGGCCACCGGCGGTGGGGTTCGCGGCCGTCGCGTCGGCCCGCTTCACGTTGATGTAGTAGGAGTCGAGGTACGAATAGTCGCGAACCTCGATCTTCACCGAGTGTTGCCCCGTCTTCGCGCCCGGCACGGGAGCCGAGGTCGAGAAGAAGAACCGAAACCCGAGCGCCACCGACACCAACGGGCCCGGCTTGAGCTCGGTCAAGAACTGCGAACAGGTCGACCCCGACTTCACCGCGCAAATCGCGAGTGACTGGTGCTTGAACAACCCGAAGCCCGCCCCCGCCCACAGGTAGAACTGAAAGTGCACCGGCAGCTCGGCGACCAGGTTCACCTTGCCGTAGATCGGCTGAAACCGCGCCCCGATGATCGCGTTGGCCGTCATCTCCCACAGGTCGGCCATGTCGTTCGCGGTCGAAATTGACGAGTTGATCGCAAAGTCGCTCTGCAGCTGGTTCGCGAGCGAGGTGTGCATCGAAATCGCGTAGCCGCCGCGCAATTCGAGCCCCAGCCACTCGGCCACGTTGTACGCGCCCGAGAGGTTCAGGTTGTAGTGCTCGGTCAGCCGGCTCAACAGCGAGAAGCCGGCGTTGCCACCGAACTCCCAGTGGCCGTCGACGTTGTAGAGCCGGTTGCGCACGGCCACTTTTTCGACGAGCGCCGCTTCACCCTCGTCTGCCAGGGCAAAGTTGCTCGTCAGCATCGCGACGCTGCAGAGAGTCAGGGTTTTCCAGTTCATGGCGACGTGCACACCTCGTTACGGACAACTGGTCGAAAAATTGGGCAGCACGTCGTAGCAAATCTCGACGGTGCTTAAGGGTTCAGGCACCGCGGTGCCGTCGAAGCGAACCATGTTGCGCAGGCCCGCCGTGTCACACCGAACGTACTGGGCGCCGTTGGCCGTGCTCCCGGCATTCACCCCGACGTCGACCCGGTGGCCACACCGGCCGCTGTGGCACTTCTGGTTGGTCGGGCAGTTGCCGTCGACATTGCACGTCGGCGCGTCGGGCGGAGAAACGAACGCCTGCACCCCAGAGGCGACCATGCCCGACACCTTCAAGTCGGGCCCGCGGGTCAGCCGAAATTCACGGCGCAGCCCCGAGGCGGCGAAACCCAGCGACGCGAGCGCCCCTGAAAAGTCGTCTTGGCAAATGCTGACCGACACCCCACCCGTGGCCGCCGCCACCTGCACGTAGCGGCTCGCGAAGTACGAGACCTCGAACCCGCCATCGTTCGTGCCTTCGGTCGGGCACGCCTGCCCATTGAGCGAACGACAACACCCGACATGCGGGTTCGGGTCGCCAAACTGAGAAGGCACCCCGGCATCAGCATCACTCGAGACGATGGCCGCCACCGCGACGCTGTCTTGGTTGCCGTAGCCTTTGTAGGTCTCGAAAAAGCGAACGAAGTACTCGGTCGAACCCCACGCGCCCGTGCCGTTGAGCGTCTGGTTGGGCGCGCAACGGCAGCCCGGGTCGGCGGTGCACAGCGCCTGCCGGGTCATCGGGCTGCACGACGAGTCGTCTTCGTCAGACACCATGACCACGTACAGCGCCGCGTCGGGGCGCACGAAGCGCGTCACCGCCTCGGTCGACAGGTTGAACGTGTTCGTCAGCGCCAGGTACGCCGCGTACAGACCGCGCTCTTGCGGCGAACCACTCGTGCCGACCTGCGACATTTGCCCGAAGGCCGTGACCGCGGTCGACGTCGTACCGCCCGTGTTGCAGAAAATGGTGCCACCCGTCTGGGGGAAACAGGCGATGTAGTCGTCGGTCTGCCCGAGCAACGACCAGGGCCGCAGCTTGCCGCGCGCCGCCGGGTCGTCGGTGTCGGTGGTCGTGACCGCAATGTGAAAGTCGATGGGCGGGTTCGCGTTCACCAGCTGCTGCATGAACCCGTCGAAATTCGCGGCCAGCCGCGCTTGCTTCGGCCCCATCGACCCCGACGAGTCAATGACCCACAGAATGTCGACCTTGCGCACCGACGACTGGGTGAACCCGTCGCACTGGTGCGGCACGCTGATGCCGAAATTCGAAGTGTCTTGCGACGAGTCGGTCTGAATTTGCGGGGTCGCCGTGTCGACCGTCGGAGTGCCCGGCACCAACACGTACGGCTCGACCACCTTGCGAGTGCGCGTGCGATCTTGACAGCCGGCGGAGGCCACAGCCAACAACACGATCAAAAAGTCACGAACGGCGCGCATGGAGTCTTTGGCAAAGGGTGCGAGTTGCTAGCACACCCCTTTGGGCGGTGCGAAGGCCAAATCGCAAGGAAAAGCGCCGGCTTTACCCTTCGGTCAACGCCGGAGGAATGCACGCCTGCACCGACTGCGCGGTGACCGAAAGCGTCAATTCGCACGCCCAGTTCGCCGGGCAGTCGCTCGCCGCCGTGCAGCTCTGGGTGCAAATGTTGCCGGAGTCTTTGCGAATGCACAGGCCGCTCTCGCACGCCGCGGGGCCAAACGAACAGCTGCCCCCGGCCTTGCCACCGCCGTTGGGGAAACAGACGTCGGTCGTGCCGGTCGCCCCTGGCACTTGCGCCTTTCGGCAAGTGAAACCGCTCGGGCACGCCGAACCCCCAGCGCACGTCACCGTGCAAACCCGGGCCGTACCCAAGTCGAGGCAGGTGCCGCTCTGGCAAGGCGCCTGGCCCGGCGCGCAGTCGTCTCCAAACAGCCCGCCGGTCGGGGCGCACACCCCCGAGCCCGACTTGGGCCCTTCACCCGAGCGGTGCTCGGCCGAGCAGTCGTACCCCGTGCCCGTCGCGTTCTTGTCACAGCACCGAAACCGCCCGTCGGCGCAGTCGCTGTCGGCCGAACAGGCGTTGCTGCAAAACGGGCTCAACCCGGCGACCAAACACAACCCGGTGATGCAGTCTTTGCCGCCGTTGGCGCTGCAGTCTTCTCCCAGCTGGTGCAAGCCGTTCGCACACGAGCCGCGCTGAGGCATGCAGTACGACAACATCGCCCCGCTCGGGTCTTGCACCGCTTTGCACACGAAGCCCACGCCGAACGACTTCACGCACGCGCCGTCGTCGGCGCACGGCGTCGAACAGAACGACTCACCCTGGTAGGGGCAGTTCGTGCAGTTGTTGGTAATGCACCGGTTTTCGGTGAACCCGCCCGCGCGGCAGTCGTCGTTGTCGCTGCACGCCGAACACATGCGGCCGTCGGTCGCCGGCTGGCACGTGTTGTTCGTGCACACCTTGCCGATGCCGCATTGCGAGCGCTGGCCCGCCTCGGTCGTCGCGTCACAGTAGCCCTGGCACGAATTGGAGTTCGGCACGCACTGGTATGGCCCGCGGCCCAACGCCGGTGGGTTCAGCGCCAAGTTCACGCACGAGAAACCGGTCGGGCACTCGGGGTTCGCCGCGGTGTCGAGCGAGGCCGGGTCGCACCCGCTCATGTTCGCTGGGCAGACGTTCTTGGCGGGGTTGCAGTCGCGGCCGCAAAAGCGCTCGCCTGAAACCACGTTGCGCACGCACAAGTCGGCCGGGCCACCGCATTCGTTGTCGCCCTGGCACGCCGCGCACAACGGCCGGCCTTGGTTGCACGACTCGCTCACCGGCACGCACTGTTTGACGAGCGCGTTTTCTTTGCCGACCGGAGTGTCTTTGCAGGCGAACCCCGTCGGGCACCCGCCGCTCGCGTCGCAGGCGGTCGTGCAGAACTGCTCACCCGAGCCAATGGCCTTGAAGCACGCCCCCGACGCCGGGCACTGCGACACGTCTTGGCAGGGCGAGCACAGCGATCGGCTCACCGCGATGTAGCAGTTGCCGGTTTCGGCATTGCACACGTGCCCCGCCGGGCAGTCGACCTCGGTCTTGCACCCGGTCAACGGGCGGCAAATGCGACCGAACCGGCCCGCCGCCTCGCACACCGAATCGGCCGGGCAGTCGTCGTTGCAGGTGCGCGTGCAAAACCCCGACTGGCTGTCGAGCGCGACACACAACCCATTGGTGCATTCGGTCGCGGAGTCGCCCGGTACGCAGGCGGCTCCGTACGACAATTGAATGGGCCCCGAGGAGCCGCAGCTCGCCAACAACCCGAGCGCCAAGACGCCGGCAAACACCGTTCGGCCGAACGAGACGCGCATGGTTCGCTTGAAGCTCCCGCGGGGTTAAATGCGATTACTTCTTCGCGTGCTTCGCCTTGTGACCTTCGCGCAACGCGACCTTCACGGCCGGCTTCACGACGACCATCGCCTCGTTGTGCCCGGGTATGCCACCCTTCACGAGAATCAAGTTCTTCTCGGGGATGATGTCAGCCACGGTGAGGTTCTGAATGGTCACTTGCTCGACGCCGTAGTGACCCGGCAAGCGCTTGTTCGGGTACACGCGACCAGGCGTCTTACGTTGGCCGATGGCGCCCGGGTGCTTGCGGTATTCGTGCGTACCGTGCGTTTGACCAAAGCCACGGAAGCCCCAGCGCTTCACCACGCCCTGGTACCCACGGCCCTTGGTGATGCCCGTGACGTCGACGATCTGGCCCTTGGTGAACATTTCGGCTTTCACCGGCTCGCCCACGTTGAACTTCGCCAATTCTTCGGCGGTCACTCGAAATTCTTTCAAAATGCGCTTCGCCTTCGCGCCGGCTTTCTTGAACGAGCCGATCTGCGCCTTCGTCAGGTGCTTCTCTTTGGCGTCTTCGAGGCCAATGACGACGGCGGTGTATTCGTCGGTCTCGAGCGTTCGCTTGCCGACCACTTCACACGACGAAACGTCGATGACGGTCACGGGTATGACGTTGCCGTCGTCGCCGAAGATCTGCGTCATGCCGACTTTTTTACCGATGATGCCCTTCATGTTCTGCCCTCTTTCATTCTCTCGCACGCGGCTTTGGCCGGAGGTGCGGGGCGGCGACGGCCGCCACGGTGTACCGCTTGAAACAAGCGGGGCGTGGCACGTACCAGAACAAGCGCAGGCCTGCAACTCTCGAACATCACTGCAGGTGAGGCCGCGAATGGCAGTGATTTCAATCAGTTCGCGCTGCTGACGCAACTTGGTTCGAGTGACCCCGTCTCTCTGAAGCACATGCAGACGAGAAACCTCAGCGGAACACTCGGTCGCTCGGTGGTCGAGCGCACAGCACCGACCGACCGCGACATCGATGCGGTCGTCGAGCAGCTCACCCGGCCACCAAAGAAGTCGTGGGCCGAGTGGCTCATGGAGACCCACGAACCTTCGCAGAACGTCGAAGACCGCAGAACGACGTCGCGGTACCTCGCGCAAACCAATGCCCGCTTGGCCGAGGCGCAACGGGCGCTCGACTCCGCGCTCTCGAGCCCCCAGCGCGATCGGCCGACCATCGACCGCCTCACGGCTGCCCGAAACGAAGCCCAGCTCGACGTGCGCGCTGCCGAGGCCGAGGCCGCCGTGCGCACCACCATCGGCCGCGTGTTCGACGAACTGACCGCCGCGCCCGCCCGCAAACCGGGGCCAACGACCACCAACGAATCTGCACAAACCCACTCGATGATCGACCAGCGTTTCAACGGCGCGCTCAAAGCCGTGATTTCACGATTGGGTGATTCACCGATTCGCCAAGCCTGGCTCACCACCATCAACGACGCCCGCGTCGCGGCCCACCGTTTCGTCGCCGAAGCGAGCGCGAACCCTCGTGACGTTCAGTCTGCATTGATGACCCAAGTCGGTCAGCTCGAACGAGCAAGCCTCGGCCAAGCTGACATGAACAGCGATGTGCTGAGCGACGTCGTGCGCTTCGCCGAGGTCTCCGCGCAGCTGGGCGACCGCACGGCGTGCGAACGCGCCAACGAGGCCATGCG
Source organism: Myxococcaceae bacterium (assembly GCA_044225205.1). GTDB lineage: Bacteria > Myxococcota > Myxococcia > Myxococcales > Myxococcaceae > JAEUJT01. The sequence continues at coordinate 776 of JBGAIY010000181.1, read as the reverse complement.
CAGCTTCACCCAGCGAATGCGCCGACAGGGGCCGTCAGAACAGCTCGACCTGTGCGAAGACTTCGCCCGCGCGACCCGCACGTTCAACCACCTCGCCCAGGCGACCCCAGAGCACGACCGCCTCGCACTCAAAGACCTCGAACAGATTCATGACACGTCGTTGTTCGAGCCCCGAAAGCGTGCGCGGCTGACGCTCCTCGCGCGCGGCGTGGGCGACGAAAAGACGGTGCTCGAGGCCATCGAAGCGACGCGCTTTTCGAACCTGCCGCAGACAGCCCTCTTTGACTACCTCGTCGCGGCCGCGAAGAAAGACCCGACCTTCACGTCGCGAAGCTACGCCCGGTCGATCATGACCCAGCTCGTTCGAGACTCCGGCCATTCTGGAAAAATCGAAGACCCGTTCGACCCGAAGTGGGTGGCATTCGTCGCCAAACGGGTCGACGGCCTGAGGGCCGAGCGTCGAAAAGAAGACCTCGAAGACGCGCTGAACTCCTGGCGACCGAACGAAGAGACCGAACTCTCCCGCTAAAGCCTCAACGCCCGACGCGGCTATTCGTGAGTGCCCTTCACGAGCCCTTTGAAGAAGTCGCCCACCGCCGCGCCCGCCGCCTTCAGCCCCTTGCCCGCGACACAGCCCGACGCCTCCGAACAACTGTTCGCTTCGGCGAAACAGGCCTTGAGCCCGTCGACGCCTTCGTCACCAGCCACTTGCCGCGTTTGTTTCACCAGGTCGGCACAGGTCTGCCGCGTCGTGCCGCAGAGCGTCTCCATTCGGC
>JBGAIY010000180.1:0-14608 GCA_044225205.1 Myxococcaceae bacterium | reverse complement strand
CCACGGTCACCGTGGTCATCGACGGGCAGGCCGCGGGCACCGCCGTGGTCGATTCGTCGGGCAGTTGGGTCTTCACACCGCCCACCGCGTTGACCGACGGCAGCCATACCATTTCAGTGAGTGCCACCGACCCGGCCGGCAACACGGGCCCGTCGTCGGTGCCCATCACCGTGACCGTCGACCACACGATTCTCGACACGACCATCGTCACCGGGCCGAGCGGCGTCACCACCAGCGCGAGCGCGGCCTTCACGTTCTCGTCGAACGAAACGGGAGTGACCTACGAATGTAACCTCGACGGCGCCGGCTATTCGGCGTGCACGGCCTCGTCGACGTTCACGGGGTTGGCCGAAGGGGCGCACGTGTTGCTCGTTCGCGCGAAGAACGGCGCTGGCGAGGTCGACACCACGCCCGCGACGCGCGGCTGGGCGGTCGACACCGTCGCTCCGTCGGCGCCCGTCGTGACTTCGCCGGCCGACGGTACGACCGTCGGCACGACCACGCCGGTGATTCGTGGCACCGCCGAAGCGGGCAGCACCGTGACCGTGGTCGTTGACGGCATGACCTTGGGCACCACCACCGCCAATGCGTCGGGTGACTGGTCGCTCACGCCGACGACTGGGTTGACGCCGGGCAGCCACACCGTGGCCGCTCACGCGACCGACCCGGCGGGCAACGCGAGCCCCGACTCGTCGACGAACACCTTCACGGTCGACACTTCGACGCTCGACACGTTCATCGTGAGTGGGCCTCCGTCGGTGGGCCACCTGACGTCGGCGGCCTTCGACCTCGACTCGAACCGAGCGGGAGTGACCTACGAGTGCAGCCTCGACAACGGCGCGTACGCCGCCTGCACCGACCCGGCGACGTTCAGCAGCCTGGCCGACGGCACGCATTCGATTTCGGTTCGCGCGAAAGACGGAGCCTCGGTCGACACCACGCCCGCGACCTTCACGTGGGTGGTCGACACGGTCGCGCCCGTCGCTCCGGTCGTCACGAGCCCGGCCGACGCGTCGAGCACGTCGAACAGCTTGCCGGTCATCACCGGTACGGCCGAGCCGGGTACGACCATTTCGGTGACGGTCGACGGGCAATTCGTGGGCACGACCACCGCCGACTCGGCGGGGCACTGGTCGTTGCCGTTGACGACGGCATTGCCAGACGGGCAACACACCGTGAATGCGACGGCGACCGACCCCGCGGGCAATGTGAGCCCGGTGTCGGCGACCAACACGTTTCAGGTGCTCACCGGCACCCTCACGCCGCCCACCATCACCTCGCCCGCGAACAACGCGGTCATCGACGATTCGACGCCCACCATCACCGGCAAGGCGCCACCCAACAGCACGGTGAACGTCTACGTCGACGGGGTGCTCGCGGGTTCGACCACGTCTGACGGCAGTGGCAATTGGGTGTTTACGCCCACCAACGCCATGACCCCTGGTACCCACGTGCTGACCGCGACGGCGACCAAAGGCGGGCAGACGACGTCGAAGTCGGCGCCGGTGACCGTCGAAGTCAACTTGTCGGGCAGCGACGTCGACACGACCGTCGTTTCGAGCCCGAGCGACGGCAACGTGGGCGACGCGGTGTTCGAGTTCAGCTCGAATGTGGCCGACGCGACGTTCGAATGCAGCCTCGACGGCGCTGACTATGTGGCCTGCGAGAAGAGCACCACGTTCACCAATGTGGCGGCCGGCTCGCACACCTTGTCGGTGCGCGCGCTCAATGCCTCGGGCACCCGCGACCAGAGCCCCGCGACCGTGTCGTGGTCACAGGCGAGCGCCAAGACGCAGAAACTCGTGGGCGGTGGCCTGGGGTGCTCCGCGACCGAACCCAGCGCGGCGATGACGCTCTTCGGTTTGGCGGCGTGGGCCTTGCGGCGTCGCCGGCGCGGGTGATGCGCCGGTTCGGCCGCGAAACCAGCTCAGGTCAGGTGAACTTTGGGGTTCAGGCGGCACCGAGTTTGACGGTGGCAAGCTCAAGCATCGAGCCGTCTCGAACGGTGACCGTCACGGCGTCGACGGTACCCCCGACGTCGAGCCCCTCGGCGTTGAGCTCGTCACACCAGCGCTTGGCTTGCGCCCGGTCGGCCGAAGCGCCAATCGTCAGGTGGGGTATGTAGGGGAGATCGAGACGCAGACGTTCACCCAAAACGCCGCGGTACAGCGCGTCATGCAGCCGGGCGACGGCGCTGAAGCCCTCGTCGGGTACCAGAAAAACGTAGGCTCGCTCGACTTCGTCGTCGGCGCCCAACAGGGCGTAGCGGCACCTGAAGGTGAACGGGTGGGCCGAACGGCAGACCTCGCGTACGTGTTCGACGTAGGCGGGTTCGGGCACGGCCTCGCAGCCGAACACCATCGTGAAGTGAGCCCGAACTTGGGCGAAATTCGGGTCGTGGCGAAGGCGAAACGCTTCGATGCGTTCGCTGTCAGCGGCCGACCAGGTCGGGTACGCCAAGGTGAAGAGCCTGCGCCCGGTGAAGGCCGAGGTCACGTGGTCTCGAGCGTTGGGGCGGGTGAGGGCTTTTGCGCGCGAATTTCGAGGCGCACGTAGTCGAGCGAATGCTCGCCCCGCGTCGCGTCAGTGACGGCCTCGAGAAACGGCTCGCGCCGGTCGTGGGGCAAGCGCTCGAGCATGGTTCGCAACACCACCGTCGACGTGAATTTCTTGAAGTCGTCGCGGGTCGTGAACGGCGTCGGAGCGTCGGTGAGCCAGCATTCGACGCCGTGAAAGCCGACCTGCCGAAGGCGGGCGCTCATGGCCTCGGGGGTCGAAAAGTTCGCCGGGTAGACGAAGCCTTCGAGCGCCGCCGCGAACGGCGCGGTGCGGGCCACGGCGAGCGCCCTGCTCAAATAGCCGGCCAAGTTGCCGTGCCCTCCGCACTGCGCGTGAAGCCGCCCGTTGGGTTTGAGCGCCGAGAACAGGCCGCGCGCCAAGGCCGCGTGGTCTTTGACCCAATGAAACGTCGCCGTCGAAAACACCACGTCGGCGACCTCTTTCAATTCGAGCCGAGAAAGGTCGGCTTGAACGAAAGCGACGCGCTCTTCAAAACGCCCGAGTTCGCGGCGGGCGACGTCGAGCATCGCGGGTGACGAGTCGAGTGCGATGACCCGGCCTGAGGGCAGCCGCTCGAGCAACACGGCCGTCAGGCGCCCCGTGCCGCAGCCGGCGTCAACCACGACTTCGTCGCCGGCCAGTTCGAGTGCCGACAGCACGCGAAGCCCCCAGTTCCACTGGGGTTCTGACACGCGGTGGTACGACTCGGCGTTCCAATCTGAGCTCACCTGGCGAAGGTACCAAAGCGCACGGCGCGATGGTGCTGGGTTCGCGGAGACGTTCGCAACCTTGCGTCAGGCTCGGTCGCCCGCCCGTTCACGCCGACGGCGCGCCCGGTTCAGCGTTTCGTCGTGAACCGAACGTCGCCCGGCCGTGCGTCGGCTCCGGTGGTCGCAAACCGCAGCAAGGCCTGACCTTCGTTCACCAGGGCGGCCCGGGCGAGGGGGGAAAGCGGCCGAAACGCTTCGACGCTGAGCGAGCGCTCGCCTTTCTTGGTTTCGTCGAACTGCCATTGCCCGTGCACGAACCCGTCGACGGTGAAGGTGCCGCGCACGAGCCCGTTGGAGGTGATGACGCGCTTGCGGTCTTCGGGGCTCACCACGCGGCTCGGGTCTTTGTACGAGAGCAGCATGTTGTCGAATTCGCCCAAGAACCGCGCGGGGGCTTCGACGTCGGGGTCGGGCCGCGGCGCGTCGGGGAGGTCGAACAGCTCACGCCCACGCTCATCGGTGAAAGTCGCGAGCGCAGGCCTCAGCCGCTTGAGAACGGTGCCGAGGCCGCTGAGGCCGCACCAGGTCTGCAAGTCGGCCGCCGAAGCCGGGCCCCACGCCGCGAGCCCTCGCCGCACCAGGTGCTCGAGCCCGTGGGGCGAGGGGTCTTCGCATTCCCGGCCAAGCCAGGTCGACAACAGCGTGTGGGTCGGCTGCCCCGACTCGCCCCACACGCCGTACGGCGGTCGTTGAATCAAGGCGAGGGTGGTGCGGGCTCCGGCGGCGAGCGAGCCTGGTACCGCGCCGGGCCAGCGCGTGTGGAGCCACGCCCCCAACTCGGCGAAGGTCAGCGGCTCGCGCTCGAGGTGCTCGCGGCTGAGCCTGGTCAGCGCATCGAGGTCGGCTCCGCCGAGGTGGCGCCCGTGACTGCCGAGAAACTGTCTTCGCATCATCGGCTCGAGCAGCCGCCGCCACGCGAGCGCGTCGTCGGCGGTCACGACGTGGAGCGTCGAGCGCAAGAGCGCGATTCGCACGGCTCGCCGGTCAATGAGCAGCGTGGCCAACTGGCGTGGTTCGAAGCGCTCGAGCCGCGCCCACAGCGCGAAGTACGGCGGGCGGGTGGCCTGTGCCTGCACGCCCGCGACTCGCGTGAGGGCTTCGAGTGGCTCGATTTTCGCTCGCTCCAACAGCAGCTGTCGCCCAAGCAGTGCACGGTTGAGCTGGCGCCGAGAGAGCGCTGGAGGGAGGGCGCGGCGAACGGGCACCGCTCGCGTCTACTTCGAGCGCGGGGCTCGGGCCAATGGCTTACTGGTACCTGAAGAACGCGAGGTCGTCGCTCGTCGAGCCGCCGTAAAAGACGACCACCTTCAAGTCGGGCACATGGCAAAAGCGGTTGAAGAACGCGTCGAACCCACCGGCGTTCGACTTGGGGGGTGGCGTGCCAGCGACCTCGTACGCGTCGACCGACAAGCTGTTCGCGTCAATCGCGTAGACGGTGGGGTCAGACGGGTCAAAGCGCCAAAACAGGTACCGGTCGAGCGCGGGCACGTAGAACAGTTGGGCGTTCGCGCCGGCCTTGGCCGCTTGGGTACCTGAGAACGTCGCGGTGGTCTCGGTCAGAGGGCCGCCCAGCCCGCTGTAGAATTTGGCGCCTGAACTGCCCATGACCAACAAGCGGTCGCGGGTGCTGTCGTAGGCCATGGGCGCGTACCCGCTCGACGTGAAGTTCGATGCCCCGACGTTCGACCACGTCGCGGTGGCCGCTGCCCACCTCACGACCACATTGTTGGGTATGATGGTGTACACGTTGCCGGCCGCGTCTTGGGCTTGCGAGACACCGGGTTGGCCGCTCCACCCCAGGCTCGCCCCCGAGGGGTACGTGCTCGACGGGTCGTACGTGTTGGTGTCGAGGTCAAAGCCGTCGGTCGCCCACGAGGCCCCTCCGGCCGGGCCGTAGAACGCGCCGGCGCCGATGAACATCAAGCGGTTGTTGGCGGGGTTGTAGAATTCTCCCCAGTACGAGTGGCGAGAGGCCGGCCGGTCGTCGGCGTAGTGGGCCGCACCGGTGTACGTGATGTCGGCGTCGGCCGACGGGGCCAGCAGCGTCACCCACTGGGGCGCGTCTTGCGCCAGGTCGATGCCGACGACCTCGTTGCCGGCGTAGTTGGTGTGACCGCCGCCCGCGTGAATGATGCGCTTGCCCGCCACCGCGCCGCTCGACCACGAAAACAGACCCGGTTTGCCGTCGGAGTCGCCTCCAGGGCCCTGGGGGCGTGGGAAACTCGCCTGCGCCGACGCGACGGTGACGCCCGAGAGCGCGAACCAGGTATTGAGCGGCTTGCCCGCAAGCCAGGCTGGCAACGGGCCACCGTCGACGGCACCGGCGTCGCGCATGGGGCGACCCGCATCGGCGACGCCGGAGTCGGCGAGGCCTGCGTCTGGTGCCAGCGTGCCCGAATCGGTGCCGGCATCAGTCGACCCCGGGCCAGCATCGACGACGCCAGAGTCGCGCGCTGGCAGGCCTGCATCAACGCCTGAGTCGGAGGGGGCTCCGCAGTCGGTCGCCAGCGACGTACCCGCGTCGGCGGCGGCACTGAATTCAAGACACCCGGCGAGCACCGTGATCTGCACGAACAGTGATGCAATCGGCCTGAGGAGTCTCACGCTCCACCGACACCCGGCACCAGCCAAACGTTGCAAGGTGCGAGGTGCGCTACTTCGTCGTGGGGTACCCGACCATTTTGTTCTGTTGGGGGTCCCACAGTTTGAGTTTGAAACAGGCGGCCACGTCTTTGAGCGACCAGCTGGTGGTGCCGGGGTGCTGCAATTCGGGCATGGCCTGCATGGCCTCGGGCAACCGGTAGAACGGTATGGCGGCGTTCAGGTGGTGCACGTGGTGAAAGCCAATGTTCGCGGTCAGCCAATTCATGAGCGGGCCCATTTTCATGTAGCTCGATGAGTCAAGGGCGGCGCTCGAGAACGACCAGCTCTGGCGGTCGGCGACCTGCGCCTCGGGGAAGTTGTGCTGCGCGTAGAACAGGTACGCCCCCGACGTGGCCGCCACCGACATGGGTATGAACCAGCCGAAGACGAAGGCGTCGGCGTGACCCGTGGCCACGCAGGCCGCGCCCAAGGCGCCGACGAGCAACAGCGACACGAGCCCGCCCCAGTGCTTCTTCGGCGCGCGCACGAACGGCCGCAGGCACATGCCCATGGCGAAAACGGTAAAGACCGCGAGAATCATGTTCAACGGGTGCCGTGCCGCTCGGTACAGCCACCGCTGCAGGGGCGTCGCCTGCGCGTACATGGCCGGCGTCAGCATGGGGTAGCTGCCGATGTGCGAGCCCACCAACTTGGCGGTGTGGGCGTGGTGGTAGTTGTGCGTCTCGCGCCAGACCGACGGCGGCGTGAGAATGAGTTCTCCGAACAGCCAGTACACCCCGCGCGCGAGCGTCGAATTTCGCAGAATCGCCCCGTGCTGAAAGTCGTGAAACAGACAGAACGCCCGCACCACGACCAACCCCAAGAACACCGAAACCGGCAACCGCGCCCACCACCACGGCAACAGCACCGCGACCGCGACCAGCGCCGCCACCAGGGCGAGCGTTGAAACCGTCACCGCCCAGCTCTTCGCCCGGTTCTCGACCGTGAACGCCTTGCTGGCGACCAAGAGCTCTTTTTCGGGCCGCCGGGTCGTGCCGCCCGTCAAAGGCGTGGTCGAAGGCATGGTCGAAGAACTGGCGGCCGCAGCAGACTCGAGCTCGAGGGCAACTGACATGGCGTGAGGGGGTAGCACAACGTCGACCGGGCGCCCAAGTGCACCTTTTGCCAGCAAATTTGCATGGTTGCGCACGACGTGCGCGCAACCTCTGCGCAAGGCCCGACGCACTCTGAGCCGCCCCTCCCGTTTTCGGGCGCTTGGGCCGACCCCATGTCTCCAGCGGAGACTTGGGCCCGGCGCCGCCTTGCCGATGATGACGCGAGGCGTTAAGGCCATGCTGGGCAGGGCTGCGAGCGTGCGCCCAGAAAAGGCCGGTCGATGACCATTCTTGATGACTTGGTGGAGCAGCTGTCGCTCGAACGCATCGAAGAGAACCTGTACCGGGGCCAGAGTTCAGACCCGGGTTGGGGCACGGTGTACGGCGGGCAGGTGCTGGGGCAGGCGCTGTCGGCGGCGCAGCAAACGGTGAATGCCGAGCGCACGGTGCACTCGCTGCACGCCTATTTCTTGCGGCCGGGCGACGTGCACGCCCCCATCGTTTATCAAGTCGACCGCAGCCGCGACGGCACGTCGTTTTCGAGTCGCCGGGTGACCGCCATTCAGCACGGCGAGGCCATTTTCAACTTGGCGGCGAGCTTTCAGGTGGTCGAGGCGGGGCTGGAGCACCAAGACGACATGCCGGCGGTGCCGGCCCCCGAAGAGGTGCCGACCGACCAAGAGCGCCTCAAGGCGCACGCGCACCGGTTGCCGGGGTTCTTGCGCGCGCGGGTGTTGGCCGAGCGGCCCATCGAAATTCGCACGGTGGCCGAGAGCGACCCCATGCACCCTGAAAAGGCTCCGGGCGACCGTGCCATTTGGCTCAAAGCGATTCACCGGTTGCCCGACGCCCCGACGGTGCACCAGGCGATTTTGGCGTACGCGTCAGACGCCTCGTATTTGACCACGGCGCTCAAGCCGCATGGTTTGAGTTGGCTCAGCCCGGGCATGCAAATCGCGAGCGTCGACCATGCGGTGTGGTTTCACGCGCCGTTTCGAGCCGACGAGTGGCTCTTGCACGTGGTGCACAGCCCGCGCACGAGCGGCGCGCGGGGGTTGGTCATCGGCCGGGTGTTTTCTCGCGACGGCCGGCTGGTGGCGTCGACCGCGCAAGAAGGCCTCGCGCGCATTCGCCCCCGCGAAAACGGCTGAAGCGGTGCTTGACGCGCGGGGCGTCAGGCGCGTTTGGTCGCCGGCGCGGCGAGGCGCTTCCACAAGCGAACGCGTCGCTCGAAGCCGCGCTCGACGAACCACTGGAGCGACTCGTCGAGCGGCTGCCCGTTGACGAAGGCTTCGGCGACCGCCAGCTGCCGGGTCGACACCACGTTCTCGGCGGGGGTGCGCGAGACGGCCCGGGCGAGCGCCTGCTTGGCTTGGGCGGTCTGGCCCGAAGCGGTGAGCGCGGCGGCGTACAGGGCGTACACTTCGCCCGGGTCGAGTTCTTCGGTCCACGCGGTGCTGTGTTCTTCGAGCACTTCGAGCGCCGCGAGAAAGTCGTTCTTGGCTCGGGTCAGTTCGAGCGAGTCGCCGCCCGCGTGGTACCGCAACAGCTTGAGCCGCCCCGACAGTGAGCGGCTCGAGGCCACCATCATGGCCCAGCCGTTGGCTTCGCACATTTTCTTGGCTTGGCTCACGTACGCGTCGGCCTCGGTCAACTGGTCGCGCGCCAGCTCGACGCCGGCGAACACCAAGGGGGCCTCGGCCTTGGCCGCGTGGTTGCCGATGAGCACCGACAGGCGGGCGTATTCGGTCTCGATGCGGTGGGCCAGCTCGAGCTCGTTCAGCTCGGTCAAGACGAGCGCCAAGTTGTGCGACGAAATGGCTTCACGGCGCAGCCACGCGGTGGTGCGCGCGAGTTCGACCGCCTTTTCGAACGCCCGCCGCGCCGCTTTCAGTTCTCCTTGCCCGAAGTGCAAAATGGCCCGCGCGTTCCACGCGAGGCAGACGTCGCGCAAGCGGCCGCTGCGCTCAGCCAGGGCGATGAGTTCGTCGGCGAGCTGACGCGCGCGGGTAAAGTCTCCGACGCTGACGCAGGCGATTTCTTGCGCCCGTACGAAGCCCAACGCGTCTTCGTCGCCGAGCTGCACGTTCGCCGACGCCTTTTGCCGTACGAGGGCGCACGCTTTCACCGCGTCTGAAGCCCGGCCGAGAATTTCACACAAGAACCAGCTCCACGCGCGGGCCCAGCGAATCCACAAGTGGGGGGAGACGCCGCCGGTCATTTTTGAGAGGCGCTTTTCGAGGTCGGTGAAGGCCCGTTCGGTTTCTTCGCGGCGGAGCAGGTGGGAGAGGCATTCACCCCTCACCAGTTCGATCGCGACCGCCGCTTCGTCTTGCGACATCGTGTCCCACCGGTCGATGGCCGAATGGGCTTGGCTCGCGAGAATGTCGAGCGCGCGTGAACGCGGTTGGCGGGTGGGGCCGCTGGCGACGCGGCCGACGCCTTGCAACGTGGCGAGCGCGTCGTCGGGTCGGCCCAAGAACAACTTGAGTTCGGCGATGCGGCGCACCAGCACCAACCGGCGAACGCCATGGGCCGATGAGAGCGCGGCTTCGAGCCGGGCGATGGCGTCGGCGCGCCCGGGGGCGATGCTCGCCCAGGCCTCGAGCCAGAGCGACGTGATGCTGCCGTCGAGCGCGGGCCCGGCCAGCGGCACCAACACGTCGGCGACCGGCCCGAACGCGGGTGGGTCGAGGTCTTCGAGCGCCTCGGCGGCCCACGCCCCGGCGGTGACGCGAATGCCCAGCGACTGCGCCGCCGAAACGCCCCCCGACAGACTGGGCGTGAGCCGAGAGTCGACCACCCGGCACACTTCGAGCGGGCCTTGGCGTTCGAAGGCGACGAGCTGCGCGACCGCGGCGCGTTGCAGGGCCAACGGCAGCCCGGCGTCAATGGTCGACAGCGCGGCGAGCGGGGCGACGCCTCCCAACACCGCCAAGGTGGCGGCGGCTCGAGCGACGTCGTCTCCGAGCAGCTTGACCCGAGCGACGCGCAACCCGTCGAGCGTCGACGGCAGTTGGCTCGGGGCCAAGTCGGGTTGCGACTGCGAAAAGCGCCACAACCCGACCGCCAAACTCGGGTTGCCCCGGGCGTGTTCGACCAGGGCCTTGGCCTGAGCGGGGGGCGCGTCGAGGCTCGTGAGCAACGCCTCGACGGCGGCCGGTTCGGGGGGCGACGCGGTCACGGCGTGCCACCCGGCCGAGGTTCGCCAGCGGTCGTACCGCGCGCGAAACGCCGGGGTGAACCGGGCGGGGTTGGTGTCGTGCGAAACCACCAGGCACAGCGGCATGGGGGTCTCGAGCTGCGCCAACAAGTCGATGAAGGCCACGCCGTCGTCGTCGCAACGGTGCGCGTCGTCGAAGGCCAGGAGCAGCCCGCCTTCGCTCGCGCGCTCGGTCACCCAGCGGGCCAGTTCGAGAAAAGCGCCCTCGCGTCGGGCGTCTTCGTCGAGCTTTTGGGTACGAAAGTCGGGCCGGCGAATGCCGAAGAGCGACGCCAACAGTTCGATGGCGAGGTCGCGGCGCTCGGGTTCGAGGCCCGCCAGCGGCGGCGCCCGCTGCAACGCGAGCCACAGCGCTTCGGGGGCCTCGCCCCCTTTGAGAAACGTTCGCAACAACAGGGCCGGGGCGCGGCCCTGGTTACAGTCGAGGTGAATGACCGGCCCCGCCCTGCGCAGTCGACGCAGGGCAAAGGTTCGGCCGACGCCCTCGTCGCCCGACAACAGCACGCGGTGGGTCGTTCGCTTCTCGAGGGTCGCCTGCACCTGCGCCTCGAGAAGGGGGGCGACGTCGGCCATGACGAGCGAGCCTAGCCCGACTTTTCGTTGGGTGATCGGCGTGTCGCAAGGGCCGACGAAAAACGCCAATTGACATTGCGCCGACAACCCCTCGTGCCAAAGTTCGCCGGGCATGGCTGAGCTGACCGTCGCGTTGCTTCGTGGCCTCAACGTCGGCGCCGCGAACCGACTGTCGATGAAAGACCTGGCGGCGGCCTTCGTCGACGCCGGGGCCACGAACGTGAAGACCTTCATTCAGAGTGGCAACGTGGTGTGCGAAGCGACCGCGGCGGTGGCCAAAGCCCTGCCCAAGACCGTGCCCGAGCTGTTGCTGGCGCGGCACCGCGTGAAGTCTCCGGTCATCGTTCGCAACGCGCGCGCCTTTCGCGACGCGGTCGCGGCGAACCCGCATGCAGGCGTCGACGAGTCGTGGCTGCACGTGTCGTTCTTGGCGAGCCGCCCGTCGCCCAAAGCACTCGCGGCCGTCGACCCCCGGCGCTTCGCTCCCGACGTCTTCGAAGCGGTCGGCGCGCAGCTCTACCTGGTGCTGCCGAACGGGGTGGCCCGCACGAAGCTCACGAACGCGTATTTCGATTCGGCGTTTTCGACCGTCAGCACGTTGCGCAATTGGCGAACCGTGAAAGCGCTGCTCGAACTGGTCGACCGCGGCTGATGAAAGAGTCGCAATTCTCGCGCATTTTCACGCGCCAGCGAAAATGTGGGTGAGGGGGCAGCCCGGGCCGGGGTGTTCGTGCGAAGGTGCGAGCCGTCACCACCCCAAAGACCTTGCCCATGACGACCATCAAACTCCCGAAAGCCGCGCCGCCTGGCCCCACCACGCCGTTCGTCGCCGAGGCCAGCTTTCGGCCCGACGGCAGTTTGCAGATCAACGGTTCGGTGAACGACGAGGCCATTCGCCGCCTCGGGGTGCGGCACGACGGCTACGAGTCGGTCGACGTCTTCATCGCCGGAGTGCCCGACCGGGTGGCGACGCTCGATTTCAAGACCCAGGTCGCGGTGGCGGGCAACGCCCCGGTCGACGTGTACAACAGCGTGGTGGTGCTGACCCCGGCGCAGCAAGCGTCGGCTCGAGCCAACGGCCTCTCGTTCACCATTCACCTCAACCAAGGTGACGACTTGGAGACCGCCGAACCGATTCGCGTCGGCGGCACTCCGGGCAACGGAGGCAGCCCCAGCGCGCTCGGCCCGAACGTGCCCGGCCCGGCGAACCCGTTCTTCGTCGAAGCGGGCCTGCGCCGTGACGGCACGCTCACGGTGAGCGGCAGCGTCAACGACGAGGCGATTCGAAAACTCGGCGTCGAACACGACGGCTTCGAGACCATCGACGTGTACGTGGCTGGGCAACCGGGCAAAGTGGCGACGCTCGACTTCAAGACCCAGGTCGCCAGCGGCGGCCATTCGCCGAACGACCTCTACGGGTGCGAAGTGAGGCTGAACCCAGCCCAACAAGACGCCGCGCGCGCCCACGGCCTGGTTTTCAAAATCGTGCTCAACCGCGGCAGCACCTTGACGCGCGCCGACGTGCCGGTGTTCGACGCCCACTGACCTGACCGGTTCACTTGGTCGCGTCGGGCGGCGGCAGCGGTGCCAAGAAGAACTCTTTCGGAGACGCGACGAAGCGGCGCACGACCGCCACCGCGAGTTCGGCCTGGGCCCGAATGCCTTGGCCTCTCGCGTTGAGCGCGACGATCATGGCGAGCGCGAAGCTCACCGCGAAGTTCACCAAGCCGACGAGCGGTATCGCCGACAGCGCCCACAAGAAGTCAGACCGCGTCGTCACCCAGGGGCCGGCCGCGACCGCGGCGTACGCCATTTGCGACGACACGAACGTGACGTGGCGCACTTCGAGCGGCACGCCGACGAGTTGAAAGAACAACGGCATGAACCCGAGCAGCAACCCGAAGCCGAGGTTGCCGCCCAAGCCGCTGATTCGGGTTCGCATGAAGCGAGCCACCTGGGCCGCCCTCGCCGCGCCGATGAGCCCGCGCAAGTACCGGTTCGACGCTATGGCCCCCGGCAATTCGCGCAGCACGAACCAGTTTTCGACGCCACCCGCAATGAGGCTCGCGGCCCACAACCAGACGCCGGTGACCGCCGCGTGAATGAGCGTGCCGCTGTGAAACGGGTGGTGCGCGGCGATGACTTTTTCAGCGTACGCGTCGGTCAAGAAATGGTGCCCCGACACCAGCCGCCACACCACCGCCACCGCGAACGAGACCGGCATCGCCACGCCCACGTTGCCGATGAGCGCGAAGAGCTGGGTGCGCGAGGCGCGGGCGATTTGCTCGATGAGCGGGGCGAAGTCGGTGTGCTCTCGCTGGGCGATGGCGCGCGCGAGCGCGGCGGCCGTCATCGACGGTTGCTTGGTCGCCAGCGTGAAGTGCGACAACTGCATGGCCACGAACCCCAGGCCATAGTTGAGCCCAATGGCGAGCGCGTCGAACAGCAAGGGCAAGTGAAGCGCCATCAGCAAGAACTTGCCGACGACCATGAAGGCGGTCACCGCGCCGCCGCCTCCGGCCGCGCCCAACATGTCGTGTTGCTCGGCGCGGGTGCGGGTCATGTAGTGCTCGCCCGCGTCGCCCGCGCGTTCGACGACCCGGCGGGCGAGCAAGTGCGTGTTCGCGCGCAACAACGCGGTGAGGCTTCGGTCGGTGACGGCGCCCTCGACGAGCGAGCGCTCGAGCCGGAGCCAAGCGGTCTCCCGCTGTGCTTCGGTGCCCCGCGCGAGGTGCAACACCAGCTCGAGCCGCCCCACGCTCGCCGAAATGAGCTCGAGGCGAAAGACCAGGTCGACGCTGATGCCGGTGGCCTCGAGCGCCGTTTCGACCCTGCCCACGACGTCGCGACAACGCGCGAGGTCTTGGTCGGCGCGGCTCAACGGTACGCTGCCCGCGAGCACCCCCGAGACGTGGCCCGGCAAGGCCAAAAATGGCGAGTCGGCGACGGTCACGTCGGCCAAGCGCCGCCTGACGTCGTCGCTCAACCCGAGCGCCGAAACTCGGGCGGCCAAGAGCAGCGCGGCCTCGTTGAGCGCCGGTTCGAACAACCGTTCGAGTTGCCCCAGGCCCAGCGCGTCTGAAAACGCCCGCCGCGACGAGGGCGCCAGTTCGGCGAACCACCGTGCGACGCTGCGCGACGACACCAGCCGGGTGACGAAACGCGAAAGGTCACGGCCCACCGGAGGTTCGGGCAACAGCCGCCGGCCAAAGCGGTCGAACAGCTCTTTCCAAAAGCCGGGGTGGGTCGGGAGCCCGGTGTCGGTCAGCAACCGGGTGGCGGTGGTCTGGGCGAGCACCCGGGTGACCGCGCCGCGCGCCCGCTCGCGAACGACGTCGCTCTCGGCCAACAGCTCGAGCAACACCCGGGTGCGCGCGGCCACTTCGGTCTCGGCCGCCGCCCGCCCGGCCAGGGCCCCGCGCTCGAACAACCATGCCAGAACGTCTTCGAGCCACTCGACGCTGCCGTCGATGGAGTCGGTCGGCGTTCGTGAGACGAGTCGGTGCAGCCGGCGCACCGGGCGGTTGGTCACATCGCTCGCTCCGAACCGAGTGATGAACAAACTTCGCTCGAGGAGGTCGGGCGGTTGCATCGTGACGTGTCGTAGCACTGTTCGAGCGAGCCTGACGACGGTGAGAACCGCGGTGCACGCCTTCGTCATGGCCCTGTCATGGCGCGTGTTACGCTCGAGGCCATGGTGCGTCGTGACGACTCAAAGCCAACGGAAGGGCGACCGACCGAGAAGGCGGAGTCACGCTGCACAACACCAGCGGGTGAAAGCCCCG
>JBGAIY010000179.1:0-14800 GCA_044225205.1 Myxococcaceae bacterium | reverse complement strand
TGGTGGTGGTGCCTCCGGTGCCGTTCGCGAGTGTCTTCAGCAACGCCGCTGCGCCCGCGTTCGGGTAACAGACCAGCCCGCTCGAATTGCGCGCGCACACTTCGGGCTGGCCGTCGCCGCTCGTGTCGACGAGCTCGATGGTCAGGTAGTACATCTCAGACGACCAACCGGCTGCGTTTGACAGCGCCGGCCCGGCGAAAGACGCGCCGAAGCCGGTCGGGGTCGCCGGCCAGCAGTGAATGCCGTTCAGGTCGCGACCGCACACGTCGGCCCGGCCGTCTTGGTTGACGTCGATGACCCGGAGCGTCTTGTAGTACTGCGCGTCAGACCACCCGGTGGCGTACGAGATTTCTGAAATGACACCGAAGGTGCCCGTCACCCCGTTGCCGGTCGACGTGGTGCAGCTGAACCCCGCCGCCGTGAGGCCACACAGGTCGGCCTTGCCGTCGCCGTTGACGTCGGCCCATTGCGCCGTGCCATTCGTGAACCAGTCTTCGGGGCCGTCGAGCATGGTCGACGAAAACGCCGTGCCGGTCGACAACCAGCAGTTGTGCGTAAACGAGCTGCGAATGCAGAAGTCGGCTTTGTGGTCTCCGTTGACGTCGGCGAGCGACAGCGTCGTGTAGTCTTGGTTCGACGCGTACGGCGGCCCCGCCACGTGCGTCGGAAAGCCCGACCCGTTCGACAAGAAGCACGTGTTGCTGGTGCCGTCTCGACCGCAGATGTCGTCTTTGCCGTCGCCGTTGACGTCGGCGAAGCGAATCGTTTGGTACCAGGTGCTGCCCCAGCCCGCGGCGTCTGACCAGGCGGGGCCGGTGATGGCCGAGCCCGAAAATTGGGTGCCCGTCGACAGGTAGCAGCGAATGCCCGAGCTCGTGCGCACGCACAGGTCAGACTTGCCGTCGCCGTTGATGTCGGCGTAGCGAAGGGTCGAGTTGTACTTGGGGTCGTCCCACGTGGGTGACGGCAGCGAGGGCCCGGCGAACCGCGCCGTCGAAAAGCCGGTGCCCGTCGCGAGGTTGCAAAACGCGCCCGCGCTGTCTCGCGCACAGAGGTCGGCTTTGCCGTCACCGTTGACGTCGGCGAACTGCAGGGTGCTGTAGTACTGCGACGAACTGAAGCCATTCGCGTTGGAAAACGTCGCGTCGGCACTCCAGGCCCCGCCGAATGAAGCGGCCTTCGCCCCCGTCGCGACCGTCATGGCCGGCAAGGCACTGCCGCCGGTGACCACGCCGTTCGAAATGGTGACGTTGTTGCCGTACTGCCGCACCGAACTGAGCGACGACTGACCTTGCGGCGTGGTCGTGTAGCCGAAGGCGTACGCCCGCGCGTGCGACCCCGACACGCTCACGTCGATGGTCTTGAGCCTCACGTCGAGGTGGCCAAAAAAGCCGCCGCCGGTCGCGAACCAGACCGGGTCAGGCCGCGTTTCGTAAGAAAGGGTGACGGTGGTGCCGTCGTAAGCAACCGTGTGCGGCACGCACGACGACGTCGGAGTGCCCGTGCACGACCAGCCGTAGGTCACCGTGTTGTTGTGGGTGTCGACCATGCTCGAGATGCCGTACTTCAGGGTGCCGAGCGTGCTCCCGACCGTGCCGCCCTCGCACTGCGTCGGCGTGCGCGAGCACTTCGTCGTTCGCGAATATTCGTAGGCGTGCATTTCTCCGTCGAAGTCACCTTGGGTGCAGACCGTCTCGCCTTGGTCCCAACCGGTGGGGCAGGTCGGCACGACCGGGCAGCTCCCCCATTGCGAGGCCCACAGGCTGTGGGTCACGAGCGAGCACACTTGGCGCGGCACGACGAACATCGACGAATAGGTTCGCTTCGTGCCGACCTTGTCCCAGACGTACCAGGTCGAGCCGCTCAACTGAATGCGGCTGTAATTTTCAATTCGCGTGGAGTGGGTGCCGCCCGTGGTGCAGCTCGGGCTCGTGCTGCCACCGGCGCAGGGCACCAGCTCTTGGCCATCGAGGAGGAAGACGTCGGTGCTGTCCCATTTGGGGGCTCCGTGGCCGGCGCTCACCCGCTCGATGCTGCTCAAGCCGGCGACGCTCCAGCCGACGCCCGCGAGGCCATTGCCCGTCGTCGAGCTGTAGGTGACGTGCAGGTCGGGCGTTATTTCATGGTACGGCGGTACGGCGATGCTGACTTCGGTGCCGAAGCTGCCGTAGTACGAGTCGACACTTTCGCCGGCCCAAGCAGGAGCGACGAGCAGCGCGCCGGCCAAGAGAAAGCACGCCAAGCCCTTGAAAAGTGGGTTGTTGAATCGTTTGGTCATGTAAGCCTTTGTGCGGTCGAGTGTGAATGTCTCGCACGCCATGGGGCGTTCATGTTTTTGGGCGACTTCACTTTCGAGTTCGCCACGGGTCAACCTCGGTTGGAGAGCACATGAACGACATCACCAAAGGTCTGGTTGCGTTGGTCTTCTTGGGGGCCGCGGCGTTGACGACCGCGCTCGTGGCAGGCACGAGCGACGAGGTGGTGGCCGAAGCGACCGGAGCGGCCCCCGGTGGAAATACCGAGGTCGTTCGCCACTCGTTGACCGACCTCGCCCCCAAGTCAACCGAAGTGATGCCCGACCCCTCACCCGTGACGATGCTCAGCCCGTACGAAGAGCCTCAACCCGAGGCTCCGCCCATCACTCCGGTGTTGCCGGCCGACTTGAACGCTCGCTCGCCTCATTTCACCGCGTCGATGGTCGAGCCGGCGGTCAACCCGACTCCGCCGAACCCCTTCATCGAGCCGCCGATGGTGGTCGACCCCGAAGCGGGCCGCGCCCGGTAGCCTGGCCCGGCTTCGCGACTGAACTTCGTGTCAACGCTTGGTGACTCCTCGGCGCCCGGCCAACCGTTCGAGCACCCGTTCGGCTCCAGCGACGCGCGCTTCCCATTCGGTTGAGTGGTCGGCCGAGATCAGCGACTTGCCGTCATCACCGTCGTGCATGCTGGCCCAGAAGGCCGAGCACGCCTCGGTGAGTTGCACGAGCGCCGCCAGCGTCACGCAGAGGGTGTCGTCACGAGCCCCATCGGCGTGCACCTCGGCCGCGTACCGTTCGGCGATGGCGCAAGCCCGTCGCCACGGGCGTTCGCTCCAGGCCTTCGAGTACCACACGTTCGCGGCCTCGTAGCCCATGTCTTGACGGTAGTCGTGACAGGCGGCGATGAGCTCTGCCAGCTGCATTCGTGCTTCACGCGCCAGCTCGAGCCTCACGGCCGCGCCAAACCCGGCGTCGCCCAAGTACGCTCTGAGTTCGTCTTCGATGACGTCGGCCCGTACCGTGGCAGGGTGCCGTGGGCAGCGCCACAGGTGGTCTGCGAACGCCGAGACCTCGAAGCACCGTCGGCACCAGGGGCAGGGGTCGGCTTCGCGGTCGAGCACGTTCAGCCTCCACCGCAAGTGCCCGCGAACGAGTTCGAGCGCGTCGCGGCGGTCTTGGTCGGTGACGTCGGGTTGGCCGAGGGTCGTGAGCGCGTCGGCGAAGGTGCCAAACCGGTAGCGGGGCACGCGGGTTTCGGTTTCGAACTGCAACCCGGGCACGGGTTCGAACCGGTTCGCCCGGCCCCCGATGGCGCGAGCGATCTGCGTGAGGCGCTCGTACCTGACCCGCGCGGGGTGCCTTTCGCAGGCGGTCACGTGCTTCGTGGCATGCGCGACGTTGAATTCGCCACTCGCACAGCGAACGCACTCGGTCGGGCCGCGCGGCCGAGTCAGGTCGCGGGTCTCGCGTTCCCACCAGGCCACTTCGCGCTGCTCGTCGGCCGTCATCACCCGCGATTCGACTTCGCCCAGTACGCGAACCACCGCCCTCGCGCTGCTTTCGTCAATGGCCATGCGGTCTCCTCTTCGACGCCAAAAAGGCGTGGAGCCGATGCTCGCGCGCTGCGCTGACACCGCTCGTGAAGGGGCAAGTGCTTGATCAGCCGTGCGGTCACGTTCGAAAAGATCGTTTTTGAGCGCCATTCGTTACGAGCCCCGCGCCCGATGTT
Organism: Myxococcaceae bacterium; assembly: GCA_044225205.1. GTDB lineage: Bacteria > Myxococcota > Myxococcia > Myxococcales > Myxococcaceae > JAEUJT01. The sequence goes on along the minus strand of JBGAIY010000179.1, from coordinate 10,814 downwards.
CCACCGCGCGCGGAGGCTCCATGACCCGAAGGTCGGTGCTCGTCTTTGCTGTGTTGGCCAATGGTTGGGCGGTGGCGGCGCCCCCGGTGAGTGAACCCGGCGTCGACGACGCCGTGGGGGCCGACGTGCTCGCCGAGGTCGAAAAGGCCAACTCTCCTGCGTATGCCGCGCCTCCGACCGTGTTTCGGGCAGGCCACGTGAGCCCCCGTTCACTCGACCCCAAGCGCATCGAACGCACACCGAATGGCTTTCGCGTCTCGTTTCCAAGCGCGGCGCCGATCACCACGCCCGCCGTCGAAGGCGACCTGGTCATCACGAGTGGCGGCTTTCACGGCAAAGAGCTGTACGCGATTCGGGCGAAAACCGGTGCGCTGCAGTGGGGGCTTGATCTCGACGACGACGGCCCGTCGGCTCCGGCCTGCGCCGACGGCGTGTGCGCGTTCAACACCGAGTCGTGCACGCTCTTCGTCATCGACGCTCCGACGGGCAAGTTGCTGTGGTCGAAGTGGTTGGGCGACCCGCTGACGAGCGCTCCCACCATCGCTGGAGGCGTGGTGTTCGCGTCGTACCCGGTCGCCTCGGTCACCGGAAAACTGCCGCGACCGCCGAACATGTCGCACGCGCTCGCCGCCTTCGAGCTGCGAACCGGCAAGATTCTCTGGCAACGCTGGCTCGACGGCGACGTCATGTCGTCGCCGGTCGTGGCGAAAGACGAAGTGTGGGCGACGAGCTTTTCGGGCACCGTTTACAAGTTCAACGCCCAGAGCGGCGCGGTGCTCTCGGCGAGGCGCGCCCGGGCCACCTCGGCGCCGACCATTTCGGGCGAGCGGGTGTTGTTCAGCAAGCGCTCCGAGCGGAGCGGCGAAGCACAAGAATCGATCGCCTCCACCACGAGACAGGTGCGAGGCGGCGCCGTGTATGCCCCCAAAGCCGCTCCGTACCTCGACGCGAACAAACAGCGAGGCACGGCTCAGTTTTCTCAAGGTGCCGCGCTCGACAGCTCGAATGGCTTCGCGGGTGGAGCCCCTGCGTCGGCGAACCCCCTGTCGGCCCTCGGCACCGTCGGCAAGGGCAGCGTGGCGACCATGCAGTCGTACCAAGGGTCACGGGTGCTGCCGTACGGTGGCACGACGGTGAGCACCATGGGCGACGAAGTGGTGTGCGACGACGCGACCACCGGCCAGCGGAAGTGGGCCATGAAGCTCAGTGGCGATTTGCTCAAAGAAGGTGGCGCGCTCGCGGCGCCGCCCGCAGTCGCTGGAGACAGCCTGATTATTGGAACGTTGTCGTCAGAGGTGCTGCGCGTCGACCCGGCCACGGGCAAGGTGCTCACGAGGTGGAAGGTCTCTGGCCCGATTCGCAATCAACCGATCGTGGCAGGAGGCTGGATCTACGTCGGCACCGAGAACGGCCAGCTCGTCGGCATCAACACGAATGACGAAAAGCTCACCGGGTGGTCACAGTGGGGTGGCAACGCCGCGCGCACGGGCGCACTCTGAGGCTCGAACGTGCCTCACGGCAGGCGCATCACGTAGGCCGGCCCGTCGGTGGTGGGCACGAAGCCGACCGCTCGAAATTCAGGCATGAAGACGAAGCGGCTGAACGTGCCGTTGTAGCCGGCGTTGAACGAGTACGGGTCTCCCGTGAGGGTGTGCGAGGTCACCGACCAGTCGCTGGGGTCGATTTCGTCGACCAGCCGCGGGTCGCTGTTGCCGCCGAACATCCAAAAACGGTCGCGTTCAGGGTCGTAGAAACAGCCGGGCCCCTTCATGTTCGACACCGTGCCCAGCGACCGACTGACTTGGGTGATCGTCTCCGCGTTCCAGTCGACGATTGACGAAAACGACTTGCCGCTGCCCGACATGAGCGCCACTCCCGTCGTCGCGGTGAGCGGCTTGTACGCGACGGTGAAGTAGTCGGGCCACGACTCTGGCACCTGTTTCACACTCGAGAACGTGTCGGTGGTCGCGTTGTAGAAGTAGTAGCTCTGGTAGGTGTACCAGCGATCGATGCAGAGAATTTTGTTGGTCGCCTCGTTGGGGAAGACGTAGCAATTCGCGGTGGGGCTGTCGGCGAGCCTGACCCACGTGTCGGTCGTCGGTTCGTACTTGAACGCGCTGCGGCCAAAACCGCCGCTGGGGTTGTAGCCAATCGCCGAGATTCGGTAGAGCGAGCCATGGAGCATGCAAGTCGTGTCGGCCGTATGGCTCGATGACGGCAGGCCGTCGCTGTAGGCGGCCGTGGCCGGCACGACGGCGGAGAGCGGGCTGATCGACGGCAGCGCCCACCCCGTGGGGCGGCTGTCTCCCGCGTAGTCGAAGACGTAGAGCCCATTGTTCGCCGAGCCGTTGTGGCCACCGCCGTGCACGTACAGTTTCGTGCCACCCAGGGGCTTCGCGCCTCCACACCAGTCGTTGATGACCGCGGGCAGTTTCTCGACACCAGGGTCGTCGTTCAGCCACTCACTCGGAGTGACCGACTCCATGCTCAGCTTGCCATTCGTGGGGGCGAGGGTGTTGCGAAGGGCCTTCACCTCGAATGGCGCCAGGGCCGCGATGTAGGTCGGCACACCGCCGTCTCCAGGAACCGTGACGACGCCGGCATCGAAGCGGCGACCTGCGTCGCTGGCCCCGCCGGCATCGCCCCGTGTTCCGGCGTCGGTGACGGCGGTTCCAGAATCGGTGACGGTGGTTCCCGAATCGGCGACGGTGGTTCCACTATCGGTGACGGTGGTTCCACTATCGGTGACGGTGGTTCCACTATCGGTGACGGTGGTTCCAGAATCGGTGACGGTGGTTCCCGCGTCGCCTCGGCCGTTGACCACCCCCGCATCGTGAATGCCCGAGTCGTCGACTTCTCCGCCCATTTCGCCGACCGCGCCGTTGCATGCACCGAGGGTCAACACGCCCACGGCAGAGAACAACCGAACCGACGAGACTCGCATGGGCCTGGGCAATGCACGCGCGAGGCCGTTTTTCGCCCACGGAACCACGTGAATCTGTCGGGCCGCATGCAACCTGGTGCGAACCGGGCGATCGCACCGGAGTCATCTGGTGCGAACTCGACGATCACGCCCCGGAGGCCGAAGGCGCCCCTCAACGCCGACGACGTCTGGCCAATCGAAAAATGAGCAAACCTCCGATACTCGAACCGAATTCGCCCGAACTGCAGCCGCAACCCACTGGCAGGTTCTTGGCACCGGGGACAGGAGGGTCTCCGACCGAACCGGCGTCGGCTGCGCCCCCATCGGTGACGCCTGAATCGGCGACTCCCGAGTCGAGAGAATTGCAGCTCCCGGCGTCTGGGTTGCAACATGCGCCGAAGATGCAGGCGCCCGCGAGGCACTCCGCGTCTTGAACGCACCGAGCACCCAACGGCACCGCGGCGTTGACGCGAACCATCGTTCGAGGCACGCCCGCGGTTGCCGTCGTGGTCACGCCAAAGGCGGCGACGCGACCCGGGCCGACGTTCGCGACCGCGAATCGCTCTTGCTCTCCTGGGCCACTGGCGAGCGGGGCGATCGAACGAACCGACAAATCGGGCCCGAGGTGCACCAAGTCGACGTCTTGACCGCCATCGGCCGAGGGCCGGTCGACGGTCACCAAGTACTCTCGGCCGTCCCAGGCAATGGAGGGCAGCGCGCGATCGTCGGTGCCGAATTCAGGGTGCTGGCTTTCGAGCTGAATCACGGTGCCAATGGCGGCGCCGGTTTGCGAATCGAGTTTGGTGGCGGCCACGGAGTTCGCGGAGCTCGCCCAAACGACGACGAAATTCACTCCGTCAGACGCCAACGCCGGGTCACGTGCGTAGGGGTCGAGGCCGAGCGGCGTAGTTGACATCAATATTCCGTCGACGGTGTAGCGCCGCGTCGTTAGGCCACCTCTTTCGCTCACGGCCATCATGACGCCTGCGTCGTCAGCCCACGCGGCGCTGAAGGTGAGCGAAGACGCATCTGACAGCTTCACACTGGGCACGTCGATGAGGCCTCCGTCGGGCGTGAAACGCGTACGTACAGCTCTGCGTTACCGCCCGTATTCGGTGTGTAACAGCCACGCCCACCGAGGCGTGGTTACCACCACCATGGGGCTCGAGAGGCTGCCGTCGACGTCGAGTCGGGTCTTTGGGCCAACCTGCAGGTTGCCGAGAATCAGCGCCACGAACACATAGGCCTGCGGAGACAACACCCCCAGCGTTCTCCTCCAGCAGACCCACGGTGTTTCGGCCGCAACGAGCACGGGCGTGACGATCATCCCAGGCTCGGTGACGAGCGACCACGGCAGCCCCGAGGGTTGGCCGTCGAGGCCGAGTCGCACCGCTCGAACCTCGGTCGCCCCGCCGTCGTATGACGCTTCGGCCTCATACGCCGCGAGCAGCTCGTTGCCGCTGGCGAACGCGGCGACGGTGGGAGCCCGGTGCCATTCAGGCAGCAGGCCCGTCGTCGTGTCGGGCGCCTTGACCGCACCAGTCGTGTCGAGAAAGAGCGCCCGCAGGTCGAGCGACCACGTCGTCAAACGGTCGGCGACCACGAGCGTGGCACCCGTCGATGACCCGACCAGGGCGTGGGTCGACTGATCGTACATCGCAGGCGCGATCTGCTTGCTGGCCCCGACTTGGTCATTCGTGTCGAGCATCGTGCTCCACAGACCGAGGGGGGCGGTGTCGTTGTTCCACGTGAACAAGGTGCTCGAGCCCAACGGGGCCGCCCCGTACCGGGTGACCGATTCTGGCACGAGGGTGGCGGGTGCGCCGGCGACCCCACCGTCGGAGAGCTGCGCGCCGACAATCGGCCCGACATACGAATACAACGTCACGTAGTTGACCCAGGTCGCGAGCAAGCCCCCGTTGCGAGGCGTGAGTCGGGGGAAATGCAGGTCACCCGCCGCGAGCTGAACGGGCGCCCCGACCGTGCCAGTGAGCGAAATCGTCGCTGAGAAAATGCCAACCGCGGTGCGCCAAATGGCTTGAAACTGCGTGCCGTCGAACGCGACGTTGGCCTCGTTCGACGCTTCAGAACTGGCGGTCGACACGGTGAACGGCACGCCGACGGTGCCGTCAGCGTTGACGATGGCCGCGTGCACCTTGCCGTCGACCCAGGCCACCAGAAACTGATTCGGGCCAGCGGCCACCGAGGGCAGCGCAAAGCCGTCGGCCAGCGGGTCGACTGAGAGCTGAGCGAAATCGATGGGCGACGCCGACAGTGAATACCGCGCCGCCTCGACGCCGCCAAGGGTGTCGGCCCACACGACGAGGCAGTTGGTGGCACCGCATGCGACGCTGGGGTGTTCTTGGCCGAGTGCCCCTCCGGCGATCAGCGCGCCAGTCGGGGGGAACCACGCTCCGGTCGAATCGACCCGCGCGCCGTACACATCGCTCCATGACATCGACCCACGACGGTCGGCCCAGACGACGAACGCGCCTCCCGGTATCGCGCTGGCGCGCGGCTCGAATTGGTCGTTGGCCAACGCCCTGGTGGCCGTGGTGCCCGGGTCGACCCAGTTCGCGCCCGAAAGCGTTTGCGCAGCGGCGAACTGACTCGCGAAGAGTACGGCGGCCAGCAGCCCAACGCGCATTGCCGCACAGCCTACGCGAGTGCCCAGTCGCCGCGAAGATGTGTGCACAGGTGCGATGGTGGTCGAATTGTCTGTCGAAAATTGGCACGGTGCCACCATGTTCGCCGCCCACTTCATTTTGTACGTCGCTGACCAGGGTCGCAGCGCTCGTTTCTATGCAGCGGTGTTTGACCGCCGCCCCGACCTCGACGTGCCGGGCATGACGGAGTTTCGGTTCGGCGAGGGGTGTGTCTTGGGGCTGATGCCCGAGGCGGGCATTCGTCGGCTGCTCGGCGCGGCGTTGCCCGACCCGGCCGCGGCCAAGGGCGTGCCTCGCTCAGAACTGTATTGTCGTGTCGCCGACCCGGCCGCCCTTCACGGCCGGGCCCTCGCGAATGGAGCGCGAGAGCTGAGCCCACTCCTCAAGCGCGACTGGGGTGACGCGGCGGCGTACAGCCTCGACCTCGACGGTCACGTCATTGCTTTCGCGATGCCTGCGTGAGGTCAGGCGAATCGGTCATTCGCTCTCGCAAGACCTCTACCGTTGTTTCGACAATCAGACGAACCAGCGTGTCGGTTTGAGAAGGGCCGAGTTCGGGTTGCAGGCCGTGGCACTTCATTCTGTTCGGGCAGGTACGGCAGCTGGGTTTTTCGGGCTGGTGGGTCGGGGGCGCGGCACGAGTCACGATTGCATTGTGCGCAGCCACGCGGTCTTGGCCTTGATTCGGGTCAAGGCCCTCTCGGCACTCGCGTGCGAAGTGCTTCGCATGAGCGAGCAGGTCGACGTCATCATCATCGGCGCTGGGCCGGCCGGGCTGTCGTTGGCGGCCGAGCTGGCGCCCCATGTTCGGGTGCTCGTGCTCGAGCGGCGTGAAGTGGGGCACACCGCCGCGAGTTGGTATTCGTATGCCGACCGCGTGCGAGACCACGGTCTCGACGAGGCAGTCGCTTTTCCCACCGACCATGGATTGTTTCGCAGCCCGAACTTCGCCCACCGGCTCGTCGACGACTGCGTGGTGCTCGACCACCACGAAGTGCTGCGCATTTGGCACGAGCGGGCGGTGGCGCACGGGGCCCGGTTCGTTCACGCAGACTATTCGGCTCACCACGTCGCCGCCGATGGGGTGGTGGTTCGGTCGACGGCCGGCGAGCACCACGCTCGCTTGCTCGTCGACTGCAGCGGCTCGCATTCGAAAATCGTGGCCGCCCAGCGGCTCATCAAACGGAAGAACGCTTGGGTCTTGTATGGCGCTCGAATTCGCCTGCCACGCCCGGCGAGCGAGGTGGGCATCGCCTATGTGCCACTGGGAGACGAGGCGAACACGTACCTCGGCATTCACCCGTTCAGCGACAGTGAACTGAACGTCTACCTGTTTCAAGGTCAGCTCGACACGTTGGGCCACCCCACCTTGCTGCGGCCGCTCTTTGAGAAAACGCTCGCGCGCATGTACCCCGGCGCCCAGGTTGTTGAGCCATTGGGTGGCAGCATCGTGTCGGGGGTGCTTTCTCGGTACGCGTTCGAACGCGTGGTGTTCTTCGGCGCCGCGGGCATGATGAACCCCGACGCCATTGGCATGGGCTTCAACGAAATTTTGCGAAAGGTGCGCCAGTTCGCCACGGGCTTGCGTGACTTGCTCGATCGCGACCGTCTCGGCGGGCGCGAACTGGAGCGACTCGCGCTCTTGGTGCGAGACCGTGAGGTGCTGCACTTTCAACGCGTGATCGGCGCGTTTTCGCTGCACTTCGTGACGAGCCCCGACAAGTGGGACGGCGGCGTTCGCTGGCTCAACCTGCTGGGCCCCGCCTCTCGCCAGTGGATGCGAAATGAGCTGACCCCCGAGTGGTTGGTGAAGGCGACCCTGGCGCTGCACCGGGCCGTGCCGTTCCGAGAATCGGTGAAGATGATTCCGCTCCAAGACCTCGGGTTTGTCTGTGATCAGCTCGTTCGGTACGTCGCCAAGGCGGGCGCTGGTCGGGCGCGGGCTCGCTTTCGCAGGGCCGTTCACCGACCGCGCCGAATATTTGACCGCCGGCCATTCTAGGGGCTTGTGGGGCAACAGCATTCTTGGGGCAACAACGGTGGTGAGGGCATGAACGAACCCATTGTCATTCTTGGCGGGGGCTATGCGGGTCTCGCGGCGGCCTCCAAGTTGCGGCAGCTCCTGCCGTCTGCTCGCTGCGTTTTGATCGACGTGAAGCCCGCCTTCGTCGAGCGCATTCGTCTGCACGAGGCAGCGGTCGGGCGCGGTCTGAACGCTTGGCCGTACGCCCCATTTCTCGCGCGACTCGACGTGTGCTTCGTGCAGGGGCGCGTCGCCTCGCTCGACCCGAACGGCCAGTCGCTCGAGGTCGAGACGGCGTCCGGCGCGGTGGTTCACCAAAGATATTCTCGGTTGGTGTACGCCCTCGGCAGCGCAATCGAGTCGAGCAGCACCCCTGGCGCGTTCGCCCACGCCGTGCCTCCCGATTCGGTCGTTTCGGCCGGGCGAATTCACCAAAGACTTCAGGGCGAAATGCCGCGCGTGGTCGTTGTTGGGGGCGGTCTCACCGGCGTGGAGATGGCCGCTGAGCTCACCGACGCTTCGCCCCGAGTGCGCGTCACGCTCGTCACCGGCGCCGCGCTCCGTGCGTCTGAACGCCCGGGTGGCTTTTGTGAACGTGCCGTCGGTTACGTGCGTCAGCACTTTGCACGGGTCGGCATCAACATTGAAGATGGGCGCGTCGCCTCTGTCGAACCCAACGAGGTGGTGCTGGTCGATGGCACTCGCGTACCCTTCGACGTCTGCATTTGGGCCTGTGGTTTCTCGGTACCGAAGGTCGCCGCGCGGAGTGGTCTTGAGACCAACTCGCTCGGTCAAATTGTCACCGACGCCTCTTTGCGTTCAGTCAGCCACCCGAACGTCGTGGCGGTCGGAGATGCCGCCTCGGCGCGCACCGAAGACAGTGGCGTCTGCCGAATGGGGTGCGCCACGGGTTTGGCCATGGCTCGTGCTGGCGCGCGAACCGTCGCTGCTTCGCTCGGAGGCGCTGCGGCCAGGCCGTTTCGCTTTGTCTACCTCTTTCGAAATGTGAGCCTCGGGCGCACCGACGCGCTGATTCAGTTTGTCGACGCCCACGACGTGCCCCGCCGACAGATCTGGACCGGGGCGCGCGCAGCGCAGTGGAAGGAATACATCAACCGAGGCACGCTCGCGACCATCGGGTTGACACCGGCCCAGCGCCCTCCGGCGGTGCCGCCCTTGCGAATGGCGCGGCAGCTGCTGCGCGGCCTGAGCCAATATGCGTGAGGGCCAGGCATGAATGCCGACAGCGGCGCGAGATCGACCGCGCCGACCAAAGCTCGTGCGTGTCTCCTTTTCTTCTGCGATCGGTGAGGTGCCGTGACGAAGGCCGCTCACTCGCCCGCGTGTGGCGTTGACACGCACCAGGCTCGTTTCGTATTGAAACGAAGTGCGAACTCGTCGCAACAAGACGGCCGACCGCGAGACGACCCTGCGGCAAGCGCTTCACCGCCTCCGCGAGGTACTTCATTCGCGGTCACTCCGAACGACCGAAGTTCGCGAGACCATCGTGCAGGCCGCTCTCGCCTTTCGTGGACACTTCGACGTCGATGAGCTGGCGGCAAGGGTACGTTCTTCGGGCATTTCGAAGGCGACCGTCTACCGGGCAATGCCGTTGCTGGTCGAGGCGGGCATTCTTCAGCCCACAGTGTTGTCTGCTCAGAAGCAGCGGTACGAAGCAACGTTCGGGCGAGCACACCACGACCACTTGGTCTGCAAATGCTGTGGCGAAATCGTCGAGTTTCAGTTCGAGGCGTTCGAGATGCTGCAGCGTGAACTCGCTACCAAGCATGGGTACCGGCTCACTTCGCACGTGCATGAACTCATTGGGGTGTGCGCGAAGTGCCAGCAACGAGAAAATGAGAGGCGTTCATGAATGTCGTTTGGTCTTTTGTTCATGCGAGTGAGTCGCAACAGTTGCTCCAGGTTGGTCGGCCAATGACGCGCGAAGCCACTGGGCAAGACGTGCGCTGTGGCTGCGGGAACCTGCTCGCGCGATTGGTGCCCGGGGGCGTCGAACTCAAGTGCCGCCGCTGCAAGCGCGCAGTCGTCGTGCCCCTCGACGAAGGGGTTCGTCGCAACCCGGCCGACGCACGCTAAAGAACATGGCGGGAGCGGCTCGCGCGCCGCGACCGTGTCGAAGAACGCCCCAGCGGCCAGCGGTCACGAACCCAGAGCCCAGCCACGAGGAAAAGGCCTCGGTGGTTGGGCTTTTGTTTTGACGCGCACAGGAGCAGGGCGATGAAGAAGCGGCATTTGATGTTGGTGGGTGGCTTGTTGTTGGTGTCATGTGACGGTGGGGCGCCCGACGCGCCTCTCGTTTGCGCGACGCCCGCAGATCGAGACATGGCGGCCGACGTGGTCGTGACCGCCGAGAATGCGACGGTTTCGGCCACACCGGGCGAGCCCGTCTTCGACGCGTGGACGTTTGATGGCGACGTGCCGGGGCCGGTGTGGCGCCTCGGGGTCGGGCAGGTGCTCGCGGTCAAACTCCTCAATTCATCACTGCGAGCGTCGAGCCTCCACTTCATGGGCCTTGACTACGACGTGACTGACGACGGCACTCCTGACTTTTCGCAGAGCGTGGTCGCGCCTGGGTGTGCCCACGTGTATCGGGTCGCAGCCACCGAGCCCGGCGCGTGGCCATTCGTCAATCATGTCGAGCCCGGGTTGTCGCTGCCTCGAGGCCAATATGGCGCGGTGATAGTGCCCGGTGTGTCTGAGCGACCCGCGGCCCACGAATTCGTCATCTTCGCGGGCCAACTTGGCGTCGAAGCAAAAGGCCAGGGCGAAGAAGACGACGCGAACGAAACCCCATTTCACATGACGTTCAACGGCCGCGTGTTTCCGAGCAGCTTGGTCATTGAGCTCTCAGGCGATCACTACGCGAGGCGGCCTGACTCCGTGCCGACCGCGAAGGTGGGCGAGCTGGTGCGTTGGCGAATCATCAACGTGTCGCCCGACGCCACGCACACGTTTGGCATTCATGGGCACCAATTTTGTGACCAAGGCGGAGTCGAAGACCCGGTCAAGGGTTGCCCCAACGGCGGGCACGTCACGAACATCGTCGACGTGTCTCCCCTGAAGGCGGCGACGGTCGAATTCATCGAAAGCGCCCCCGGCCGGTGGATGTTTCATTGTCACCTGCTCGATCACGTCACCGACGGCATGCTGGGGTTCTACGAGGTGGCGCCATGACCCGGGC
>JBGAIY010000178.1:0-14723 GCA_044225205.1 Myxococcaceae bacterium | reverse complement strand
CGGTACGCGAGCCCGAATTCCTCGGTCATCGCGTAGGGCACGCCGTCCATCTCCTGGTGGGCGCCGTAGAGCCCGAACAGCGACGAGTTGCGCAGCCAGTCGGGCACGTGGTCGAGCACGTTCGCCTTGCCGGTGTTCGTGAGCGTTTTGCCGTCGGGCGCCATGCGCACGCCTTGAAACAGGCCGCTGATCAACCCGTACCCGTTCGCCGCCATGCCCTTGGCTTGCACCGGGCCACCCAGCAACAGCGGGGTCCATTCGACCGTGTGCGTCTTGGCGATGAAGGCGGCGTTGATCAACCGCGCGGTCTGGTAAATTTTCTCGTCGTCGAAGTCGGGGTGCTTCGCCTTGAGCATGTCGCAAATTCGGTTGTGCTCTTGCGCAAAGACCGTGTGGAGCACGTTCAACCCCGCCCACCAGTTGCTGGTGTTGCCGGTGATTTCGAGCCCGCGCTGGTCGACGGGCAACAGCCCATGTTCGTCGAGCCGCAGCTTGCCGCCCGGCACCAACGTGCCGTCGGGGTTCGAGCGCAGCTTGCGTACCGTCGCCGCGTCGCTCCCGTAGAGCTGCGAAGCGTCCCACCAGTGGGTGACTTCGTTGATGCGCGCACTCGGGTTCTTCGACGCCCCAGCGGCCGGGTCGGTGTCGACTTGCGGTATGCAGTGCGGCCCGGCGTAGTCTTTGAGCGGGTGGGTCGTCAGCCGCTCGGTGCTGAAATAACCGGGCGACGTTTCGTCGACGCACGCTTGGGCGCTCTTCGGCGAGCGCGGCGTGTGCTGCTCGAGGTCGTGCACCAAGAATTGCGACCAGGCGGTCGCGAGGTTGCTGAAGTCGACCGCGTGCTCCCGAGCCGCGCCTGGAGGGCTCAACAGCAGCGCTTCACTCACCTCGAACGGGTTGGGGCGACGCACCGCTTGGCCCGCCACCACGTCTTTGGGGTTGGTGTTCGTGCCAAGCAACGTGCCCGCAGCCCCCATGTTGCTCTTGTCGAAATAACAGGCCCCGGTCGCGGTGCGGTACCGGCTCGCCGTGCAGCTCGCCGCATCTTCGTCAGCCGGCGGGGGCGTGCGCGAGAATTTCAAAATGCCTCCGCCCTTTTCGGCCGGCTCGTGCTTGTCGAGGTCGGCCGAATAAAGGTTGTGCTCGAAGAGCCGAATGCGGCTGCCGCCGTTGGCCATGGGGCCGAAGAGCTGACCCATGTGCGCGTAGCCGGTATTGCCACGCTGCAGTTTGTTGGCGACCCGTTCCATGAACGACACCAGCACGTCGACCACGGTGCGGGGGTGGTCTTTCGGGGTGGTCTCGGTCGACCGGGTCACGACGCCACCGTCGTACGCCTGCCAGGTCGAGCTTTCGGCGATTTTGCCGGCTTGGTTCTGTTCGCACTCGGCGATTTTCTGGCGCAACACCGCAGCTCGAGGCGCTTGCTCGGGCAGCCCTTCGAGCGCCGCGCGGTAGGCCTGCAATGCCACGGGGTAGTCGAGCTGGCGCAAGGCTCCGTCGCCCACCCACTCGAAGGCCTGCGACTGGGTCGGCCCAGGGGCGAGCACCGCCGCCGCGTTGCCTGAGAGCACCTGCGCCGTCCACTGCTCTTCGAGCGCGACCGGTTGGGCCCCTGCCGCGACCGCCCCGGCTCCCACTGAAACCGACGAAATTTTTGACGCCACGTGAACCCCCGAAAACCTTGTTGTCGGGGGCCTTGGGGCGAAGTTGTTGCTGTTGAACGTCAATGGCCTGCCCTTCAACTCCGGGCGGAAAAGGCCATGTATTCAGGAACGACGGGCCTTCATTTTGGGTCAGTACACCCCAGGGATGCTGACGCGGGCGCGGTACAAGTTGTGTGTGGCGAGGCTGCTGCCAGTCGTGAAGAACAAGGTCTGGGCGTCGGCTTCGCCAAAGGCGCAGTCGTTCGAGCCCGGCACATCGAGCGTGTCGATCAACGCCCCACTCGGCAGGTGCACGCGAACCCCGTAGAGCCCGGCGTGGTACAGGTTGCCCGCTTGGTCGACGCACAGGCCGTACGCGCCGTTGCCAGCCCCCGGAGCGTCGGCGAAGAGCACCGCGGGCCCCGGGCTGCCGTCGTCATTCAACGCCACCCGGTACAGCTGCGTCTGGCCGTAGTTGTTTTCACCGCTGAGGTAGAGCGTTCGTTGATCAGCCGTCAGCGCCAAGCCGCGCGCCCGCAAGTTCTTGAAGTGCAGGCTCAGGCTGCCGTCGGGCGCCAACCGGTACACCGCGGTGTACGACACCTGGTGACCACCACTCTCGGTGTACGGGTCGGTGAAATAAATGGTGCCGTCGGCCCGGCTCACGACATGGAGCGGCATGTTGAACGAGCCCGCCGGCGTCGTCGCATCGCCCGACCACGATTCGACCAGTGGCACGGGCTGGTCATACCCCTTGGTCGAGCGGGTCAACCGGTGCACCTGGGCCTCCGCCACCAAGAGGCTGCCGTCGGTCATCACGGCGAGGCCGTTCATGCCGTACACGCCTTCTCCGCCGGTGCGCACGATGTCGAAGCCGTTGTTGGCCGTCACCCCGGGGCGCCACCTCCACACGTTGTTGATTTGGCACACCGTCAGCAACAACTCGCCGGCGACCGGGTTCCACACCACGCCACAGGTGTCGTCGAACAGACTCGCGTTGGTGGGCGTGAGCGGCTGGGGAGCCATCAACACCGTTGGGCGTTGGCCTGCGTACGGGCCCCCACCGTCGGCCACCGGCGGCAACGCACCCGCGTCGAATGGCGGCAGAGCCCCGGCGTCGTGCGCCGTGCCGGCGTCTCGAGACGTGCCAGCATCGAGGGGCCAACCGGCGTCGGGGCCAAGCCCCGCGTCTGCCGGCGGAGTCACTCCCGCGTCTTCAGGCCCGGCCCCCACGCCCGAGTCGACCCGAGGGTCAAAAGCGCCGGCGTCAACCACGCCTGAGCCGGCATCGGTGACGGCCAGCCGGCCCGCGTCGCCGCCTTCAACCTCGGTCATTTCTGACACGAGCCCGCTGCACGACGCGCCGGCCAGGCCGAACAAACACCCCAGCACTCGCCACTTCACAGCAACCCCACGAGTTCACCGGTGATGCCGGGCTCACCGAAGCTGGTGCGTTTGGCGCCGAACTGATTCACCACGCTCGTCAACAACCGGTTGTGCGCATTCGACTCGCGCGCGGTCGTCGTGTCGCCCGCGCCCGCGGCGAACTTCAAATACCGACCCTTGCGCCAGGCCCCGCCGCCGCCCAACAAGACGAACGGCACGTTCCACGGCTCGTGCAACATCGCGTCGCCGAGCTCATTCGTCCACACGATGATGGTGTGGTCGTAGACCGAGCCCCCGGCCTCGGGTATCGCCTTGAGTCGGTCGCACAACCCCGCCACTTGCTCGGCGTACCAGCGGTGAATGCGCGAGACGCGCCGCACCGACACCTCGTCGTCGGCCCGCATGACGTGCACCACGTCGTTGTGCACCGCCGGCGTGCCGGGCCCCAGGTCGAGCCAGTCCATCGTCGCTCCCGCGGCCATGTGACAGGTGGCGACCCGCGTCAACCCGCAGCCCAACGCCGCCGCGATGATGTCGAACGCCACCGAATGCCGAAGGCGGTACTCCATCAAGTCGCCGCGGCCGGTGGGAGCGGGCGGCTTGGTGCAGGTGGCGGTCGACACCTGAAGCTTCGATTCCATCACGTCGAGGCTGCTCAGGTGCTGGTCGAGCTTCACCCGCTCGGTGCCCGCCAGCCGACCGCGCAACGTCGTCGCTTCGGTGCGCAAATACGACAACACCGAGCGCTCGGCCCTCAGCTTCGCCGCGGCCTTGGGGTCTGCCCCCGGCACCACGACCGAGCCGAAGACCTGCTGGTACGCCGCCACCATGTCTTCGTTCGCGGGGTACTGCTCGCCCGTCGCGTCCCAACTCTTGAGGCCGTCGTAAAACGTGTGAACGATGGGCGCGACGCCCAAAAACTGCGCCAAGAAAATGTCGAGCGACGGGCTCTTCGAACGGCGGTCGTCGGGGCCGCGCAGGTCGCTGCCCGTCAGCGCGGCAATCGCGCTGTGGTGCCCAATCGACCCGGTCGAATTCGGGCCATACGCACAGTAGAAGTCGAGCCCGTCGAGCAACACCATGCTGTCTTTGTGCCGCTCGAGCGGGCCCAGACACGAATCAGGGTCGAAATCGAGCCGCCACCCGGTCTCGGCCGCGGGGCTGCCGTCGGGCATGCGCGGTCTCCAAAACGGCGTGTACCCGTGCGGCTGCGTCAGGCAAATGAGCCGCAGCGGAGGCGACGCCGCTTGCGCGAACGCGTCTCCCAACAGGCCCGAAAAGTGAGTCGCCGCGCCAGCCGAAAGGCCCGCGAACGTCTTCAACACGCTTCGTCGAGAAACGCTGAGCTTCATGGCGCGGCCTTTCGCAGAGCAAACGAATCATTTTCGGCAATGGCCGACAGCAGGGCCTTCACGTCGAGCCCCGAGTCGACGAAGCGCTTCGAGACTTGCTCGAGCGCACACCGGTCGTCGGCCGTCTCCCGGCGACCGAAGGTGTAGCGAAACACCTGCGTCGAAAAGCAGCGCTGCACGTCGGCACTCGCCGCGAGCGCGGCCGCCATTTCGAGCGCGTTCGCCACCGGGCGGTCGCTGTGCGGCGTACCCACAATGGCCCCCGACGTGTCGACCGCGAAGCCATTCTCGTGGGTGCGAAACTGGCCGAGCCCGTCATAGCCCTCGAAGGCGAAACCCATGGGGTTGATGCTGTTGTGGCAACCACTGCAGGCGAGCCCTCCGGCGGCGATGTGCTGCTCGACCTGTTCGCGGGTCGTGCGCGGCATGCCCGGGTCGGCGGGCGGCAGCGGCGGCACGTTCGCCGGCGGGTTCGGCAACGGCACGCACAGCACCGACTTCATCACCGTCACTCCGCGAAAAATGGGCGAGCTGCCGTCGACGTGGGCGTGGGTGCCCAAAAAGCCCGGCTGGGTGAGCAGGCCCGCGCGTTGACCCGCGGGCGCGGCGACCTTGCGGTGCGAGCTGCCCGTCGCCGCCAACCCGTAGAGCGGCGCCGTCAAGTCGTTCACGAAGACGTCGCCGCTCGTCAACAGCGCGCCCAACGTCGGCGACGCCGCCCAGTCGTCGATGAACAGACCGGTTTGAGCGTCGAGCGCGGTGCGCATGGCCGCCGAAAACGTGGGGTACATCGCCGTGCTCTTCGCCCACGACGGGCGCGCGAAGTCGATTTGCAGCCACTCGGTGATGAAGCGGCGCACTTGGGCCTTGAACCGCTCGGGCCGCGCCGCCGCGAGGCGCTGCAATTGGGCGCTGCGTTGCTCGGGAGTGCCGAGCTGACCCGCCGCCGCCGCCGCCCGCAACGCCGCGTCGGGGCCCGAAGCCACCACCGTGAACGAGAGCGCGCTCGCCAGCTCGTCGGGAGTCAGCGCGAACGTGCCCGTCGCCCCTGGAGCGCCCAATTCCATTCGGTAAATGAAGTGGGGCGACTGCGCAATCGCCCGAGTCAGCCAATCGACCCCCGCGCGAAAGCGGTCGGCCGAATCTCCATCGGTGCCGGTGTCGACCCCCGCGTCGTACACCGCCAACAACGCCGTCACCTCGCTGTCGGCGAGCGTGCGCCGAAAAGCGGTTTCTCCCAACTGCCGGGCCAGGCGCTCGGCGCAGACGCGCCCACCGGCGTCGGTCGCCAAACAGCTCGCGCCGACCTTGGCCGACGTGAGCGTGGTGCGAAACGCCGCCGCCCTCGCCTCGACGGTTCGCTTGAGCCCCTCCGCGAAGGGCTGAGCTGATTCACCGTTTGCTGGTCGCCCGTCGAAAAGCCGAACGTCTTCGCGTCGGCCGGCAAGTCGAGCAGACCCGACGAACCGAACGTGTCGTCGAGCGCGTTGGCCATTTCGAGCGTCGTCAGCCGAATCACCCGCGGCGCGGGCGGCACCACCTCGGTGCATGGCGCGGTCGGCGTTTCGGTCGGGGGCACCGGGTCGGGCGGAGGCGGGAGACCCGGCAACGAACCCGACCCAGGCACCGTCACCGACCCCGGCGCCGACGGCTGGCCGGTCGTCGGGTCAGTGGGCCGCGGCTGAGGCAACTCAATCGAGCCGCTGCAGCCCAAGAACAACGAAACGACCGCAAAAACCGCAAGTATTACAGGCTTTTGCCGTCGTACTGCTTGTTGATTTTCAAGGTGTGCACGTCGACGCCGTCGAGGCAGCGAACGTTCACCATGGCCGCTTCGCTGCCATCGGGCGCACGCCCCATGGCGTACGGGCGCACCCCGCACACCGAACAGAACGTGTGGTGAATGACCTTCTTGCCGAATTGGTAGTCGGTGAGCTTCTCGTCGCCGCTCAGCTTCTCGAGCTGCTTCGCGCTCACGAACGCCATGATGGCGCCCGTTCGCCCGCACATCGAACAATTGCACGTCGCCAGCGCGTTCAGGTCGAGCTCGGCCGCGAAGCGCACCGCGCCGCAGTGGCAGCTGCCTTGGTGTCGAGTCAGTGTCGTCATGCGCGCTGCCTAGCACGGCTCGGCTGGCCGTGGCCTTCACCCGCTTTTCGAAATTCAATTTGCGCTTCATGCGTGCACCTCTGCGCGTCAGACACGGTTGAACGGCGTTTCTGCGGTCACGGAGCAGCGGCTCGAGCCAAAGTTCAGTTGAACTGAGAGCCTCGGCAGCGAAACGCAGATCACGGCGCGAAGAGCGGCAGCACCTGCACACCCGTCGGCAACGCTCCGCTGCGAACGACCGACGCGTCGGGCGCCTTGAGCTCGAGCGTGCCCCCCGGGCCGTCGTTCGAAAACCGCACGAGCGCCGTGCGCCCGTCGGCGAAGGTAATGAGCGCCCCGGTTTGACCCGAAGCGTCTGACGCCGTCACGCTGGCCACGTCGCCGTTGGTCGACAACACGTTGAGAAACAGCGACCCGCCGGCACTCGAGTCGACCACGTCGACCCGGTAGCCCCCATTCATGGAGTCACCGTCGATGGTGCTCGAGTCGACCGTCGACCAATTCACCGTCTGAACGATGGCCGACGTGGGAGAGACGCGAAACACGTCGAGCCGGTTCGAGCCCGCCGCCGCCACCGTCACCCGGTTGCCTGACTGCGTGGGCACCACCGGCACGTTGAGCTGCCAGGTGCGTTGACCACCCGTCACATTGACGCGGTCGAACACCACGAACGTCGCCGGCTTGATGAAGACGTATTCGCGCTGCACGCGAGTGACGGCCGCGTCGGTGTACATCGCCGTGGCGTCGGCCGACACGTAGGTGAGGTTCGCGTCGTCGGCGAACGCCACCGGCGTGCAACTGCGGCCTTCACGCTGCCGCAACACCGAGCCGCCCGCTTCGAGGCGAACCAGGTTGTGCATGATTTCGCCCTGCTGAATGCCCGAATGTGAATTGACGTTCTGGTCGTACCCCAGCCACGCCCCTCGGTAGACCACGAAGCTTGTCTGGTCGTGGTGCGCGTGGCTCTCGGTGTACGGGCCGCAAATGAAGTTCGAGAAGGTCGCCGCCGTCGACCAGTCGCTGCGCATCATGAACTGGCCCGTGCCTTCGCCGTGGTACGTGGTCAGCAAGTCGGTCAACGGCCGGGCCACCACGTTCGGCGCCGCGTACATGAAGTCGCTCGAATACATGAAGCCTTGCGACATGCGCGGCACCGATGATTCGCTCAAAAACTGCTTCACCACGCCGGCCAACGGGTCGTTCGCGTACAGCCCCAAGTCGACCTGCAGGTAGTCGCGGTGGTAGTCGAACAGCGCCGCGGTCGAGTCGCGCGCGTGGTCTCCGGTCGGCGCCAAGAAGTCGCGCGTCGGCACGATGCTGTGAAGCAAATGCGCCATCGACAAGTAAGCGTGGGTGGTGTGCAGGTCGAGGCGCTCGCCGGTCGAACGCGCCCACCAGTCGTACAGGCGAAACAGGTTCTTCATCGCCGTGCCGTAGCCGGTGCCTTCGCGCGAACCGCCACCCACCAGGTCGGCGTCGAACGTCGGCACCAGCTGATTCATGATTTTGGTGTCGTGAAAGGTGTCGAGCCAGGTTTGCGCTTGCGGGTTTTCGTCGCGCGTCGCGAGGCCCAGCAACATCGTCGCCTGCAGAAACGAATAGTAATAGTTGTTCACCGGGTTATCGACCGACCAGCCCGACCAGGTGAAGGTCACCCCGCCCCACTTCGCCTGGTCGTTGTGCCAGACGTTCCACACGGCTTGGTTCGCGTAGGCCACCCAGCGCGACTTTTGGTTGGTCGTGAGCGAGTCGAAGCACCAGTCGTACACCAGCGCCAAGTCACCAATGAGCGGCCCGACTTCGAGGTAGCTGTCGCCCGCGACCGAAGCCGCGTGCCCACCGGCGATGAGCGCCTCTTCGCTCGCGACGAAGGCATCGGTGTGGCTGACGGCGAAAGTGCAGTAGTTCGACGTGCCGAGCAATTGGCTCAGCAACGCCGCGTTCCACTGCTCGAAGCCGTAGACGTCGCCCCCGCCAACTTGCGCGTCGACCATGCTCTTGAAACGCGTCGCTTCGGGCGCATTCGACGTCAGCAACGCGCTGAGCCGTTGCCGAGTCGCCACGTCGTTCAACACGATGCGCGGATGGGTCGCCGAAACGACCGGAGTGCCCGCGTCGACCGGAGGCATGACCCCCGCGTCGAACGGCGGAGGCGGAGGCGGCAAGCCCGCATCACGACGGCCCGCGTCGGCCGTGCCGGCATCGACCGGCGTGACGCCCGCGTCGAACGGAGTGAGGCCCCCATCGAACGGCCGCCCGGCGTCGCGCGTGGTACCCGCGTCTTTGCCGCTCGCGATGCCCGAATCGCTCGGTTCAACGACCGAACCCGCGTCGAAAGGCGGCAGGCCGGCGTCGGGCGTGGGCAATACGACACCAGCGTCGTCGTGGTCTTGCGCAACGCCTCCATCGACACTCGCTCGCCCAGAGTCGACCGGCAGGCGGTCGTCAAGGGCGCCTCCGGCCATGCCCGTGCACCCGCCCGCCAGCAACCCGCCCACGAGAAGAACGACGCGCGATCGGTTGTGCATGACCTGCCCCAGTGCACGGGCAAGGCCGACAGCGACGTACGATGCCTCACGTTGTCATCTCGGCAACTTGGGTGACCCAGGCCGCCGCGCGCCCACCCTTGACCGGACAATTCGCCCGGCAGTTCGACTGCAGCCTTCTTGAGGGTCCTGGGGTGGCCCGGTCTGCACCGGCCGACGCTCGTCGGTCGTTTGCACGACTTGGAACTCGCTGATCCCCTTCACGCGAGTGAAACCGTGCACGACTTCCGTGGTCGAGGGCAACAGAACGACTGCTCAGCGAGGAGTAAGCTGATTACGGCCCGTATTCCCACGTGTCGGCAACTTGCACGCTCGACGTGTCACCGTGGCCGACCTGAAGACGTTCTACCCGAACTCGGTGATGGAGACCGGCCACGACATCATCTTCTTCTGGGTCGCCCGCATGATGATGATGGGGTTGCACTTCATGGGTGAAGTGCCGTTTCGCACCGTGTTTCTGCACGCGATGGTGCGCGACGAAAAGGGCGAGAAAATGTCGAAGACGAAGGGCAACGTCATCGACCCGCTCGACATTGTTCGGGGGGCGGCCGCCGCCAATTTGCCGGGTTCGATTCGCAACAAGTACCCGCAGGGGTTGCCGGCGCAAGGGGCCGACGCGCTGCGCTTCACGCTCGCCGCGCTCACGCAGCAGGGGCGCGACATCAAGTTGTCGATCGAGCGAATCTCCGGCTACCGGGCCTTCTGCAACAAGATCTGGAACGCGTCGCGCTTCGCGATGATGAATTTGGCCGACTTTCACGACGACGGTTCGACGTTCATCAAAGAACGGTCGCTGTCGCTGGCCGATCGCTGGTTGCTCAGCCGCCTCAACAAAGTCACCGCCGAGACAGAAGCGGCGCTCACCGCGTACCAATTCGGTGAAGCGTCGTCGGTGCTGTACCAATTCTTGTGGGGCGAATTTTGCGACTGGTACATCGAGCTGTCGAAGAGCGCGCTCTACGGCGACGACGACGCGGCCAAGACGTCGACCCGGGCGGTGTTGGTGTTCGCGCTCGACCAGGTGCTGCGGCTGTTGCACCCGTTCATGCCGTTCTTGACCGAAGAAATTTGGCAGAAGTTGCCGATTCAGCGCTCGGTCGAGTCGATCTGCGTCGCTTCGTACCCGGTGTTCGACCCGCGGCTCGACGACCCGGCGGCCGAAGCCGAAATGAAGCCGATCACCCAGGCGATCGACGGCATTCGGGCCATTCGCGGTGAGTCGAACCTGTCGCCGGCGCTCAAAATCGAAGCGCTCATTCAGTCAGACCACGCCGCCGTGCGACAGACGCTCGACCGCTGGCGCTCGTACGTCATGCCGTTGACCGGTTTGTCGAAGCTGACGGTCGAGAAGGTGGGCCCCAAGCCGCCCCAAGCCGCCGCCGACATTCGCAGCGACATGGAAATTTACGTGCCGCTCGCCGGCATCGTCGACTTGGCCGAAGAGCGCGAGCGCTTGAAGAAAGAAATTGCGAAGGCCGAGCAAGAAATCGCCAGCATCAACAAGAAGTTCGAGAACCCGAACTTCGTGGCGCGGGCGCCGGCCGAGGTGGTCGAGAAAGACCGCGCGCGCGTGACCGAGCTGACCTCGCGCATCGAGAAGCTCAGTGAGAACCTGCGGCGCATCGCCCCGGTGGAGGTCAGGGTCGCTCCGCCCGCGGCTGGCCCGGTGAATTTGGGCGAAGAGCTGAAAGCCGAGTTGTCTGAAGTGTCGGTGTCGGTGCCCGACGAGCAGGTCAAAGAGGCGCTCGTGAAGCTGCGCGAGGGCACCAAAGAGGGCCTGAGCTCACGCGACCACTACGATTTGGGCGTGGCGTACATGGGCATGGGCTTGGTCGACGACGCCGTGCGCGAATTCAACGCGGCGAAGACCGACGAGCCCAAGGGCGCGAAAGCGAAGAAGGCCCCCGCGGCGAAAGACGCGAAGAAGGCTCCGAAGACGGTGGCGAAGGCGCCGAAGCCCGCGGCGAAGAAGGTGGCGGCGAAGAAGCCGGCCCCCAAGAAGAAACCGGTCGCGAAGAAGGCGCCCGTCGCGAAGAAAAAGAAGCCGGCGGTGGCCGTGAAAAAGAAGGTCGCCGCGAAGGCTTCGAAGGCCAAGCCCGCGAAGAAGAAGGTGAAGCGGTGAGCGCGGTCGATTTCGTCGACCGGTTGATCGACCTCGCCCTCGACGAAGACCTCGGCGCGGCGGGAGACGTCACGAGCCAGGCGCTCGTACCGGCCGGGGCTCGGGGCCGCGCTGAGCTGTGGGCGAAAGAAGAAATGGTGCTCTCGGGGTTGGGCGCGTTTGCCCGCACCTTCGAGCGGGTCGACGCGGGCTCGGTGCAGGTGAACATGCTGGCCGCCGACGGCCAGCGCACGACGTCGCGGCAGCTCGTGGCGACCTTGCAAGGGCCGCTGCGCTCGCTGCTCATCGGCGAGCGAACGGCGCTCAACATCGTTCAGCGCTTGTCGGGCATCGCCACGTTCACCGCCAACGCAGTGGCGCGCATCAATTCGGTGCCGGGTTCGAAGCTCAAGTTGCTCGACACGCGAAAGACGTCGCCGGGGTTGCGCGGGTTGTCGAAAGCGGCCGTACGTGACGGCGGTGCGTACAACCACCGGTTCGGGCTCTTCGACGGAGTGCTGATCAAAGACAACCACATCGCCGCCGTGGGGGGCTCGGTGCGCGAAGCACTCAAGCGCGCCAAGGCCAACGCGCCGCGGCTGGTCAAAATTGAAATCGAAGTCACCTCGCTCGAGCAGCTGAGTGAAGCCATCGCCGAAGGTGCGCACATCGTCATGCTCGACAACATGAACGACGAGCAGCTGCGCGAAGCCGTCAAGCTCGCCCAAGGTCGGGTCGAGCTCGAAGTGTCGGGTGGCATTACCGACGCCCGGCTGCCGGTCTTGGCGGCGATGGGTGTCGACTACGTGTCGATGGGGGCGCTGACGCATTCGGCGCGCGCGGTCGACCTGTCGCTCGAAATCGTCGGCGGCGTTTGAGAAGGCCTCGAAGTTGCTGCCCTTTTCGGCGCCGACACGTCTTTCTCTAAGACTTTCACCCAGGTGAAGTCGTCTTGGTGGGCATGGCGACCCACCTTCAGCACGCCTCGCCCCTGGCCTTCGCCGCTTCGATCAACGAAGCGCGGCGGGCCATTCTCCACGACATTGGGGCCAAGGAGCCGCCGACCCGCTTGCTCGAACCGCTTGGGTACGCGACCTACGTCTTCGCCTTTCGCGAAGAAGCGCGAGCCCCGGTGGGGCTCTTCGAGGCCTATTTTCACGAGCGGGTCTCGCCGAGCTTCGCGAACTCACCGTATGGCAACGCGGCACAGCTTTCTGCGCTCGGCACGCCGTCGACGCTGCTCCACGTTCGCTCCATGTACATTCAGCCGGCGTTTCGCGGGGTCGACCGACTTTTCGCCCGGCTCACCATGGGCATCGCCGCGCTGTGCGAGCGCCTGAACGTGAAGCACTTCACCGCCGGCACGTCGGCGACGGCGGAGCGTCTGTTGGGCATTTACGCGGGGCGCCGCGCGGAGACCTTGGGCCCCGTGCCGACGCTCGCGGGCTACGTGCCGCAGGTGCTGCTCTCGTTCACGGTGAGCGACTTTCAAGCCGACCCGCTCTACCCGGCGGTGCGTGAGCGCCTGGCGTTTGACCCTCAATTGCTCGAGGCGATGCGCGCGACCGAGCCCATTGACTGTTCACCCGCAGTACCAAGAAAGCCGAGCGTCGAATCATGAAGAAGCAAGCCGTGCAGACCAAGAAGCTGATGCAGTTGCGCCCGTTGAGCCCCTCGCAAACCAAGACCGTTGCCGGTGGCGCGTACGGCGCGGGCGACGTCGACAACGTGTGAAGGTCAGCTGAACGCCTTCACTCCATGCTGAATGTCGTAGGTGGCGACCGTCTTCTGGCCGCCACTGTGGTCTTTCGTCGGCAAGGTGACGAGCTGCCAGTCGGGCAGCACGAGGGCGGTCAACCCACGGCCGAACGCCGCTCCGGTGTCGATGCCGACGGCCCACTCGGTGACCAACGGTCGGTCGAGCACGGTGTGGCCGAAGATGAGCCGCTCCGGCCCCCGCCAATGATTCGTCCAAAACGAGTAGCCGGGTGGCGCTTTCGAGGGCCAGCGAGACTTCAGGTCGGGCGGGTTGATGTGCTGAATGTGGAGCAGGTGCGCGTCGGTTTGCTGCGCGAGGGGCACTCCGGGGTAGGCGCCGGCGTGCACGACCGCGGCGTTGAACTGGGGCAACGGTATGACGCGCGGCAGGCTTGAAAAGTACGAGTAATGAACGTCGCTCAGCGCGTTGCGGGTGAACAGGTGTGACGGCGAGAGTTTCTCGGCCGCGCGCCGACGTTGCTGAAGGTGTTTTTCTTCGTGGTTGCCCAGCACGCATTCGTACTTCATTGCGAGCTCGACGCACTCGCGTGGCTTCGGGCCTCGGTCGACGAGGTCTCCCGCGAAGATGACGCGGTCACTCGATGTGACCTGGAGACGAGCCAACAGCTCGACGGTCTCGTCGAAGCAGCCATGCAAGTCTCCGATGACAATGGTTCGTGATGACATGCCCTGCTGACTCAAGCGGCCCAGTTGCCTGACGCGAACTCGCCGCATTCACTGGCACGTGTTGGCGCGTGAGGCGTTTTGCCCAGGCCCGCTTTGGCTGATCGTCTCAAGGTAGGCTGCTGGCCATGCGTCGCGTTCTGCTGATGACGGTGTTGGTTGGGGTGGCTTCGGGTTGTTTGGGCGAAGTGGCTGACCTCGATGACGACGCGGGTTCGAGAACCGATGGCGGCACGCCCGCTCGCGACGCCGGGTTTCTCGACGGAGGAACAGCGTCGTTCGACTCGGGGAGCGAAGCGGACTCGGGCATGAATGCCGCCGACGGTGGGGGCGAGTTCGATGCGGGCAAAGCCACAGACGCAGGCGAACGGTCAGACGCGGGAGGGCTCGATGCGGCCGTGCCTCTCGATGCCGGCACTCCAGTCAACGACGCCGGGGCACCGCCTGACGACTCGGGCACCCCGGTCAACGACGCGGGTGCACCGCCTGACGCTGGCACAGCAGACAACGATGCTGGCGCGCCCGCTGACGACGCCGGTGCACCGCGTGACGATGCCGGCACCACCAGTTGCTCCGGTTCGGTCGGTGACCCCTACCTCACCACCTTCACGACCGACGAGAACCCGCTGAGCGAAGCGTGCCGTTGGGTCATCGGCCAAGACGCGGGCGTCGACTGGAACAACCCGAAAGTCGAAGGGGGCCACGCGGTGGCGTCGGTGCTGTCAGGCAACCCGAACCGGTACAACGACAGCATCGCCCACTTGCGTACGGTCGCGGCGTCAGAACAATACGCGCAGGGCACGGTGTACCGAGCGGCGGGGTATGACCCGTCACCCTCGAAGCACGAAGTCGAATTGCTGCTGCGCTTTCAAATCACCGCGAATTCGGCGCGCGGGTACGAGATCATGTGGGGCGTGACGGGGTACTTGGCCGTCGTTCGGTGGAACGGGCCACTTGGTGACTACACGACGCTCTCCGACTCGGGTGACCCGGGCATCGGCCCTCCAGTCGACGGCGACGTGCTCAAGGCGCAGATCGTCGGCAACGCGCTCACCGTTTACAAAAATGGCTCGAAGGTCGCGACCGTCGACGTGACGTCGGCGGGTGGCACGGTCTATTCGACCGGCCACGTGGGCATGGG
>JBGAIY010000177.1:0-14784 GCA_044225205.1 Myxococcaceae bacterium | reverse complement strand
CGCGGTGCCCGCCCGCCGAGCGACCACGGCCTGCTCGTGTACGCGAACCACTCCAGCTTCTGGGACGGCTTCGTCATGCACCAGCTCGGGGCCCTCTGCGGGTGGAACGCGTTCGCCTTGATGGAGGAGGCGAACCTCGCGAAGTACCCGTTTCACACCCGCATTGGCGCGTTCAGCATTCGGCGAAACGACTCGGCGTCGGCGCTCGAGACGCTGCGGTACGCCCAAACCGTGCTGCGGCGGCCGCAGGCGGCGGTCGTCATTTTCCCCCAGGGTGAAATTCGGCCGGCGGCGGCCCCGCTCGGCGAGCTGTCGCGGGGCGCGGCGGTGCTGGCGCGCGCGGCCAAGGTGCCCAGCGTGGCGGTCGCCCTGCGCTACGTCTTTTTCGAAGACGAGTACCCCGACGTGTTGGTCGAATTCGGCACGCCGCACCCGCCCGGGCCGCTCGCGGTCTTCGAGCGAGAACTGGCCGCGGCGCACGAGCGGCTCTTCGCCGCCACCTCGACCGACGGGTTCGACCTGGCGGTACGGGGCCGGCGCAGCATTCAACACCGGTGGGACGACGCGCGTCGCCCGTGGCGGCTCAACGACAGCTCAACCCCGCGTCTTCGATGAAGTCGCACACCGTCGCCGTCGGGCACGCGTATTCGAGCCGCAACACGCTGTCGACGCAGCGCAAAATGTTCACGCCCCCGTCGGGGTCGCACCGCACCTTGCCTTCGCTTTGGGCCGGGCAGGTGTCGCCGATGCTGTTGCCGCGCAGGTCGCAGTCGTAGGTGTCTTGGTTGAGCCGGCAACCGTCGGGGCCCTTGCAGTCGCTCGCCACGACCCACACCTTGTTGTGACAAATGAGCAACCGCGTGGGCGACTCGCAAGCGCCCTCGTTTTCGTTGGTGCACGCCCCGCCGCTCGAAGACACCGAGAGGCTCCTCGGCCCGGGGCACGCCGTGACCGACAACAGGGCCGCCGTCAGCACCAGGCTGAGCGTCGAGAAAGGGGGGCGGGCCGAGAAAGGGCGCATGGGGTGACTTTCAATAACGGCTCATGCCATGGCCGGCACGAAGGTCTCGATTTGCTCGCTCTTGCCCTTCACCGAAACGGCGGGGGCGGCCTGCCACGAAAATTGGGGGCCCGCGCGGGCGCGGGTCTCTTTCGAGGCGAGCACGGGCGTGCCGTGGGTCTTGGTCAGCCCTTCGATGCGCGACGCCAAATTCACGGTGTCGCCAATGGCGGTGTATTCGAGCCGCCGGGCCCGGCTGCCAATGTCGCCCACCACGACGTTGCCCGAATGGAGCCCGATGCCGATGCGCAAGGCGGGAGACCCCCGGGCCGTGCGCTCGCGGTTCAGGTCTTCGAGCGCGGCCAACATGTCGAGCGCGCACTGCACGCCGTGGTTGGCGTGGTCGTCGTCGGGCATGGGCGCGCCGAAGTACGCCATGAGCCCGTCGCCGATGAACTTGTCGAGCGTGCCGTGGTGGCGAAAGAGCACCTCGACCATGCTCGAGTGGTATTCGTTGAGCATGGCGACCACGTCTTCGGGCGTCATTTTTTCACTGAGCGCGGTGAAGTCGCGAATGTCTGAAAACAGCACCGTCACTTCGCGCGTTTCGGTGTTATTCGCCGCGCCGCCGAGGTCGGCCAAGCGGCTCGCGACTTCGGGTGAAAAGTACCGGCCCAGTTTTTCGCGGCGCAGCCCTTCGCTCGACACGGCCTCGATGAGCGCCACGATTCGGGTGATGAGGTAGCCGCCGCTCGCGGCCGCCGTGGCAATGACGATGCCGGTGGCGACCTGCGCCCCGAGGCCGATGTTCGCTTGTTGCTGGAGCGCCGCGGTGAAGCCCACGGCCAGCGTGCCCGCGACCACCAGCAAGCGGCGGTCGAGCACCAACGTCGCGGCAATGAGCAGCGCGCAATACATGGCGGCGGTGAAACCGGCGACGCCCCCGGGCGACGCCGAGACCGGCAGCGAAATGCGCTGCATCGAAAACACCGCGGGAAAGTCGACCAACGCGCAGGCCCAGCCGATGCTCCGCGCGGCGTCGCGGCGCTTCAAGCCGACGGCTCCCAACACGACCGCGGTGAGCCACCAGGCCAGCAGCGGCGGCACCATGACGGCCCAACCGACCCGCGCCTCGGGGCCGACGAGCGACGAATAACCGAACGCCGCGACCAGCAAGAGCCCGACGGTGATGGCGGCCACCCGCACCGCGTGGAGCCGCAGCACGTTGAGCACCCGCTCCTTGGTCAGCTCGCGCTCGATGGCTGCAGACAAGACCGGGTTCGAATTCATGTGGGCGATGGGGTCAGAAAGTACCACGAAACGACCCAGGGTCGACGAACTGGGAAACTGCAATCCAGTGGGTGGTATCAAACTTGCTACGACGGGTTGCTCGCCTCACCCATTTCTCATCGACAGCAGGTTGACGAATGGGCCATCACTGTTGATAGACCTTTGGTCGGAGAGGATGTCGTCGTCACCTCTGGGGCGACGAGTTGCCATGGCGAGCATCAAATTTCCCAGTTTCGGGCTGCATGCCCCGTTCAAGCAATTTTCTGCTGTCTCGACTGTAAAAAGCGTTGTGACGTCGTTCGAGCCGACGGTGCCGACCTCGGCCAGTTCGCTGAGCGGCGTGGCCGGCCTTCAGAAAGTCGATGTCGGCTTTGGGTTGGGCGACCTGTCTGAAATGCGCATCGTGCTCACGAGCGATGCCCGGCCACGCGTTGTTGAGACGGTCGCTCTCGAGGCGCAACGTTTGGTGAAGTTGGCCCATGAACGCGACAACGCTCCGCCGGGGGCCGACACGGCCCAAGTCGAGAGCGAGATTCAAAAGGTCTTGAAAGGCTTGTCGTCGCACCTCGCTGCGAGAAAAGGGGTCTTTCTTTCGAAAGACAGCGCGAGCGTCGAACTCGGGTCGAGCGCGATCGAAGCCGCCCCCTCGCGTGACCCGGTTGCAAAGGCGCTCGCCACGGCCGCGGCCGTTGGCGTCGACCCCGTGACCGGCGAGAGTGTCGTTCTGCAGCCAATGGGCCGCGTCGTCGAGAATCGCTCTCTGCGCCGCTTCGTCGCGATTCATGCCGAACGTGCCAATCGTCAGGTTGGCGCCAAAGTGCTGGCGCAAGACCGAGTTGCTGTCGAGGCCCTGAGAAGTTTGAGCGATGACGAACTGGCGAGCAACGGTCTGCGCGGGGCCAATGCCAATACCGAATACGTCACGCTGAATGGAGAGAACAGCGAAGACAAGGCGATGACGTATGCCACTCGGTGGTTCAAAAAGCCAAACGACCTCTTCGCACGACGCATGGTTGTCGAGGGGCCTTTTCGCGGCTGCTATCTCGACGATGTCGTGAGCCGACTTGACGAAGCCTCGCTTCAAGCTTCAGCCGCCGATTCACGATTGCGTTGGTTGTCGCCGACCGCGTCGAACCGTCAGCCAGCGATTACGGCCTTTGACGTGCGCGAGGGCGGCGAGCAGAAGACCAAGCTTCGGCTTCGCCTACCAAGCACTCCGGAGTGGACCGCGGTTCGACAATCGATGTCGGAGTTGGCGAAGCGATTGCCCGACGTTCGGCAGGTCGAAGATTCGAAGAGCACGCTGTTTGTGTTCGACCCCAGCAGCTACACGTTCATTCAGAAAATCAGCGGTTCGTTCTCGAAGACGCAAGAGGCCCAGCGCGTCGTCGACGCGCACATCGGCGAGCTGCTCAAGTTCGAAAAGGCGCTTACCCCAGAAGCGCTCGAGCGGTACTCAGCGAAAAACATTGGTGGTTTTCGGTCGACCTCTCTCGACCGAGAGGGGCGGGTACGCCCTTTCGAACTGAGCCCCATTCAACGCAGCACGCTCGCTCGCCTCGAACTCGACGGCTGGCGTGGCGCGGTGACCCTGGGCACGGGAATGGGCAAGACGCTCATTGCGATTTCCGCGCTCGAGCTCATGTCGAAGCAAGGAGAAAAGCGGCCGTTCTTGGTGGTTGTGCCCGACGGTTTGCAGGGAGGATTTGCCGCCGAAATTTTCGCCAAGCGTACGCCAGAAGCGGCCGAGGCCCTCGTCAACCGACTGCAGGTGATGACGTACACCGAGTTTCGGCGTGCGGTGAAAAAGGGCGAGTCGAAGGGCGAGCCTTTTGACGCGTCGCGGTTTGGGGCCGTCGTCTACGACGAGGCGCACATCGCCAACGACCGCAAGACAGCGAGCGGTTCGGCCATTCTGCGCTTCAGACACCCCCGCACGATTGAAATGACCGGTACCCCGCAGCCAGAACCGGAGCGCCTCCAAACGATGGACGCCGGCGTTCGCGCGGTCGACCTCAATTCTCCGGCCGGCAAGACCGCTCGAAACCAGGCCCGAAATTGGCGAAAGCTCCTGTTCGACGAAGTGAACGGGGTGACCGTGGGAGTCAAGGGCGCGTTCGAACTCCGGCGAGGCCTGAAGATCGACCCCACCCGCGAAATGTTGGAGTGGATTCGCTCTCGCTTCATTTATGCAGAGGGCATCGATGACAACGTGGCGCTGCCCAAACGCACCGATGTTCAGTTGACGTTGAACATGAGCCCCGAACTGGAGGGGGCGTATCGAAGTGTGGCCGAAGCGGGCAAGGTTCAGGTCGCGCTCGAGGGGCTGGCCAGCATCTACCGTGACCGCGGCCTGGCCGACCCCGCCGCCACTTCTTCGCGAGCCAAGCTCACCCCTCAGGCGCGCGACGCCAGCGTTCGTGAAGTGCGGCGAAGCCTCAAACCCGTGATTCAAAAGCTCGCCGTCTTGACGAACAACGAGGAAAAGTTGGCGCAAGTAGGCAAAGCCCTCTTGCAGAAGATGCACGAAGACGAAGCCGCCGGGCTCCCGGCGGGGCGGGCCTTGCTCTTTACGGACGATGCCGGTCTGCGCGACGTGCCCGGGCAGAAGAAGCTTTCGTTCGTTGAGTTGTCGGCAAAAGTGATGTCGCAGCGAGTACCGGTGAAACTGCACGCTGCCTGTCTTGATGACAAAATTGCGGTCTATCAGAATGGCCAAGCGCTCAAAAAACTCGGGCCTTTCAAATTGCCGTTTCGAAAAGGGTCGTACCGGCCAGACCCGACGATGCCCGAGAACCCCACGACGAATCGTGCTGTGCCCGAGAGCGAATGGCGCACGTTCGTTTTGAACGAGGTGCTTGGGAAACACCCAGAAGTCGCCACGACCACACTGTTTGGGCCAACCTACCAAGCAGGTCAGAATCTCCAGTGGGCCAATACGGTCGTGCACCTTGACCGTGATACCTGGAGTGATTTCAACATGCGGCAGCGAGAAGCACGCTCACTGCGTCGCGGGCAAAACCAGCCAGTCACGGTCATGCAGGTAGACTACGTCTTCGCTTCGCCGAGGAGTTCACTTGACCTGTCGCTCGACCAGGTTCGTGCGCTGCAGGCCAAGAACGATCGAGCGCTCTTGCGAAAAACACTTGTCGCTGCGCAAAACATCACTCTCGGCGACGGCGTACGACCCGCGCGAACGCGTTCTTCGTTTGATGTCGGGGCACCGCTTCCGCCCGATACGACCGACCTGGGCCTCTTTGTCGCAGGGGCGATGCCGACCGCCGCGAACGTCGGTCAATCGCGAGCGCGTTCGTGAAGCGTGCGGAGCCAACCATTGATGCCTGGCGCGCTCGAGTCGCTGCTCTCGCGCCGGCTGAATTGGCCGACGTGGCCGCGCACCTCAACCGGGCGGCCTTCGTTCGGCAGATGGTTGACGCGGGTGCGAGCGACCACGAAATCACCGCGGTTCTCGTCGCGCTCGCCAAGCGTTTCAATGCGCTCGGCCTCGTTCCTCCGTCAGGTGGCTTCGTTGACTTGGCATGGCTGGCGGCCACGCAGTGACGAAGTTGCTGGCATCGCGGGCGGTTGGCAACAAGGGCGCGGGCCTTCGCACCGGTCGGAGGAATTCGAATCGATGCCAAGCAACCGCTCCCCGTTGAACTGAGATGGTTTCGAGACCGAACACGCGCGAAGCCGATCAGCTCATCTGAACTTCGGGCTACTCGAGGTACCGGCGCTGGCGGCCCGCAGCGGCGTCTGCGCGTCGAGCAGCCACGCGACGAAGGCCTCGGGCTGCTCAATCATCGGCGAATGGCCGACCTCGGGCCACACCTCGAGCGTCACCTTGAGCTGGGCGGCGAGCAGCTCGAGGGCGTGGCGGGGCACGAGCGAGTCGCGGCCGCCGGCCAACACCCGGGTCGGCACCTTGACGTGCTGCGCGGTTTCGCGGGCGTCCCACCGGTGGAGGGCGTTGTAGACCCGGGCGACCAAGGCGGGGTCCATCGATTTGGCGTCGTCGACCAGCGAATCGAACTCGGCTTTCGACATGTGCGCCGTGGGCATCATGTTGGCGAGCCCGCGCCGCAGCTCGGCTTCGACCGCGCCGAACGCGTGGCCCAAGTGCAAAAAGCCGACGAGCGCCAAGCGACTGCCGGGCAAGTCGGGGTTGAACAGGCGCATGGCGCGGCCCAAGTTGCTGCCGCGTTCGCGAATCGACTCGAGGCGGTCTCCCGGGGCTGGGGCGATGAGCTCGAGCCGGCTCACCAAGTCGGGCCGCAGCACCGCCAACTCGAGCGCGACCGCGCCCCCGAGCGAATGCCCGACCACCGTGGCGTCTGAAATCGACAGCGCGTCGAGAAACGACGTCACGTCATCGGCCAGGTCTTTGATGCGGCTGATGGGGCGGCTTGCTCGGCTCTGCCCGCACCCACGCATCGACGGTACGACGAAGCGCACGCCGGCCGGCGCCAATTGCACCGTGCGCTGCCACCACTTCGCCGAAGCAAAATTGCCGTGCAACAGCACCACGGTTCTCGGGCCACTGCCGGCTTCAAACCAACTCACGCGAAGCCGAGGGGTCTCGAGCAGGTGCATCGGGCCCATGAATGCGTCGTTTGGCCACCAAGAGCAAGGGTATTTGTTGCACTGCAACATAACCGCGCCAAACCAGGTACGCGGCAGGGCCAGCGGCTACCATGGGCGCTCATGCGTGTGATGACCGTGGTCGTGCTCGGGGTGCTGTGTGTGGCGGTGTCGGCGTGTCGAAAGAAGCACGCGCCCGAAGTGTTCAAGCTCGAAGCAGACGTCGACGTGCTCGTCGCGCAACAGGGCGAAGACGCGTACGAGTCGCCCGAAATGACGGTCGTGGTGGCGGCGCTCGGCCGAATCGACCCGGCGGCGGTCGAGGCCGAACGGGCGCGGGCGCTGGGTGACCGAATCGCTCGCGGCCGCGCCGAGCTGGCCCAAGAACGCGAGGCGAAGCAACGTGCGGTGCTCAGCCAGAAGGCGCCACCGCAGGCCGCGGCGCCGGTCTGGGGCCTGCCCCGAAACGCAGGGCCGGCCACGAACTATTACTGCGAGTGGTCGACCGAAGGCGGCCCGACCGGGTGTTTTTCGGGCACGTTTCACTCGGTCGCCGAAGCCGAAGGGGCGTGTGCCGCACGGCCGGTGAGCGTGCAGGCGGCGCCCGGCGAGCCTCGCCGGCAACTCAAGGCGCGGTGCTTGTGCAGTGATTCGATCAGCACCGCCCGCGGCGGCTGCAAACCGTACGTGCCCATTCGGTAAGTGGCGTTGGTGGGCGCTCGGGCACGCGGCGCAATTAACGCTGGCTCCCTTCGGTCGGGCAGTGGGAGATTCACCCCGTGGACTTGTTCGACGAACTCGACGCCCGCCTCACGCACGTGCTGAGGGCCCGTTGGGCGAGAAGGGCAAATGAGGCGAGCGAGGGGCTCCCGCGGGGAGCGACCGTCGTGTTGGCGGGCCACCGCGCCGCCGGCAAGTCACGGTTGTTGCCCCATGTGGCGCAGCGCCTCGGTCGCGTCGGCGTCGACCTCGACGAGGTGTTGTCGCGGCAGCGGCCCTTGCACGAATGGGTGAAGAATGACGTCGCCTCGTTTCGGGCCGCCGAGCGCCAAGCGTTTCGCGAAGTGCCCCGCGGAGCGGTCGTCTCGGTCGGCGGCGGTTTTCTGGCGGCGCACGGCCCGGTGTTGGCGGGCTGCGTGGTCGTGCTGGTGCCGGTGACCTACGAGACGTACGTCGAGCGCCTCATCGCCGACCCGACCCGCCCGCGCCTGCGACCCGAATTGTCGCTGCAGGCCGAACTGCGCGAAGTGTTCACCGAGCGCGAAGACCTGCACCGCGCCGCCCACCCGCTCGACTTCGTCGACTTCGTGCTCAAGCTCGACCGCGGGTTGCGGGCGCGGCGCGTCGTCACGGCGCCCCCCGGGGTCGACGTCGTCGAATTCGCCTGGCACTCGCGCCACCGCGGCGCCGACCTGCTCGAGCTGCGCACCGACCTGACTCCATTGAAGACCGAGTTGTTGCCGGTGCGCCGCGCGCTGCCCATTTTGGTGGCCGAGCGGGGCACGCCGCTGCCCGACGCCTGGCGCCACGCCGCCGAGCTCGTCGACACCGAGCTCGGCCCTTCGCCTTCGGCGGTGGGCCCGGCGGTGATGCGCTCGCTGCACGCTCCTCGCGCGCTCAGCACCCGAGACGCGCTCGCGGCGTGGGCGAACGTCGACCGCGGGGCCTTGGTGAAGCACGTCGAACCGCTCGAGTCGCCCGAACGCGCCGAGCAACTGCTTCAAACCCAAGCCGCGCTCATCGAGCACTTTGGGGCCGAGCGGGTGACGGTGCTCGCGACGGGGCCGTTGGCGTTGCCGACCCGCGCGCGCCTCGCCGAACGCAACGCGCTCGACTACACCGCCGCCGACCCGGGCTGGTCGGCCGCGCCCGGGCAGCGCTTGGTGGCCGACGCCACGCGCGAGGCCCGCCGCAGCCGCCCGGCCGCCCGCGCCAAGGGCCGCCTCGGCATCATCGGGGGCTTTGTCGCTCACTCGCGCTCGCCGCGCATTCACGAACAACCGTTCGACCGCATCGAGCTGCCGGTCGACACCGACCTTGGGCCCTTGCTGCGCTCGTTGCACGCCTCGCACCGCGGGCTCGCGGTGACCAACCCGTTCAAGAAACGGGTCGCCCAAATCGTGGGCGCCAGCGAAGCCGCGGTGAATACGCTCGTGCGCACCGTCGACGGCTGGGCCGCGTCGAACACCGACCACGCCGGGGCGCTCGCCATGCTCGAAGCGCTGAAGGCCCCGCGGGTGACCGTGTTGGGCAACGGCGGCGCGACCGAAGCTATTCGTGTTGCGGCGCAGCAATTTCGGGTCGAACTGACGCTGCGCTCGCGGCAAGACGCGTTCGCGGCCCCATTGTCGGGAGCCGTCGTGTGGACCTGGCCCGCCGACGTCGAACCTCCCGAGGCCCTGCGCTTCGCCGGCGCGCAGGTCGCGGTCATTGCGTACGGAGTGCCCGGCCGAACGGTGGCCGAGCGCATTCGTGCCAAAGGTGGCATGCCGCGCATGCTGGGCCCGCGGTGGTTCATGGCCCAAGCCAGGTTGCAGAAGTCACTGTGGGAGAACGCGTAAGGTGAATACCTTTGGTTCGCTGTTTCGGGTGACCACCTTCGGGGAGAGCCACGGCGTCGGCGTGGGCGCGGTCATCGACGGTTGCCCCGCCGGCGTGCCGTTGACCCGCGACGCCATTCAAGCCGCGCTCAACCGCCGGCGACCCGGGCAGTCGGCCGTCACCACCGCCCGCGCCGAAGCCGACCAGGTCGAGGTGCTCTCGGGCGTGTACGAAGACAAGACGCTGGGCACGCCCATCGCCTGCGTCGTGCGCAACGAAAACCAGCGCAGCCAAGACTACGCGAAGCTCGCCACAGAAGACCGGCCCGGTCACGCCGACGCCGTGTGGCGCGAGCGCTTCAAACACCGCGACCCTCGGGGCGGTGGTCGCACGAGTGGCCGCGAAACGTTGAGTCGCGTCATCGGCGGTGCCGTGGCCGAGGCGTACCTTTCGCGCGACTTTCCTTCGGTGAAGACGGTCGCGTGGGTCTCTCAAGTCGGGCCCTTGTTCGCGCCCCCGGCACCGGCGGGCCTGACCCGCGCCCAGGTCGACGCGAACGCGGTGCGCTGCTCTGACCCGGCCACGGCCCAGGCCATGGAGGCCCTCATTCTCGAAGCGAAGGCCGCGGGCGACTCGTACGGTGGCGTCATCGAAGTGCGCACCGACGGGCTGCCCGTCGGCCTCGGTGAGCCCGTGTTCGGCAAGTTGAAAGCGCTGCTCGCGGGCGCGGTCACCGGCGTGGGCGCGGTGACTGGAGTCGTCTGGGGTGCGCCGTCGCTCGACGCCGACTTGAAGTTGCCGGGTTCGGCGTTTCACGCGGTTCGGCCCGACGGCGCGCCGTCTGAGGTGTACGGTGGCATTCAAGGCGGCTTGTCGAACGGCGAGCCGTTGTCGGTGCGGGTGCTGTTCAAGCCGCCCGCGACGCTGGCGGCCCACGCCAAAGAAGGTCGACACGACCCGTGCATCTTGCCGCGCGCGGTGCCGGTCATCGAAGCCATGGTGGCCATGGTGTTGGCCGACGCGTTCATGTTGGCCGAAGCGAGGCATCACCGCCCATGAGCCCGACGCAGCCGCTCGCGCCGGGG
This sequence comes from Myxococcaceae bacterium, assembly GCA_044225205.1. Classification (GTDB taxonomy): domain Bacteria; phylum Myxococcota; class Myxococcia; order Myxococcales; family Myxococcaceae; genus JAEUJT01. The sequence goes on along the minus strand of JBGAIY010000177.1, from coordinate 4,287 downwards.
TCGTGGCGGCCGGTCGTCGACCGGTGGGGCCCGTTCGTCGAACGCGACGTGCCTGACGACGCCCTGGTGGTGGCCGACGCGCGGGTGTTGCGGTTGCACAAGGCCATGGCGCGCTCGCTGCGGGCCCGGCACGTCATCGCGTTGACCGCCGGAGAACGCGCGAAGTCGCTCGAGACGGTGGGGCGGCTCGCGCTCAAGACGCTCGGTGTCGCCCGTTCGACGACGCTCGTCGCCATCGGCGGTGGCACCATCGGTGACGTGGCCACGGTCTTCGCGCATGTGCTCAAGCGAGGCGTGAAGCTCATTCATGTGCCCACCACGCTGCTCGCCGCGGTCGACAGCAGCGTCGGCGGCAAGGGCGCGGTCAACGTCGGCGTCGTGAAGAACGCGCTCGGCGTATTTCACTGCGCCGAAGAGTCGTGGGTCTGCCCAGAGGTCTTCGCGACCTTGACCGAATCGCAGCGGCGCGAAGGTCGCCTCGAGGCGTGGAAAATGGTGTTGGGCGACCAACCGCTCTTCGCCGCGTGGTCGAAGCGCACCCCTGATGACGAGACGCTCATTCGCCAAGCCCGGGCGCTCAAAGCGCGCATCTGCGCCGCCGACCCGTACGAACAATTCGGCGTGCGCACGGTGCTGAATTTCGGTCACACGTTTGGCCACGTCATCGAATCGGTCACCCGTCACCGCGTGCGCCACGGACAGGCCGTGGGCCTCGGCATGCTCTGCGCGCTCGATGTCGGTGTCGCGCTGGGCGTCACCCCCGCCGAAGTGGCTCGCGACGTCGAGGCGCGGTTGCCGAATGGCGCGATGCCACGTGCCCGCCTCGCGAACGTGCTCGGCCGCGTGTCGGCCCGGGCGATTTCGGTCTTGCTGCGCGCCGACAAGAAGGGGGCGAGTCGCGCGGGCCAGGTGCGCATGGTGTTGCTCGAGCGGCCGGGTCGCTGGTGCGTCGAGCCGGTACCAGAGAAGGTGTGGGCGTCGCTGCTCACGTCGCGCTGGAGTGTAGGGACATGACGACTCCCTTCGTCACGGAAGAGCCCACGAGGCCCGGGTCGGCGTCAGGTGAAACGGCGTTGTTGGGGCGGGTTGACCACGGCGATGGCCTGCCGCCCGCGGCCAAAGCGCGACCCATTTCGTTTTCACGGAGCGATGGTGCATGACGACCGTCTTGGTGCCACCGGTGTCGAAGTCTGACGCCCAGCGCGCGCTGGTGCTCGCCGACATTCTGAGAGCGGGGCCGGTGTTGTCGGGCGATGAAGTCTACCCAGGCGACGTGCAGGTGCTCGAGGCCGGGCTTGTTGCGCTGCAGCACGACAACGCCGAAATCGACTGTCACGACGGAGGCGCGCCATTTCGCTTTTTGGTGACGCAAGCGGCGCTGCGGGCCGGTCAACGGGCGACGTTTCTTGGCACTCGGCGACTGGGCGAGCGGCCGCACGAGCCGTTGTTCGAGTCGCTCCGACGCGCGCTGGGGTGCGCCATTGTGCCCACGAGCCCCGGTCTGTGGCCGCTGGCCGTCGAAACGCCGCCCGGAGCGTTGGCGCGGGTGAGCCGCTTCGACGTCACCGGCGCCGAGAGCAGCCAGTTCGCCAGCAGTTTGTTGCTCGGCGCGGCGCGCGTCGCCCACCTGACGGGGCGGCCGTGTGACGTCGTCGTGCACGGCGTCATGACCAGCGTCGGGTACTTCGAATTGACTCGGCAATGGGTCGAGCGGGTCGGTTTTGGGGTTGCCTTCGTCGACGGGGCTTGGCGCGTGAGCGCGCCACCCAGTGAGCGAGCACCGTTTCCCCTCGTGCCGGGAGACTGGTCTTCGTTGACCTACTTGTTGCCGCTGGCGTGGAAGTTCGGCGTGCCGGTCGCGCGGGTGCAACGCGACAGTGGTCACCCCGACGAGCGGTTTGCCCAGCACCTCGCGTCGGTCGGGTTGCGCTTGGTCGCCGACGGGCCCGTCACTCGGGTCGAAGGCCACCTGGGCGGCGGGTTGGTCGTCGACGCCGAAGTGTGCCCTGACGCGTGTCTCGCCCTCGCGGCGCTCGCGTGCGTCTTGCCGGCGCCTTCGCGCTTCACGCGGGTGGGCGTGTTGCGCCACAAAGAAAGCGACCGCGTCACCGGCATTGCCGACTTCGTGACCCGGGTCGGGGCCCGCTTCAGCGCTGACGAGAAGCTCGACGAATTCACCATTGAACCCGCGGCGCGCCCTCGGTCTTTTGACTTTGACGCCCGAGACGACCACCGCTTGGCCATGGCGTCGGCGGTGTTGGGCGCGTTGGCGGGCGTCGACGTCACGCTGACGCCGGGCGGCGCCGCCAGCGTGGCCAAGAGCTTCCCCAACTTCTGGCACGAGGTGGCGAAGATCGGCCTTCACCCGAGAACCCACCACCCGTGACTGGCCCTCGCCGGTATGACGCCGTCATCGTCGGTTCTGGCCCGAACGGGTTGGCGGCGGCCGTGGCTCTGGCGAAGGCGGGGCACTCGGTCAAAGTCGTCGAAGGGCAGGCCACCCTCGGCGGCGGTACCCGCACCCTGCCGCTCACCTTGCCGGGCTTCGCCCATGACGTGTGCTCGGCCATTCACCCGCTCGCGGCCGCGTCACCCTTCTTCGCGTCGCTCGACCTGGCCAAGCACGGCGTCGAATTCATTCATTCACCGCACCCGTTGGCGCACCCGCTCGACGGCGGCCGTGCCGTCGTGTTGCACCGCAGCATCGAAGAGACCGCCGAAGGCTTGGGGCGTGACGCGAAAAAGTACCTCGCGCTGGTGAAACCCTTCGTCGAGCATTTCGAAGACCTGAAGCCGCTGCTGTTCAACCCCCTCACCAAGCCTCCGCTGCGAAACCCGTTTCTCGCGGCGCGCTTCGGGTTTCATGCGCTGCGTTCAGCGGTTGATTTCGCCCTCAATGAGTTCGAGACCGAAGAAGCCCACGCGTTGTTCGCCGGCTGCGCGGCGCATTCGTTTTCGCCGCTGACCGAGGCCTTCACCGCGTCGTTCGCGTTGGCGTTGGCCGTGACGGGGCACGCGGTCGGGTGGCCGCTGATTCGTGGTGGCTCGCAGCGCTTGGCCGACGCATTGGCCCAGGTGCTCGAAGACAACGGCGGCGAAGTCGAACTGAACCACCCGGTGACGACGTTCGCCGAACTGCCGCCCGCTCGGCTCGTGTTGTTCGACACCCACGCCGAAGTCATGGCCCGGGTTTGCACCGAGCGCGAGTTGCCCCGCGGGTATTTGACTCGGCTGCGTGAACGAAAGCGGGCTCCGGGGGTCTTCAAAATAGACTACGCGCTCGACGGGCCGATGCCGTGGCGCAACGCCGAAGTGGCCCGCGCCGCGACCGTGCACGTGGGCGGTACGCTCGACGAGCTGCGCGAATCAGAGGCCGCGCCCGAAGCGGGGAGGGTGCCAACGGCGCCGTACGTGCTGTGTGCCCAGCAGAGCCTCTTCGACCCGACGAGGGCCCCACCGGGGCACCACACCTTCTGGGCTTATTGTCATGTGCCCAATGGCAACGATGATGACTTGAGGCCCGCGCTCGAGGCGCAGCTCGAACGTTTCGCTCCCGGCTTCTCTGACCGCGTGTTGCACCGCAGCATCAAACGCGGCGGCGATTTCGAAAAGGCGAACCAGAGTCAGCTCGGCGGCGACATCGCAGGAGGCACCTTGACCGGCCTCCACCTGCTCGTTCGCCCCACGTTGCGGCTGCCGTACACCACGCCCAACGAGCGCATTTTGATTTGCTCAGGTTCGGCGCCGCCGGGCCCAGGAGTGCACGGCATGTGCGGATATGGGGCCGCCGAAGTGGCGAAGAAACGACTGCGCTCGACGAGCGAATGACCTCCTCGTGCTCGGGTGGTGGTGAACAGCACGCCGGCCGAAGGCTGGGCCCATGGGCGGTGTTGGGCACCCATTTGTGACAGCGGTCAGCGAGTCTTGTGTTTCGAAAATAGGGCGTTCGCTCCGACACATTGCGGTGCGCACTGAAGGCTCGTAGGGTGCAACCGTCACGTTTTCGGCAGCAGAAAGAACACGCCATGGCCATTCAACCAGCCGGTACGCCTGGGTCTTTCGTCGACGCCTCGGGCTTCGAACCGTTGACCGACCCTCGCGAAAAGCAGGTCAGTGACGCGCTGTTCGCCCTGCGAGCGGCGACGACGGGGCCGTACCGCACCGTCAGTGGGCGTGACCTCGCGGGCTTCGAGGCGTTGAAGCGCGGGGCCGAGGTGTTGGGCACTCCCGGCGCTTTCGACGCGTCGAAACCCGAGTCGATGGCGAAACTCAAAGAATTGCTGAACG
>JBGAIY010000176.1:0-14925 GCA_044225205.1 Myxococcaceae bacterium | reverse complement strand
TGATGTTGTGGAACGCGAAGGGTGAACGTTTCGAATACGTCGTACTGGTCGAGTGACCGACTCGTTGGCCTTTGCGACTGGCCTACAGCGCCGTCGCGACGCCGAGGCAAATGAAGCCGGCCGAACCCGCCGTGCCGCACGCAAGCGACGTCGTGCCCGACGTCACCGGCAGCTTCTTCGGTACGGCGTTCGAGAGTGCTCTGGCGTTGTCTCCGGCAACGACCGTCTGCACGACGAGCTTGCCGTCGGCCGTCTCGCCGATGATGTCGCCGGCGTATTCCATCTGTACGGTGCCTTCGCTCGACGAGCCCTTTCGCACGCTGCCGTGCAGGGTGAGGGCGTCGAACGTGGCGCGCTTGACCTCCCACACGGTGCCGTGGCTGCTGCGAGAGTCGGTGTGACAGGGCGAGGTCGCTGTACGCGAGCGGCAAGGCCGTGCGTGCGAACCCGGTCGCGACGGCGCTGTCGGCGACCAGGGTCGTCGCGAACATCGCCGGCGCCCGCAGGCCGTGCAGTTCGACCGTGGTGTCTCGCAGAATGACGTTCGCTCCACCGCCGACGTCGACGACGAGCGCCCCCGACGCGTCGAACGAAAAGGCCGCGTCGGTCGCATGTGCGAGCGTCGTCGACGTGGTCGTGTAGTCGGCGAGCACGATGTCGTTCACCACGACGTCGACCGACAGCGGGCGCGACTTGAACGACGAACCCGCCAGCGCAATGGCTTCGCTGTTCAACTGCACCGAGAGCACGTGCGCAACGACGCCGTCACTCTTCACCGAGCCGGCCGAAACCTGCACGACGCGCGCGACCGGCGCCTGCGGCTTCTGCTTCAGCTTCACGAGCGCGGCGCCGGCCGTCGTCGCGTCGTCGCGTCGTCGCGTCGTCGAAACCCGCTTCGGCGCCGGGCGCTGCGTTTGGGCCACACGAAAACGCGAATACCGCCGCCAGTGCCGCCGTCATGACCCGGTTCATGCTCAGTTCCCCTGTGCGAGGCGCGAACGAGGTCTCCGCGCGAATGGAGCCGGCGGTGTCAACGGTCGGTGGCCGACCCGAACAGTCGCGGGTCGCTCCACGCAGTCTTTCCAAAATGGAAACGCGACGCGGCGGCTCGAGGGAGCCCGCCGACGACCGTGGCGAGCGTCAGAACAGGTGAATCACGACGCCGGCGGGGGCGAGCCACACTTTTTTCAAAAAGGCGAGCGCGCCCACGTCGCCGCTGTCGAAGCGGGTGAAGAGCCTCAACGCCCCGAAGTGCAGCACGACCGTCAGCACGAGCACGACCATGACTGGCTTGAAGCGGGTCGTGAGCCAGGCGGCGAGCGCGACGAGCAGTGCGGCGAGCACCGCGCCCGACGCGGGGTTCGGCACGACCGTCGCCAGCACCGACACGGGCCAGAAGCCGTCGCTGAGCAGCGGCACGGCCAAGGCCCACACCGACGTCGACACGTCGTCGGGCACGTAGTTCACGAAGCCGACCACGCCGCTCGCGAGCACCGAGCTGACGCACAACCCGCTCGCCACCGAATACGCGAGTCGCCCCTTGGCTTCGAACGCCTCGAGCGCGAGCCCCACCGGCAGCATCAAGAACGGCACGAGCGGCGTCAGGTGGCGGGGCCCCACCGTCCACCCCCAGGAGTCGTAGGCGAACGACGACGTGAAATACGCATTCGCGAGCAGCAACACCCAGGTGAAGACGAACAGCGAACGGTCTTTCGCCTTGAGCGCGCCCAAGCCGAAGAACGTGAGCAACAGCATGGGCGAGAGCGCGAACAACCCGCGCAGTGGCGAAAACAGCGACAAGCCGAACGCGCGCGCGTCGGGCCAGCGAATGCCCAAGAAGCCGCCGACGTGCCAGCCCTGGTAGTTCGCGTCGTTGAGAAACTTGTAGCCGCTCGTGAAGGGGCTCCCGAAGCAGGCCGCGTGGTAGGCCATGAGCCCCGCGAGCAACGGCAACGCGCCCACCGTCACGAGGCCGGCCGCCTGGCCCAAGCGCGGCCATTGCCGCCACCGCTTGAACACGACCCACGAGGCGACGCCCACCACGCCCAGCGCGCCGGTGTATTCGCACACGACGGTGGCCGACGCCGCGACCCCGGCGACGAGCCAGCCCCACCACGCCCACTCGCCGCGCTCGGTGCGCCACGCGGCGTAGAACGCCCCGAAGAGCAACACGGCCGTCAGCTGGTGACTCATGAACGCTTCGGCGTAGCTGAACGCCATGGTGCCCAAGCCGTACACGACCGTCGCGACGTCGGCGGTCTCGGGCTTGACGTACTCGCGCAGAAATTTTCGGAGCAGCCACAGCAGGCCCAGCGCTGGCAACACCGTCACGAAGAGCCGGCTGAAATACACCTGCGCCAATTCGGGCACGGGGTCTTGCACCCGCTTGAGCACCCAGTAGACGGGCGCGCCGAGAAACGACGTCAGCGGGGCTTTCGACGGGTAGTACCACTGCTCGATGACCGGCCCGGGGGGCGCTTCGCCGACGCAGCGAACGAGCTTTCGTTCACCATTCACCTGGGCGACGGCGACACACGAGAGGTCTCCCACGCCGCCGAATTGGCGCAGCGCTTGGTTGATGTTGATGTGCTCCGAGTCGACCAACGCGCGTGGTCGCCACAGGCGACAGCTGTTCGGCGAGCGCAACCCCGGGTGGTACGGAAACGACAGCACGTACAGCGCGGCGAGCAGAGCGAAACCGACCCGGGGCGAAAGCCAACGCTGCATGCGCCCGCGTTGTAGCGCAACCGCTTTCACGCGCCCCGCAAATGCGAAGAGCCTGCCGATTTCGCGGCAGGCTCTTCAAACGTCATAAGCGAACTGATCAGCTCAGCTCAGGTGCTTGTTCACGAGCTTGGTCATTTCGAACATGTCGACCGACTTCTTGCCGCCGAAGACCGCCTGCAGCTTGGGGTCAGCGTTGATCTTCTTCTTGTCTTTCGAGTCTTGCAGGCTGTGCTTCTTGATGTACGCCCACACCTTCTTGGTCACTTCGGTGCGGGGCAGGGGCTTGTCACCGACGATTTCGGCAAGCGCGTCAGAGGGCTTCATCGCCTTCATGAACGCAGCATTCGGGGTGCGCTTTGCAGCAGTCTTCTTCGCAGCGGGCTTCTTGGCGGCCATTGTGTTCCTTTGTTTCTGCTCCCCCTCCGAAGGGGACGCGTTTGACTGTTACGCGGTTCAAACGGGTGAACCGGGTCGCGGTTAGTAGCACCGCCCCAGGCGAAAAACAGCCCCTCGATGAACTTTTTTCGAGGGAGACTTAAAGCCCATGCGAATTCTCATCACCGGCGCGAATGGTTTCTTAGGCTCGTGGCTCGCGCGCCGACTCGCTGAACGCGGTGACGACGTGCGGTGTCTCGTTCGCCCCAACAGCGACGCTTCTTCACTCGAGAACGCCCGCCTTTCCGTTGTCGCTGGAGACGTGACGCAGCCGGCCACGTTGCCTGGCGCCCTCGAAGGTGTGGAGCTTGTCTACCACCTCGCGGGCATTCGCCGCGGCACTTCACGCGACGACTTCATGTGGGTGAACGCCGACGGCACCCGGGTCGTGGCGCAAGCCATGGTGGCGGCCGGGGCCCGCCGGCTCGTGTTGGTGGGGTCGCTCGCGGCGTCGGGCCCCTCGGTGGGAGGCCGCCCCCGCGTCGAGAGCGACCCTTTTGCCCCTGAAGAATGGTACGGCGAGTCGAAGGCCGAAGCCGAGCGCCTGGCGTTCGGTTTTCTGCCCAAGCTCGAAGTCACCTGCTGCCGCCCCTCGAGAATCATTGGCCCCGGTGACCGAGAAAACCTCACCTTCTTCAAATTGGTGAAGCACGGTGTGGTGCTGAAGTTGCTGGGCCCCGAGCGAAAACTCTCGCTCGTCGACGTCGAAGACGTGGTCGACCAGCTTTTGCTGCAGGGCGAGTTACCCCAAGCCAATGGTGAAGCCTTCTTCTCGAGCTCGACCGAAGCGATGACGGTCGAAGCGCTCATGCGGCTGGTCGCTGAGCTGTTTCACTATTCGGTGCGCACGGTGCCCATGCCCGAGGGCGTGCTGCGGGCGCTCGGGGCGACGGCCGACCTTGTCTCGAAAGTCTCAGGCCACAAGCTGCCGCTCAACCGAAAACTCGCGCGGCAGCTGCTGGCCCCCGGGTGGAGTTGCCGCATCGACAAAGCCGAAACGGTGTTGGGCTTTCGCCCCAAGCGCACCGTGCGCGACGCCCTCAAGCGGAGCGGCGAGAGCTACCTGGCCGCGGGGTGGTTGTAGGTCGGTGGTTGTGCGTGCACGGTCACGGTGCGCAGCCGAGGCCGCGCTCGGGAGCGTCTTCGTCTTGGTGGGCCATGACGGCCCGAATGGCGTCTTCGTCGAACTGGTCACCCGACCAGCCCCAGCCCCAGACGACGGCGGCGACGGTGCTGGCGAGGGTCGGGTCGGCGGTCAGCAGCACGCGGGAGTTGCCGGCGGCGCGGGCGTCTTGCCACAGCTGGGTGAGGTGGGCGACGAGCTCGTCGCACCCGCCGGGGCAGTTGTAGAGCAGCACGACGTGGCCGTGTTCGAGGTTGTGCACCCAATTGCATTTTTTGACGGGCTGGTCGGCGGCGAACGCGCGGCAGGGTGACAGGGTGGGGCAATGCGGGCCCCCGAGCGGCGGGTTCGCGTCTTCGCCGCACACCGGGTCGTCACAGCTGGCGACGTGGGTGCCCGACAGGCCCGTGTGGTGGGTAAGCCGCGCGTCGGCGCCGGCGTCGGTGGGCCCGGCGTCGGCCGTGCCGGTGTTGCGACCGCAGCCGACCGACGCGGCGAAAGCCAGAACCAACCCGAAAACACGCAGCATGGCGTGCGCGTGTAGCCCGGCGTGGGCCCGGTTCGTCGAAGAAAATTCGCCGCTTGGGCCCTGGGTGGCGAAGGGGTGCACACTCGGGTGAACACGTGTTTCTCATTCAGCGTCAGTGCGAGCCTTTCTCGACTTGGGTACGGTGGCCAAATGCCCTCGAAAATTGGCTCTGAAGGCGACCAGTACCGTGAACGGCTCAAGAAGCTGGCGACCAGCGGCAACAAAGTGACCTCGGCCGAAGCCGACTCGCTCATTCGCGAAGCCGAGCAAGGCCGGTTGACCGAAGTCGAAGGCCACTACTTGGCCGGTTTCGTCGACCAGCACCGCGACGCATTCGACGACGGGGCCAAGAAGAAGCTCGTCGACTTCATCACTTCGAACCGCGCGAGCGAATTGGCGCGGCTCGAGCCCGAAAAGGGCCGCGCGAGGCCGGTCGCCAAGCCCGCCACCACGCCCGATTCTGACAAGTCGCACGTCGTGCACTGGGCGCCACGGCCAGGGTCGGTGTCGGTCGACGGCTTCAAACCCGACGACCCCATGCAGGGCAACGTGGGCGACTGCTACTTCATTTCGTCGATGGTCGTGGTCGCGAAAGCCAGGCCCGACCTGCTCGAGAAGGCCATCACCGACAACGGCGACGGCACGTACACCGTGCGGTTTCATGCCCGGCCCGTGCGCGGCGAGCCGACGGTGCCGGTCGAAGTCACCATTGACGGTGAGCTGCCCCAACGGCGAAAGCAGCCCGAATACGCGAGCGCGCGCGACCCCAAAGAATTGTGGCCGCTGCTCTTCGAAAAGGCCTACGCGTCGTGGAAAGGCAGCTACGACGCCATCGAAGCGGGCATGGCGGCGAACGCGCTCGAAGCGCTGACGGGCGCCGACCCGTCGTTCTTCTTCGTGTCGACCTCGTCGAACCACGAAGAGGTCTTCAAAAAGCTCGACCTGGCCAACCAGCCGGGCGGCTGCGTGGTCGCCCTCAGCAAACCCGAACAGACCGGCCTCGAAGAAGGCCTCGTGCCCGACCACGCGTATGCGGTGCTCGGCACCCAGCGGCGCGCCAACGGCGAGCTGTGGGTGAAGCTGCGCAACCCCTGGGGCGAACAAGAGCCCGGCCACGACCGCCGCGACGACGGCATTTTCTGGCTGCCCATGGGCAAGTTTCTCGAAGGGTTTTCGACGGTCGAAACGGTCAAGATTTCGCCGTAATTTTTTCGGTTCGGCAGCGGGCCCAGCACCGGTTGCGACAAAGGTGAAAAGAAATTGTCGCGGGGGGTGCCTGGGAGACGGTAGAAGCCCGCCATCATGGCCAAGTCGCTCAGCATCGAAGAGCTCCTCAAGTCCGGCTCCCGCCAGTGGAATCAGCTGCGCAAAGACGGAAAAGTGCCGCTCGACCACACGGGCGCCACGTTCCCCCAACTGTTTTCGGCGAACGCCGACCTGTCGGGGCTTCTGCTCATCGGCAGCGAGTGGGAAAAGTGCGACCTGTCGAAAGTCACCTTTCGTGACGCCGACTTGTCGAACGCGTACTTCGTGGGCGGCCGGTTGCAAGACTGCGACTTTCGCGGTGCGAACCTCGAAGGGGCGACGTTTGAAAAGTTGAAGCTGCTGCGCTGTGACTTCACCGGCGCCAAGGGCCTCGAGGGCCTCGAGTTCGACGACGTCGACATGGACCGGGTGACCGGCCTCGATGGAGAAGACGCGCCGCCGCCTCCGCCTCCTCCCGCGGTGGGCGTGACCAGCTTCACCCGCGAGCAACGCGCGAAGGTGTTGGGCACCACGCCCTCGTCGAGCGAGCCCGAGCTGCCGCCGTTTCGACCGCAAGACCCTCCGGGCACGCTGTTGTTTCGCGCCATGAAGCACATCGCCAACCCGCCGTTGTGGGTGCTCGACGTGCCGGGCCTGCGGCCGCAGTTGCCCGCCCGCATGCAACCCGGCGCCAGCCTCGAACACCTCTACCGCGAAGCCGTGAAGACGCGCCTCGAAGGCCGCCGGCCGGTGCCCGACAACCAGGCCATTGAAAAAGCCAAAGAAGTCATCAAGCACGGCGGGCCCGACAGCGCCGTCGCGGTGATGTACTTGCGCGAAGTCGGCACGTCGGTCGAGCCGTCGGTGGGCGCGGTCGACTTGCTCAACGCACTGTTGCGCGAGGCGCTCGACGTCGAAGACGCGACCGGCGACGTCGACCCCCGCATCACCGGCGCCCTGCTCGAGATGCGCGCCACCAAAGAAGCGCTCGACCTGGTGGGTGAACTGCGCATGCGGCTCGCCGCGGCCACGCTGTTCATGTCGTTGCTCGAAGCCGGCTTCAACCCCGACAACAACTGGGAAGAAGCGGTCGACTCGGCCGAAATGGCGCAAGACTTGGCGCACGTCGCCAGCAACGGCAACCGGGCCCTCGTGGGCGACGCGTTTCGCGCGTTCGCCGAGCTGCCCGACGAAATCAAGCTGCGCCGATTGGCGTACTTGGCCGAAGCCACCGCCCACGTCGAGGCCATGGCGGGCGGCACTCCGGCTCCGGCGTAGGCCGGGCCTTTCACCGCGTGAAGTCGCGCGCCGGCTTGGTGCGCGGCGACCGTGTGCAGCGAGCGCCCCCACGTGGTACGGCTTGGCCCCATGCGCGCATGCCGAATGACTTTCGTGGGGTGCTTGGTGTTGGTGGGTTCGCTCAGTGGCTGCAAGACCGAACCGACACTCGACGGCCCGTGTGACTCGGCCCAAATGAAGAATGTTCGTGACGCCGTGGCGGGAGCCGACGCGTCGTCGAGGGCCATGCTGGTCGCCGCGGGGCTCGGTGAAGCGTGTCAGTCGAAGCTCCCGTCTGGCATTGGCGAGACGCTGCGCAAGATCAACACGTTCAACACCGCCGACCGCGCGACGCTCTTCGCTGGCGCGCTCGAAGAGAATTCGCGCTTCGCCAACGCGGCCTGCCCCAACTGGCAAGACACCGCGGCCAAGGCCCTGCAGAACGCTCCCCCGAAGCGAGCGGCCGCGCTCTACCAAGGGTGTGGCTACGCGCGGCTCGACGTGTTGACCCAGGCCGAATTCGAGAAGAGCTGGTCGATGAGCGGTTTCGCGCTGATGGCGTTGCCGCTGTATTCGTGGCTCGTCGACAAGGGCATGCAACCGGCAGAAGCGAAGCGCCTCATGCGCGACATGGCCCTTTCCGAAGAGCCCGACGAGCCCTCGCCTGTGGTGCCCGCCACGCCCTGAGCTTCACGGGCCGCTGTATTGCCAAACGTCGCCGACCCGCATGGTGACCGGGGGGCTCGTGTAGAGCAGCGTCGTGCCGTCGGTGTCGTACACCGTGAAGACGCCCGTCTCGAGGTCGTCTCCCGAAGCGAGAATGACGCGCACGCTGTCGGGGCCGAAGCCCGTTTCGATGTCGCCCCAGCGCACGTGGGCATTCTCGAAGATGACCTTCTTCTGCAGCCACGCGGCGAAAATTCGATTTTGGTCGAGCGACGAAACGGCCCCCGCGCCGTAGAGCATGCCGTACACGCGAGCCCCGTCTTGCACCAAGCCCGCGGCCACCATGTACTTGTCGGCGTCGCCTTGGTTCGTGAAGGCCGGCGTCATGGGCCCCAGGTCATGGAGGCTCGTGCTGACCGTCGTCCAAATGGTTTGGGCATTCGCGTGGTAGGCCCCGAGGTAATACGTCGTGTGGTCGTAGGTGAACGCCTTGAGGTCTTGCGGTACGACGGCGTTGTTCAGCGCGAGACCCGCGTAGGTGTAGTTCAGACCGTCGGGGCTCGTTGCGTGGTGCACGCCCGTCACCCCCGTCGCCGAGAAGTCGATGAAGTAGAGGTGCCAGGTGCCCGCGGGGTCGACGTAAATCGTGTTGCCTCCGTTGACGTCGGCCAGGTTCCAGTTCGCGTAGCCCGTCATCGTCAACAGGGAGACGCTCGACCAGGTGACGCCGTCGGTCGACGTCGCCGCGAAAGGCTTGTTGAGCGTGCCGTTGGGGTACGTGGTGTAGACCATGGCCCAGCTCGTCGGGCTCAGCTGAATGACCGAGTCGTTGTTGCAGTGAATGTACGAGCCGTTGGGTATCACCACGGAGTGGGTGCCGAAGGTGTTGAATGCGTCGGTCGTGGTCGTACGCGAGATCTGATCATTGCCCGTCGCCGAGCCGTCCCAACCGCCGAAGAAAATGGTCCAGGTGTCATTGGTACCGTGAATTGCCTGCGGTGCGTAAATGTTGCGATTCGTGCCGCTCTTCGGAGCCAAGACGACCCCTCGGTCGTCGTAGTTCCAGTGCGAGAGCTTCGTTGGGTTGAAAGGGCCCGAGCCAACGTTTTGCACTTGGGTGCGGTTTGGCAGCGCGGGCGTGTTGTTGGCGACCCAGGTGAATTGCTCGAATCGGGCATCAAACCCGGCTGCGACTTCGGCGAGCTGAAAGGCACGGTTGCCGACGTCGTCGAGACCAAGCGCCGTCGCGGTGATGCGAATGCCGTCAGCCACCCGAGTGCCCGGCAGCGGCAGAATGATGGGCTCACCCCGGCTCGGTGTCGGGTAGTCGCTGTACGAGGCCACCTGCGCCCAGGTACCGCCATTCGAGAACCACACGGTGAACTCGGTGGGGAAGCAGAGGGCCGCCAGGCCGTTGTAACGCGGCATGAGCTTCACGTAGTTGGTGGGCTGAAGCCCCTCGACCCAGGTGAACGAGAGGCTCTCGGTGTGACTCGCGTCGCCGAAGGTGACGCTGCTCCAGCTCGAAGCGGTGTGGTCGTAGGTGTTCGAAGCCGGCCAGTTCGGGAGCGCACTCGACGCGTTGGCCGCGTTCGTCGTGAAGTCGGTGCCTCCGTCGCTTGGTGCGTGACCTGCGTCGAACGGTTGGCCTGCGTCGAGCGGTTGGCCTGCGTCGAGCGGTTGGCCGGCATCGAGCGGTTGGCCGGCATCGAGCGGTTGGCCGGCATCGAGCGCTGGCCCTGCGTCGAACGGCTGGCCGGCGTCGAGCGGTTGGCTCGCGTCAAGTGCTCGCCCTGCGTCGAGCGGAGCGTGCTCGCCGGGGGCGCACGCCGAAGTTGCGACGACGAACATCAACATCAACAGACCGACAGTGCTTCTTTGCGTCATGGCGACGGCACCGTAGTCGGCCCAGCGCGCCGCCTCCAAACTCGCTTCGGTCAACGCTCGTCAGGGGGCTGCCATCAGAGCGAAAGCCCAACGCAGCCGGGCTCAACAGCGACCGTCGCGGGGTATTGAGTTCGCTGGCCCGTCATGGCGAACCTCAAACCCTACGACCCGTTCGAGCAAATTCGAACAGACGCCACGAAAGTGGTGACCTTTGTCGTGAACCCCGCCGCGTTGCGCAACGCGGGCTACGCGTGCGAGGGGCTCGCGGGCTCATCATTCGCTCGAGTGCGCTGCCAGACGCGGCCGTGCCACGTCGCCGCGGGTCACGGCAAAGCCCACTTCACCGGCTTGCGCCCGGCCGCGGTCAAAATGTCATTCGCGTGGGTGAACGTGTGTTCGCGTTTCACCTGGTCGACGAACTTCGTGCCGTTCTGCGGTGACGGGTGAATGACGTCGAGCTGGGTGTGCTTCGCCGGGTCGATGAGCCGCTTCACCATGTCGGTCGCCTGCTTGCCAAAGCAAATGAAGACGACTGGGCCTGGTTGCTCGTTCACCTTCTTCAGCACCGCTTCGGTGAACGGCTCCCAACCCTTGTTGTGGTGCGAATTCGGTTTGCCTTGGGTCACCGTCAACACCGTGTTGAGCAGCAACACGCCGCTGTCGGCCCAGGCGCCGAGGTCTCCACTCGTGGGTACCGGCGCGCCGGTGTCGGCGTGGAGCCCCGCGAAAATGTTCTTGAGCGACCCGGGTATGGGCTGGCCTTTGTTGACCGAAAACGACAAGCCGTTTGCGTCGCCTTTGGTGGGGTACGGGTCTTGCCCGACAATCACGACCTTGACGTTCTTGAGCGGGGTGCGCTTGAGGGCCGCGAAAATCTGCCCCCGTGGAGGAAACACGTTCGCCCGCTGTGATTCTTGGTCGAGAAACGTGTTCAACGCCTGAAATGAGGGCGCGGCGATTTCTTTGCTCAACGCCTTGCGCCAATCGGCTGGCACCAACGACGCGAGCGGAGTCGCGCCTCTGGTGGTGAGCAACCCGGCTGATGCGGCGGGGGCTGGTGCGGCGGCGGTTCGTGCCATGCGCCGCTTCCTACCAACTGTTCAAGAAGCCGACCCTTGAAAAGGCGGGCCAGGTGTCGCTAGCGCACGACGTCGGCCCGGCGCGCCAGGGCCCAAGCCCACAGGGCCGCCGCCGCCGCGAAGACCCACACCACGACGACTCCTGAATACGAGTGGTCGTCGCCGTCGGCGAGGTTGGTGAGGCCGACCACCGGGTTCAGCATGTTGAGCGCGGTGTCGTTGGGCTTGCTGAAGTAGGCGCCCAACAGCGGCGGCACCCCCGCGGCGACCACCACCAGCGCGACCGTGGCGACGCGAATCATCAAGGTTCGCTGGTGCGGCGCGTGGGGCAACAGACGGCCGAGCACCTGGCCCGCCGCCAAGTACAACAGCGCGAACCCGGGGGCCGCGGCCGTGACGGCCATGAAGTCACCGCGGTTGGTGACGCGGCTGGCGAACACGACGAACGCTCCAAACCCGACGACCACCGTGGCGACCACCCACGCGTAGCCTCGCAGCGCGCCGGGCTTGAGCCACGAGCGGCCTGTCGCCGCCAAGTTGCGGGCGAGGCCGTCGGCGTCTGAAGCGACGTAGGTGCCGACCACGAAGACGTAGAACGCCACGACCGCCGAACCCGAAGGAAAGTAGCGGTCTCGCTCGTGCAAAAACCACGCGGTGACGAAGAGGCCCAGGCCGGCCAGCACTTGGGTGGTGAACGCGAGTCGCACGCCGCGCGCGTAGTCTTCGGTGCTCATTGACAGCGAGGCGGCGGCGACTTCGAACAGCAGCCACGCGGTGCTGACCATGGCCACCAGAAACGACACCCCCACGAATGCGAAGTCGGCAAATTCTGAACCCGAGAACGTCATGTTCTCGACGAGGCGTTGTACCGACACCGCGACCCCCAGCGCGAAGAACAGCGCCCCGGCCAACAACCCCAGCACGACGAATTGCATGACGCCGCGGGCCAGGCGCGTTTCACCCACGGTGGCGAGGCTCACCGTGACGCTGACCAAGAACACGTGAAACGCCGCGCCCATGGCGACCGCGACGACAATGGTCGGCAGGTCGATGCCGTTGAGAAAGTAGCTGAACAACAGAAACGGCGCCGCGGCGCTGGCGTAGAGCAGCCCCTGCAAGACGAAGCTCGCGATTTTGCCGCGAATCACCCGCCGGGGGCCCAGGCCGGTGAGTGACAAGAGCACCCACGTTTCGTCGTCGCGTTCCTTGGCCATCGACCGAAAAGCGGTGAACGGTATGACGAAGAATTCAACGAAGCCGAGCACCGAGAAGGTGGCGGCGAACGCACCGGCCCCGGTGGCGGCGTCGGGGTCGAGGGCGGCTTCGACCAGCGCAATGGTGAGCGACGCCAGCAACATCAACGCGAAGCAGACCCAGAACACGCGGGTGCGCAGGCCCTGGCGTACCTCTTTGACGACGATGGGGCTCGCGCGCTCGGCCACGCGAATGCCCAGGCGGTCAACCGCGTCGAACGCGCTCATTGCACGTGCCCTTTCGTCACCGACATGAAGGCGTCTTCGAGGTCGACCGACCGCACCGACAAGCTGCACAGGGGCACCTGCTGTTTCACCAACACGCCGATGAGGTGCGCGCACGCCTCGTCGGCCCAGGTGGCGTGGGCGGCCGTGCCCGCGGGCAATTGCAGGCGCACCCGCGCGGCGGTGTCGGCGACGGTCGCCTGGGTGACGAGCGGCTGTTCGAGCAACAGCCGTTCGAGCCGGGCGCTCGCTTCGGCGGTCTGAGGCAGCAACTTCAGGTCGACGTCGACGTGGGCCGAGCCACCTTGCGAGGTGGCCAGCACTTCGTGCACCGGCCCCGTGGCCAACACCCGGCCCCGTTCGATGATGGCGCAGCTGTCACAAATTTCAGACAGCTCGGTGAGAATGTGGCTCGAAATGAGCACCGCTTTGCCTTGCGCGGCCAACGCCTTGAGCAGTTCGCGCAGCTCGATGCGGGCGCGCGGGTCGAGCCCGTCGGCCGGTTCGTCGAGCAGCAGCAGTTGGGGGTCGTGCAACAGCGTGCGGCCCAGGGCTACGCGCTGCCTCATGCCTTTCGACAAGTCGGAGGTGAGCTTGTCGCGCAACCCGGTCAGGCCAGCGAACTCCATCACCGAGTTGACGCGCTGGGTGCGCAGCGCGCCTTTGAGCCCGTAGGCCCTGGCGAAGAAGTCGAGAAATTCGAACACCGTGATGTCGTCGTACGTGCCGTACCGGTCGGGCATGTAGCCGATGAGGGGCCGAGCGTGGTCGGGCCGGTCGACGACCGACTGGCCACCCAACAGCACTTCGCCTTCGCTCGGCAAGTCGAGCGTGGCGATGATTCGCATGGTCGTCGACTTGCCGGCCCCGTTCGGGCCGATGAAGCCCAGAATGGTGCCGGCCTCGAGCGAGAACGACACCTGGTCGACCGCGCGAAACTCGCCGTACCACCGCGACACGTTCTTCACTTCGAGCAGGCTCACGGGGTCACCTCGCCGAGCACCAGGTGTTGCCCGTCGAACAACGACGGGCGGAGGCCCCCAGTCGGCATGAAGCCTTGCCCCCGAATGAGCGCGACGAACTCGTTGGGCTCGGTGGGCGCGCGAAACCGTTCGATGAGGCGTTCGTCGAAGCGCGCGTCGATTTGGTCGGTGGGGCTGACGAAGGCTCGGTACCCCAAGTGCAGCCCTCGGGGCACACCGGTCGGCGCCAAGCCCAGCGGCGTCGGCTTCTCGGTGCGTTCGAGGGTGTGTTCGTCTCCGTCGGCCAGGTGGGCGGCCGTGTAGAACTGGCCGCCGATGTTCACGACGAGCGACTCCACGTCGTGCCCGAGCGCGTTGTGGGCGACGTAGCGGCCTCCGCGCTCGGTCAACCCCAGGCGGGCGCGCGTCGGGGCCACACTGGCCAGCGCGAACTCGCGGTAGGTGCGAGAAGGCAGCGCATTCGGGGCGAAGTGGTAGCCGTCTTTGAACTCGTAGTCGAACGCGCCCGTCGTGGCGTAGTCGCGCCAGTGGGGGTAGAGCGTGGTCGCCGCCGAGAACGTCATCTCCTTCGGGGCCAGGTTGGCGTAGTCGCCGTTGACGCCAATGGTCAGCGCCCGGCTGTGGGCGGTGTCGAGCCAGGTGTAGCCGTAGCTGGCGGCGTGGGTGACGAAGCCGTCGCGAAACAACGACAGGCCCAAAATCAACAGACAGGTCACGGCGGCGGTGACCGGCACGGTGAAGAGCAACGTGGTCGCGCCCCGGCGTCGGGCGATGAGCGCGCTGCCCGGGCCAATGGCCAACGTGAACACGATGATGACGAACATGAACGTGCCGAGGGGGGCGAAGGCCTGCGGCAACAGGGCGGTGCCGTCACCCGTGCCATTTCGGTCGGGCCGGGCCCGCGGGTCGACCAGCGGCGTGCCGTCGGCCACCGAGCCGAGGTCGAGGTGATTCGTCACGTACAAGCGACCGAGCCCGTAGGTTTGCCAGGGGTGCGACGCTTGGGCCTTGGCGTCAGACTCGCTCGCGCCGTTCAGGAGCGGAAACGCCTGGGTCGCGCGAAACGGCGTCGCGAGCACGACCGTGCCTCCCGCCCACAGGGAGGCCTCGAGCGCGGCACGCTGCGCGGCGTCGAGGGTGGCGAAGTCTTTCTCGGTGGGCACGACCACCACGCCGTAGCCCGAGTACGCCATGGGTTCGGTCGGCGCGTCTTGGGGCGGCATGACCGAGACCTGGTCGACCTCCGTGGTGGGCGCCTCGACGTCGGTCGCCGGGGCATGGCCCACGAATTCGGCGAAGTCGTCAGCGCGGCCCAAGCACAGCACCAGGCGGGTGTTCGCCATGGGCATGAAGTTGACGTGGGTTTGGCCCGTGGCGGTGGGCCCGCGCACCGACACCAGCGCCGAGTAGAGCTGGGCGGGCACGGTGAGGTTGACCGAGCGTCGCTCGCCTTGGCGCAAGTCGACCGTGCGCTTGACGACGACGTGCGAGTCGC
>JBGAIY010000175.1:0-14896 GCA_044225205.1 Myxococcaceae bacterium | reverse complement strand
ATTTGGCACAGGTTGCAGCCGACGCATTCGGCTTCGTCGACGACCGGCACGCGAACCGACGGGTCTTCACTGGGGTGAATGCATTGGTGCGCTCCGTCGTTGCACGCGACCATGCACAATTGGCACCCGATGCACTTCGAGGCGTCGATTTTCGCGACGGTCTCGTAGTTCATGTTGAGGTTGCCCCATTCTGAGAACCCCGGCACGGCGCGGCCCACCAGGTCGCTGATGCGCGCGAACTGGTGCTTCTTCATGTACTGGGTGAGCCCTTCGATCATGTCTTCGACAATGCGGTAGCCGCGCAACATGACTTCGGTGCACACCTGCACGCTCGTGGCGCCGAGCAGCAGAAATTCGACGGCGTCGCGCCAGTTGGTGACCCCGCCGATGCCGCTGATGGGCAGGCCGAAGTCTCGGTGGCGCGCCAACGCGCCGGTCATGTGCAGCGCAATGGGCCGCACCGCGGCGCCGCAGTAGCCGCCGTTGGTCGACGCGTTGCCGACGCTGGGCATGGGCACGAAGTTGTCGATGTCGACGCCGATGATGCTCTTGATGGTGTTGATGAGGCTGACGCCGTTCGCCCCGCCCCGCTTCGCCGCCATGCCGTGCGGTATGATGTCTGACACGTTGGGCGTGAGTTTCACGAGCACCGGCTTCTTCGCGTACTTCATGACCCAACCGGTGATTCGCTCGTTCACTTTGGGCTCTTGCCCGACGGCCGACCCCATGCCGCGCTCGCACATGCCGTGGGGGCAGCCGAAGTTCAGTTCGAGCCCGTCGGCGCCCGCGTCTTCAGACCGCGCGATGATGTCTTTCCACTCGGCTTCGGTCTCGACCATCAACGAGACGATGATGGCGTGCTTGGGGTACTTCTTCTTCGTCTCGGCGATTTCTCTGAAATTCACTTCGAGCGGCCGGTCGGTGATGAGCTCGATGTTGTTGAAGCCCACGCCACCGACGCCACGGTAAGCAATGGCGCCGAACCGGCTCGACACGTTTTGAATGGGCTGGCCGAGCGTCTTCCACACCGCTCCGCCCCACCCGGCTTCGAACGCCCGTTGAATTTGCGCACCCGAGTTCGCGGGCGGCGCCGACGCCAACCAGAACGGGTTCGGCGAAATGATGCCGGCACAATTCGTCGTCAAATCAACCACGTCGGCCACCTTTTTGGAGAAACGCATCGATTGAAACGGCGGCGTCGCGCCCTTCGGCGACGGCGTTGACGACCTCTTTGCCACCGTTGCGGCAGTCGCCGCCGGCCCACACGCCCTTGCGACCCGTGGCACCGCTGTCGTCGGTGACGACCCGCCCGCCGTCAACGGCGACGCCGTCGAGGCCTTTCACCAAGTCGCCCAGCTTCGCCTGGCCCACCGCGAGCAGCACGAGCTGCGCGGGCAGCGTGAAGTCAGAACCGGGCACGGGCTTCTTGTGGGCGTCGAGCTTCACGCACTTCAGCCGCTCGACGGCGGCGCCGCCTTCGAACGCCACGGGCTGAGACTGCCAGCTCACGGTGGCGCCCTCTTCTTTCGCGTGCCGCCATTCGTGCTGGTAGCCGCTCATGCCGGCTTCGGTGCCCCGGTACACCATGGTCACCGTCTCGAGCGCGCCCACCTTCGCCGCGCGGAGCCCCAGCAGTTCACGCACGACGTCGATGGCGGTGTTGCCTCCGCCGACGACGACCGCGTGCTTCACGCCGTTCAGGGTGAGCGGCTTGGCTTTGAGTTCAGCAATGAAGTCGACCGCGCCGCGAATGCCGGCCAGCTGCTGGCCGGGCACGTCGAGCCAGCTGTCGGGGCCCAACCCGAAACCCAGAAACAGCGCGTCGTGCTTCTTCTCGAGCTCGGCCCACGAATGGGTACGCGGTATGTCGACGTTGGTGACGATGTCGACGCCGCCAATTTTCAGCACCCAGTCGATTTCGGTGAGCGACGCGTCGGCGCGCAGCTTGTACGGCGCGACGCCGGTCGTGTTGAGCCCGCCCACGGTGTTCGAACGCTCGTAAATCGTCACCCGGTGGCCGAAGCGGCGCAGCCTGTGCGCGGCGGCCAAGCTCGCCGGGCCCGCTCCGACGAGGCCCACGCTCTTGCCGGTGTCGGCGCCGGCCTCGAAGAATTGCCACCCGGCTTCGAACGCGGCGTCGGTGGCGAAGCGCTGCAGGCGGCCAATTTGAATGGGCGGCACGTCTTGGTGGTTGTGCACGCAGTCGCCGACGCACAGCACTTCGACCGGGCACACCCGCGCGCAGCTCATGCCGAGCACGTTGCTCTCGAAAATCGTGCGGGCCGCGCCCTCGACGTTGCCCGTGCCAATTTTGCGAATGAATTCGGGTATGTCGATTTCGGTCGGGCACGCTTTGATGCACGGCGCGTCGTAGCAATACAAGCACCGGTTGCTTTCGACTTTGGCCTCTTGCAGCGAGAACGCGGGCTTCGCGTCTTCGAACACGGCCTCGGCGCGCTTCGGGTCGACGGTGGTCGGCTTCATGCCTCGAAAGCCTCGTCGGCAATCGCGAGCGCCTTGTCGAAAATGTCGAAGCCGTGGGCCAGGTCTTGCTCGGTGATGCACAAGGGCGGGTTCGAGAAAAGGGTGCCGCCCTGAATCATGGTGAACAGCCCGTTGGCTTTGAAGAACTCGCCGATCTTCGCCATGGCGGGGTGGGTGCCGTTGTAGGGCACCAGCCGTTCACCCTTGGCGTTCTTCTGCAGTTCGATGAGGCCGAACAACCCGATGTTGCGGGTCGTGCGCACCGAGCGGTGCTTGCCTTTGAGCTTCTCGTGGTGCGCGCGCATGACCGGCTCGAGCCGCGCCGCGTTCTCGGTCATTTTTTCTTCGAGCAGGGTGTCGACGACCGCCTCGGCGACCTCGAGACAGAACGGGTGCGCGTTGTAGGTGAGGCCGCCCCAGAACACGTTGTTCTGAAAGTGCGCGGCGATGCGGTCTGAGACCGCCATGAGCCCCAGGGGCACGTAGCTCGACGTGAGGCCCTTCGCGGTGGTGACGATGTCGGGTTGCACGTCGTCGTGCATGAACGCGAAGAGCTTGCCGGTGCGGCCCCAGCCGGCCATGACTTCGTCGCAGACCAGCAAGATGCCGTATGAGTCGAGCAGCGCCTTGAGCCGCTTCAAGTACCCCTTGGGCGGTATCAAAATGCCGTTCGTGCCGGTGACGCTCTCGATGAACATCGCCGCAATGGTGTGGGGCCCCTCGAAGCGAATGACTTCGTCGAGGTACTTCAAGTTGTTGGTGACGATTTCTTCGTCGTTGGTGCCGAACGAATAGTCCCACGGGGTCGGGTCCATCACTTTGATGAAGCCGGGGCCTCCGGGCTCGTTGGGCCAGCGGCGCGGGTCGCCGGTGAGCTGAATCGCGTTGCCGGTGGCGCCGTGGTAGCTGCGGTACCGGCTCAAGATCTTCTGACGGCCGGTGAAGAACCGCGCGGCGCGCACCGCGTTCTCATTGGCTTCGGCGCCGCCGAGCGTGAAGAAGAACGAATTGAGGTCACCGGGAAACAGCTTGGCCAGCTTCTGGCTGAAACGGGCGCGCACTTCGGTCGCGGCGCCCGGGTAGACGAAGAGCAGCTTGTCGCACGCGGCCTTCATGCGGGCGACGACCTTCGGGTGGCTGTGGCCGATGTTGACGCTCATCAACTGGCTGTTGAAGTCGAGCCACTTCTGGCCGTTGGGGCCGTACATCCACACTCCGCGGGCGTCGGTGACGGGCAGCGGGTTCACCTTGCCCGTGGCCGACCACGAGAACAGGGTGTGCTTCTTCGACAATTCGACGATTTCTTGCTCGGTCACTGAAGGCTCCGGTGTTGTTTTTTTCTCAATTGAATTCGAAGTCGGGCGAAGGGCTCAGCCCATCCACGTGGTGTCTTTTTGGAGCGCCCACTTGGTCGTCACCTTGCGGTTGCGCGTCCAGAAACGGAAGCCGTCCCAGCCGGTGATGTCGCCGTGGCCGAACCGAGAGTCGTTCCACCCTCCGAACGAGAACGGCTCGCGCGGCACGGGCACGCCGACGTTCACGCCGCACATGCCGGCTTCGGCGCGGCGCACCACTTCGCGGGCGACGTGGCCGCTGGTCGTGTAGACCGACGCAGCGTTGCCGTACGGGTTCGCGTTTTCGACCTTCAGGGCCTGGTCGACGTTCGCGACCCGAACGATCGACAACACCGGGCCGAAAATTTCTTCGCACGCCGCGGCCATGTCGGGCTTCACGTGGTCGAGAATCGTCACGCCGACCCAGTTGCCCGTGGCGTTCGCCTTTTGGTTGCGGCCGTCGACGAGCACCTTGGCGCCCAACTTCTCGGCGTCGTTGATGTACTTGGTGATGCGCTCGACCGCGGCGGGGGTGATGACCGGGCCCATGTCTTTGCCCAGCTGAATTTTCTTCGCGCGCTCGACGACCGCCGAAATGATGGGGTCGACCTGACCGACCGCCATGAGCACCGACGCGGCCATGCAGCGTTGGCCCGCGCAGCCGGTGAACGACGCAACGACGTTTTCGGCCGTCAACGCGACGTCGGCATCGGGCACGACGATGAGGTGGTTCTTCGCCCCGCCCAGGCACAGCGCGCGTTTGCCGGTGGCCGACGCCCGCGCGTACACGGCTTTCGCGGCGGTCGTCGAACCGACGAAGCCAATGGCCTTGATGCCCGGGTGGTCGCACAGCGCCTCGACCGTCGACCGGCCGCCCTGCACGAGCGAAAAGACGCCGTCGGGCAGGCCCGAGGCTTTCATGATTTCGGCGAGCCGCAACGTCGTCAGCGGCACCCGTTCAGACGGCTTCAAGATGAACGCGTTTCCTCCCACGAGGGCCTGGGGCAACATCCACATCGGCACCATGAGGGGAAAATTGAAGGGCACGATGCCGCAGACCACGCCGAGCGGCTCGTACGTCGACTCGCAGGTCACTCCGCGGCTGACTTCGAGGTTCTCGCCGGCGGCGATGTTCGGCAGCGAGCAGCCGTATTCGTTCGGCAGCGAGCAGCCGTATTCGAGGCACTCAATGGCCTTGGCCACTTCGGCCTTGGCCTCGTCGAACACCTTGCCGTTCTCGTGCGAGACCAACCAAGCCAGCTCGTCGATGTCGCGAACCATGGCTTCGCGCGCGCGGTACAACACGTACGCGCGGTCGCGCATGGGCACGTTGCGCCACTCGGCTTGGGCGGCTTCGGCGGCTTTGACCGCGTGCTCGACGTCGGCCGCCGACGAGAACTTCACCGTCGACATGACCTTGCCGTGCCGCGGGTTGACGATGTTCATCGACTCCGTGCCGGTGGGGTCGACCCACTTGCCGGCGATGTAGTTTTTCGCGGGCGAAAATTCGGTGAAGTCGTACGTGGTCGCAGGAAATTTGGCGATGGTCATGGCTTTGCCTCGGGTGCGGTTATTTGTTCACTGCGGGTTTGACGCGTTGAACGCCCGACCACGCGTGCTTGAAGTTGCGTTTGACCTGCGCTTCCCAATAGGGGGCGTTGCAGGCGCGGGGCACGTACTTGCCGCGGCCTTGCTCGGCGGTCAGTTGGCCGTTCTGCCACACCACTTGGCCGCGCGAGAGCGTCACCGCCGCGTTGCCGACGACGGTCATGCCCTCGTACACGTTGAAGTCGATTTTCTGGTGGTGGGTGTCTTTTGAAATCGTTCGGGTCTTGGTCGGGTCCCACACGACGAGGTCGGCGTCGGCGCCGACGGCGAGCGTGCCCTTCTTCGGCATGTTGAAGATCTTCGCGGCGTTCGTCGACGTGACGGCGACGAACTCCGACGGCGTGAGCCGCCCCGTGCGAACGCCGTGCGACCAGAGCACCGACATGCGGTCTTCGACGTGCCCGGTGCCGTTCGGTATTTTTCGAAAGTCGTCGAGGCCGGCGCGTTTTTGCTCGGTGCAGAAGCAGCAGTTGTCGGTCGCGGTCGTCTGCAGCATGCCGGCCTGCAGCCCGCGCCAGAGCGCGTCTTGGTGTTCTTTCGAGCGAAACGGCGGGCTCATGACGTAGTGGGCCGCGGTGTCCCAGTTCGGGTGGCGGTAGACCGAGTCGTCAATGACGAGGTGCTGCGAGAGCACTTCGCCGAACACGCGCTGGCCTTCGAGGCGCGCCCGGGTGATCGCCTCGAGCGCGTCGATGCACGAGGTGTGCACCACGTACAACGGCACGCCCAGCACTTCGGCGATGCGAATGGCACGGTTCGCCGCTTCGCCTTCGACTTCGGGAGGCCGCGACAACGGGTGCCCTTCGGGGCCGGTGATGCCTTTCGCGAACACTTCTTGCTGCAACCGGTACACGAGCTCGCCGTTTTCGGCGTGCACGGTGCACAGGGCGCCCAGTTCTCGCGCGGTCGAAAAGCTGTTCACCAAAATCTCGTCGTCGCACATCAACGAGTTTTTGTAGGCCATGAAGTGCTTGAAGCTGCTGACGCCGTGCTCTTTGGCGAGCGTCACCATGTCGCGTTTGACGCTCTCGCCCCACCAGGTGATGGCGACGTGAAACGCGTAGTCGCCCGCGGCCTTCTCGGCCCACCCGCGCCACTTGTTGAACGCGGCGAGCAAGGGCTCTTTCGGGTCGGGTATGACGAAGTCGATGATGCTCGTCGTGCCGCCGGCCAAGCCCGCCGCCGTGCCCGAATAGAAGTCGTCGACCGCGGTCGTGCCCATGAACGGCAGCTGCATGTGGGGGTGCGGGTCGATGCCGCCGGGCATGACGTAGGCGCCGCCCGCGTCGATGACGGTGGCGCCGGTGGGGTCGAGCGAAGGGCCGACTTGCGCAATCGACTCTCCGACAATGAGCACGTCGGCGCGGGTCTCAGAATCGGCGGTCACGACGGTGCCGCCGCGAATCAAGGTCTTCATGGGCAATACCCCCAAGGCAGGCAGAAACGAAAATGAGCGCGTTATGACTTGCGGTGCAACTCGGCGTACGCCTCGGGCCGGCGGTCACGGTAGAACTGCCAGGTGTTGCGCACCTGGTCGATCATGTTGAGGTCGAGGTCGGCAATGACCAATTCGTCTTTGTCTTCAGACGCTTGCGCGACGATTTCACCGCGCGGGTTCACGAAGTAGCTCGTGCCGTAGAACTTGCCGATGTTCCACGGGGCTTCGGTGCCGACGCGGTTGCTCGCCGCCACGAAGTAGCCGTTCGCGACCGCGTGGGCGGGCTGTTCGACTTTCCACAAGTACTGCGAGAGGCCGGCGACGGTGGCCGACGGGTTGAACACGATTTCGGCGCCGTTGAGGCCCAAGCAGCGCGCCCCTTCGGGGAAATGGCGGTCGTAACAAATGTACACGCCGATGGTGGCGTACTTGGTCTTGAAGACCGGGTACCCGCCGTCTCCCGGAGTGAAGAAGAACTTTTCCCAGAAGCCCGCGACTTGGGGAATGTGCTGCTTGCGGTACTTGCCGAGGTACTTGCCGTCGGCGTCGATGACGGCGGCGGTGTTGTAATACACGCCGCGCATGGCTTTTTCGTACACCGGCACGACCATGGCCATGTCGTACTTTCGGGCGATGGGCGCGAGCCGCTCGACCGTGGGGCCGGGCACCGCTTCGGCCGCTTCGTACCAGCGCGGGTCTTGGCTGGGGCAAAAGTACGGGCCGTTGAAGATCTCTTGCAGCCCGAGAATTTGAACCTTCTTTTTGCCCGCCTCTTCGATGAGCGGCAGGTGCTTCTGAAACATCGCTTCTTGAATCTCAGCGACGGGGCGCTTCTCGTCGTTGATGGGGTTGCTGGCCTGAATCAAACCGCAGCGAACAATTGAGCTCATGGGGTCGGCTCCGAGGGCAAAAGTGAAAAAAGGGAGGGGACCTTAGGAGTGCCGCCCACGGGCACGCAAGCGCCGCCGCCCGCTTGGCCTCGAGTGATGACGCACCGCGCCGGGCAGCCCGTCAAGGGGCCCATTCGCGGCGAAACCGAGCCCTGTCGCCGTCGATTGCGACGAGTCGGCAGTGGGGGTTCTTGGCGCTCGACAGGTCGGCGCCTTCGTCGAGAAACCCTTCGTAGAAGTGCGGCACTCCGAGCACGTCGTGGAGGTGCAGTTCGACGGCGGTCGGGCCGACGTCGCTCAAGTCGATGCGGGTGAAGTTGTCGGTCGACCGAAAATTTCGCTCGAGACGCCCCAGGGCTCGGCGCGGGGGCAACAGCCGTATCAAGGGCGTGAGCGCCCTGCCGAGGAACGTGTGCTTCCACCCGACGACGCACTGACGGCCGATGTCGCGCTGGGCGTCGGCGGCAGGCGCGCCGGGGAACAATTCGGGCGCCATCAAGTCGAGCCAGGGTTTGAGCAATGCGCCGGGTAGGCGGGCAAGAGCCGGGCGTCGAGGTCGAGGCCAGACGCCCGGAGCTGCGCTTTGAGCCGTGGGGTCAGGCGGTCAGCAAACGCCTGACGAAAGAGCGCTTCGACGAAGCCGTCGAACAACAAGCGTTCCAGTTTGCGACGCGACCGGCACGGCCGCAACGGCGTTCGAGCCTCGTTCGGTTCAGCTGCGATGGCTTCACGACCGACCCCCCGCCTTCGAATCGTTCTGCGCGGCCGGGCCGAAGCTCACCGGTGAGTTGAGCACCAGCGCTTCGCCGGCGAAATCGAATGAAATGCGCGTGTTCGGTCGCGAAACCATCTCCGTTCACTGAACTTGGCTGTAGCTTGGCGGCATGCGTGAGCAGTTCGCGTTGGACCCGAGCATCACCTTTCTCAACCATGGCAGTTTTGGCGCGTGCCCTCGCGCGGTGCTCGAACACCAGAGCGAACTGCGCGCGCGCCTCGAGGCCGAGCCGGTGCGCTTCTTCGTGCGTGAGCTCGAACCGCTCGCGGCCGAGGCACGAGCCCGCGTGGCCGAATTCGTCGGCGCGAAGAGCGACGACGTGGCCTTTGTCGCGAACGCGACCACCGGGGTGAACTGCGTGTTGCGCAGCCTCGTGTTCTCACCCGGTGACGAATTGCTGACCACGAGCCATGCGTACAACGCGTGCGTGAACGTGTTGCGCTTCGTGGCCGAGCGCGCGGGGGCGGCGGTCAAGGTCGTGACCCTGCCGTTTCCGTTTCGAGCGACCGACTCGTTCGACGACTTGGTGCTGAACGCGGTGACGCCGCGCACGAAACTCGTACTGCTCGACGAGGTGACGAGCCCCAGCGCGCTCGTGTTCGACCTGCGTCGACTCGTTCGCACGCTCGAAGACCGCGGGGTCATGGTGTTGGTCGACGCAGCGCACAGCCCGGGCATGGTGCCCATGGCCATCGACGAGGTCGGCGCGTCGTTCACGACCGCGAACTTGCACAAGTGGGTGTGCGCACCGAAAGGTGCCGCGTTTCTGCACGTGCGGCGTGACCGACAACCCCTCGTGCGGCCGCTCGTCATCAGCCACGGAGCCAACAGCCCCCGCACCGACCGCTCGCGGTTTCGCCTCGAGTTCGACTGGCAAGGCACGAATGACCCGACGGCGGCGCTGTCGGTACCGAAGGCGCTCGACACCGTCGGCGCGATGCACGAAGGGGGCTGGCCCGGTGTTCGAAAAGCGAATCACGACCTCGTGATGCGCGGCCGACAACTCGTGCTCGCCGCGGTGAAGACCGAGCCGCTCGCTCCCGAGGCCAACCTCGGCAGCATGGCGGCGATCGCCCTCCCCGGCCCCGCCACGCCCAACCCGCAGACGCCCGACCCGCTGCAGCGAGTGCTGTTCGACGAGCACCGCATTGAAGTGCCCGTCATCGGCATCGGCGGAGTGCGGTGCTTGCGGTTGTCGGCGCACCGGCACAACACCATCGAAGACTACGAGCGCCTGAGCGCCACCTTGGCCGACCTGGCCGTCACGGTCGGCAGCGGTACTTGAGTGGCACCTTCGCCGAGTCGGCCTCGAGGTTCAGCTGGTCGAGGGCCACCTTCGCGGCCGACCATTCGACGCTTGCTTGCGCCCAAGCGGCTTGGGCGTCGACCGAACCGGGTACGTCGACGCAGGTCGTGGTTTCGATGAGTTTGGTCGTCGGCGGCTGGGCCAACCAGCGCCCGTTCACCCAAACCGCCGGTTGTTGCACCGTGATGCTCTTTCGCTGAGAAGTGCACGACCGGCGCGAAGACGCCGCTTGAGCAAAACGGTCTCTCGCCAACGCGTTTCGCGCAACGGCCTGGCAGAGTTCCTGAAACCGAGACTGCCAGCGGGCGCTGTCGCGGTCGCGGGTGCCTCCGTCGGGCAGCACGGTGGGGCGAGAATCGTCGTCGATGACCGAGTAACTCCAGTCGTTGCCCGCATGCGCGGTGAGCGAGCAGAAAACACAGACCGTCGCGACACCTTTGGGCCCGAGCACGCGGCGAGCGACGTCGTTTGAGCCAGAAAATTCACGCTGAACGCGCGAATTGAACCAGAAGCCAACAGACCAAAGTGGCCCCGGCGACGACCTCGCAGCCGCACGCGACGAGGGCGCGCTTTCGGGCCGTTCGCGCCACGGGCAACAAGCCGGGCGCGGCTGCCAGCAACAAGAAGGGAGTCGCGAGCAGCCGCAACACCGACAGCCCGCGAAACGCGTCGAACGCCGCGCCCAGCGAAAAGGGCGTGACGAAGGCCACCGCGCACACCACGCCGGTCGAACCGATGAGCACGCTGAGCCCGGTGTACGCCGCCCAGAAGCGTGGGCTTGCGCCAATGGCCGCGAAGAGCAGCAGCGTGGGGCCGAGGGCGACGAACGAGCCGACCGCGAGAAAGACGATCGCGTCGCCGAAGGCGAGCATGCCCGACATCGCCAGTTGGTCTTGCTCGGTGAAGGCGAAGTTTCTGACCCACACCGCCCCACTCGCGGCGCCGAACGAGACCAGGTACCCCAAGACAATGGCGGCGGCCCGCGCGACGTTTCGAGCCGAGGTGGGTGGCGCTGAACGTTTGGCAACCGTCATGGGCCAACGGTACGCCGCAGGTCGGCACGGGCCGGCGAAATGTGGCTGAGCGGTCGCACCTTCGACCCCAGTGGCTCCGACCGCGCTATACCGCCCGACCCATGACCGCCGAACAGACCGAACACGCCGATGGCCGCGTCGAATTGAACGCGGGCGTCGAGCTGACCGACGCGACGTTGGTGAACAAAGACTTGGGCCCCACCCATGTCGCCGAACGTACTTGGTCGACCTACACCTACGCCGCGCTGTGGGTGTCGATGGCCCACTGCATACCCACCTACATGTTGGCGTCGGGGCTCATCGGCAGCGGCATGAATTGGTGGCAGGCGCTGCTCACGATTTTGGTGGGCAACATCATCGTGCTGGTGCCGATTCTGCTCAATTCGCACCCCGGCACGAAATACGGCATTCCGTTTCCCGTGTTTGCGCGGGCGGCGTACGGGGTGTTCGGCGCGAACGTGCCGGCGTTGATGCGCGCCATCGTCGCGTGCGGTTGGTTCGGCATCAACGCGTGGATCGGCGGCCAAGCGCTGCAGACGTTCTTGAAGGCGCTGTTCAGCGGTTGGCCCGAGCTGCTCGGCGCGACGAAAGTCGGCGACCACCTGCCCACCGAATGGCTGACCTTCGCCCTGTTCTGGGGGCTCAACATTCTCATCGTGTACCGGGGCATGGAGCTTTTGCGCAAAGTCGAGAACCTCGCCGCGCCGTACGTGTTGGTGATGACGGCGTTGCTCGTGGGCTGGGCGGTGTGGCGCGCCGGTGGCCTCGGCCGAATCATGAGCGACGAGGGCAAGTTCACGTCGTTCTCGGCGTTCTGGCCCATTTTCGTGCCAAGCGTGACGGCGATGATCGGCTTCTGGGCGACGTTGTCGCTCAACATGCCTGACTTCACCCGCTTCGGCCGCTCGCAGCGCGAACAAGCGGTGGGCCAGGTGGTCGCGCTGCCCACGACCATGACGGTGTTCTCGGCCATGGGCGTGGTCATCACGAGCGCGTCTGAAGTCATCTACGGCCACCCCATGTGGGACCCGATCGAATTGGTCGGCAAGTTCGATTCGGCGTTCGTGGTCGCGGTGTCGATGTTCACGGTCGTGGTGGCGACGCTGGCGGTGAACATCGCCGCGAACGTGGTGTCTCCGGCGAACGACTTCGCGAACGTCGCGCCCAAGCGCATCACCTTTCGCACTGGAGGCCTCATCACCGGCATCGTCGGCGTGCTGATGATGCCGTGGAAGCTCATCGCCGACCCGAGCGGGTACATTTTCAAGTGGCTGCTCGGCTACTCGGGCGGGCTGGGTGCCATCGCGGGCGTGCTCGTCGTCGACTACTGGGTCATTCGCCGCAAGAACTTGGTGCTGGCCGACTTGTACCGCCGGCAGGGCGCATATTCGTACACCGGCGGCGTGAACGTCGCGGCCATCGTCGCGACGCTGGTGGGCTGCGCGCTCGCGTGGGTGGGCCTGGTGGTCGACCCGCTGCGGCCGTTGTTCGACTACGCGTGGTTCGTGGGTGCGTTCGGCGCCGGCGGCGTCTACTGGGTGATGATGCGAGGCACCGCCAGCGCACGCACTGGGTGAGACCGCCGAGAAGATCGGTCTTCAAACGGTGGAAACGCATCGAGAAATGCCAAGCCCGGCCGAGCGGCGCTCGAGAAGAGCCAAAGAAGGTCGCGACCTCCCAAGACGTGTTGAGCGCCCCACGCCACGTGGTCGCCGAAATCGTCCGCGGAACGCTCCATACGCATCCGCGACCTGCGATTCCACATGCGAACGCGGCGAGCCAATTGGGCGGTTCGCTGATCGGCCCCTTCGGTCGAGGCCGAGGTGGACCCGGCGGCTGGCTGATTCTTGACGAGCCCGAATTGCACCTCGGCGAAGACCTTGTCGTCCCAGATCTCGGTGGTTGGCGGCGCGAGAGGTTGCCTGAATTGCCTCAGGCTCCATTCCTTGAGGTGGCCCCGAATTGGGTGTGCGAAGTGCTCTCGCCGTCACCGCGGGGTTTGAACGAGGCGACAAGCTGCCCCTCTCCGCCGCCCAGGGCGTGACGCACGCCTGGCTCATCGACCCCATCGCGCAGACCGTCGAAGTGCTTCGCCTCGATGGTTCGTCGTACCGACTGATCACCACTGTGGCGGGCAGCGCCGAGGCTCGGCTCGAGCCGTTCGACGCGGTGCCCTTGCTGCTCGGCGACCTCTGGGCCCGCTGAGCGACCGTTCACCGCGAGCTCACTGAGCGGCGAGCGTCGCGCTCGACACATCTTCATCGTCGCCCGTACCGCCAGCGGCGTGGTCGGCGCCGAGCGACGTGACGACCGGCTCTCCGTCGACCAACGCGTAGCCGAGCGCGCCGCCCCACGGGTCTTTCGGCACGACCTTGAGCACGTGCGCCTCGACGAGCGAACGAAACCCGTCACCCTGAGTCGGGTACTTGCCGCGCATTGACTTGTACAGGTCGAGCGCGTTCATCGCGGTGCGAATGTCTTGCTCGGCCACGCTTCGCCTCGCGGGGCTGAGCGCGCCAACGGCGTACACCGCCACCGCCGTCATCAGAATCGAGATGATGGTGATGACGACGACCACTTCGATCAAGGTGAGACCCCGTCGCTTCGAATTGGGCATGCCGGTCGCGTTTGCAGGCGTGGTGCCAAAAGCAAGCGCGCTGAATGGCGTGTGCCTTTGCGACCCAAGCGACATGCTGTCGCCCAAGAAGGCGGCTCGACCGTCACGTTGTCAGGGGCTTTTGCTTGCCCGCCTCGTGGTCGCTACCATGCGCGGCATGACGTACGGCCGTCGGCTGCACTATTCCTATGTACCTCAGCGCGCTGGCGGTCAGCGAAATCAAGCTCGAATACTGCGATGGCATCATCTACGCCATGGCAGGGGGCACCCCGAGCCACGCCGAGCTGAGCGCGAACGTGATTCGTTTGCTCGGTCAAGCGCTGCTTGGCGGCACCTGCAAGGTCTACACCTCTGACCTCAAAGTGCGGGTCGAGCGAAGCGATCTCTCGACGTTTCCCGATGCGACCGTGGTCTGTGGCCCGATCAAGACATCGCCCATCGACTCGCACGCCGTCGTCAACCCGACGCTCTTGGTCGAAGTCACGAGCGATTCAACTGAAGACTCCGACCGTGGTGACCAACTGAGCCACTACAAGCAAATCGATTCACTCAAGGCGGTGCTGTTCGTCTCGCACCGCACGCCCCGCGTGACACTCGTTGAGCGTCAGGGGGCCTCGTGGCAAGAACGCGAACATCGAATGAGTGAGCAGGTCGTGGTCGCCGAACCAAACGTGACCTTCTCGGTTGGCGCGTTGTACGCCGGGGTGGCGCTGGCAACCCCGAGCTGAGGCGCTACTTCCACTCGTAGCCCAGCAGAATCGACGGCGCGAAGCCGACGGTCTTGCTGCCGACGGCGACCGCGGCGCTGCCACTGCTGTTGGCGGTCGCGCTGATGACTTCACCGACCAGCGCCGAAACGTCGAGCGCCACGGTGAAGCCGCTCGTGCCCGCGGCGGGGCCGAAGCCGATCTTGCCCTTGACGCCGTAGACCCAGTCGCCGACCAAGAACACCGTGGCGCTGGCCTGCCCCGAGGTGTTGGCGGCGGCAATGGCGGCGGCCCACCCGCCGTTGGCGACGGTCGGCCCGAGTGAAATGAAGAACCGGCCGAAGGTGAAGTCGGCCAGCACGGCTGCCTGCCGAAGGCCCATGGCCCGTACGGCGGCGGCCGCCGAGTTGCCGCTCACGTCGACACCGATGCCGAGGCCCGCCGAAAACCCGACGGTGGCGTAGAGCCCGAAGTTCGGCCCGAGCTGCGCGCCGAGGTGGCCTTCGAGCGGGGTGACGGTGAACATGGGGCCAGGCACGAACGCGCCAAGGCCGGTGACGAGGCCGCCGCGCAGGTGAACATCGTCGGGAGAGGCGCGCGCCGCCAAGGAGCCACAGCAGACGACCACCGCCAACATGCGAGTGAGCATGACCCTGTGTTGCCACCGAGTGCCGAAGCGATCGCCTTGGTGTCGCCAAGCCCA
>JBGAIY010000174.1:0-15190 GCA_044225205.1 Myxococcaceae bacterium | reverse complement strand
GTGAAAAAATTCACCGCGTCGCCCACGGCCTGTCGCGCCACGCGTTTCTGGTGCACCGCCAAATCGCGCTCGACGCGACGGTCGTCAGCCGCGTCGTCACCCAGTCTCGGTGGGACACGACCCTCACCACGACCGAATGGAACGAGTGGCTCGAAGGCGCCCACGACGGCTGGCTCGCCCACTACGACCAGGCCACGTTCGACGCGCTGCACGAAAACAGCAGTGAATTCAATCAACGGCGGGCCCCGCTCGTCTCCACTCCGCGCGAAGCGACGCGAGGGCTGGTGGTGAAGTCGCTCAACCTCGTCGTGCCCTTCGGCTTGGTGATGGTGGCGCTGCGCTTCGTGCTCTGGGTCTTGCGCGGAGCCAAGAGCGCCAACGCCCACGAGGCGCCCGCGCCGTGAGTCAGCCGAAGACCCAACGCGCCGCGTTCACCGCCGTCGGCGCCGTCACCGCCACCGCCACCTGGGCCGGCGGCTGGAGCACCGGGCTCGTCACCTTGAGCGCGCTCCTCGGCCTGCCCCTGTTCGCCGTACTCGCGGGTGGCGCGGCGCTCGCGTGGTCATTGCAAGGCAGCCCCCTCAACCGGCTCGCGCCCAAGGTGCTCGACGAGCAATTCGCCGGCTCACCGGTGCTCGTCACCATTCCCCTGTTTACCGCGCTCGGGTACGTGCTGGCCGAGTCGCGCGCGCCCGGTCGCATCATTCACGCGTCGCGGGCGCTGTTCGGCTGGTTGCCCGGCGGCCTCGCCCTGGTCTGTCTCGCCGCGAGCGCTTTTTTCACGACGCTCACCGGCGGCAGCGGCGTCACCATCGTCGCGGTCGGCGGCGTGTTGCTGCCCACCCTGCGCGCCCAGGGGTATTCTGAAGAGTTTTCGCTGGGCCTCGTCACGACCGGAGGGTCGCTCGGGTTGTTGTTGCCGCCCTCGTTGCCAATTTTGGTGTACGCGCTGGTCGCCGGCCTCGACTTCAACGCCGCCTTTCTCGCCGGCCTGTTGCCCGGGGCCCTCGTGCTCACCGTGCTCGGCGCCTATTCGGCCGTCGTCGGGCTTCGACAGGGCATCGTGCGTGAACGCTTCGAGTGGCGGGCGGCACTCGGAGCCCTCGACTCGGTGAAGTGGGAACTCGGCATACCCGTGCTGATTCTGGGTGGCCTCGGCACCTCGCTCACCACGCTCGACGAAAGCGCCGCGCTCGCGTTGCTGTACACCCTGGGCGTGGCCCTGTTCGTTCACCGCGACTTGGGCTGGCGCGACGTGCCCCGCATTCTGCAGCAAGCCATTTCACTCGCCGGCGCCGTGATGCTCATTTTGATGATGGCGAATGCACTCATGAACTTCGTCATCGACCAGCAGGTGCCCGCGAAGGTGCTCGAAGCGCTGGTGCACCTGGGCCTGACCGAACGGTGGCAGTTTCTGGTGGTGCTCAATGTGTTCCTGTTGATCATCGGCATGGTGATGGACGGGTTCTCGGCCCTCATCGTCGCGGTGCCGCTCGTGCTGCCGTTCGCCGCGCGGTTCGGCCTGCACCCTTTTCACTTGGCGATGATGGTCATTTTGAACCTCGAGCTCGCGTTTTGCGCGCCGCCGCTCGGGCTCAACCTGTTCATCTCGAGTTTTCGATTTCGTCGCCCCGTCGTGTCGCTCTACCGCAGCGTCGTGCCCTTCGCGCTGTTGCTCGCCGCGTGCCTGGGCGTCGTCATGGCCGTGCCGTGGCTGTCGACCGCGCTCGTACAACCCACCATCGACCAGGCACGCGCCCGCGCCGCTGAGCTCGGCGTGCCCCCGCGCGACGCGTGGAACTTGGAGTGCGTGCAAGAAGACCCACTCACCCCCAAGCCGTGCACCGACGCCGAACGCGCCCAGTATGCGCCCGACGCGGGCAGCGACGACGCCGACGACGCGTTGCTCAACGAGATGCTGAAGTAGACCGAGCATGGCCTGCCGCGACACCACACCATCGCCCGTCATTTCTGCTGTGCTTCTGGAACCGACGAGGGTGGCGCAGGCCAGGCGTGTTTCAGCGTGCCCCTGCGAACTGGGCAAGCCGTGATTCTGACAACCATGTGGTCGACCGCGGCCTGGTCGAATCGACTGTGGGTGCCACAGCCCCTGTTCATGGCGGGCTGGGGCATGACGTCGGTCAGCGCCGGCTGTGCGAAACGTCGGCACACCTTCGTTTCACTCAGCACTTTGCGTACAAGCACGGCGATGCCAGACGCCCCAGGTGATGAAGCCGAAGCGGCCTTCCTCGCGACCATTCGCACCGAGAACGATTCGGTGAAAACACGCAACGTGTACGCCGACTGGCTCGAAGAACGAGGTGACGCGGCCCGTTCAGAGTACCTGCGCCTTGACCTCGCACTGGCTGCTCGCACGCCGTCGTTCGCCGAGCACGCCGCTCGGCTGACCGCGTTGCACGAACAAGTCTCCGCGCCATGGCGCGATGCCGTGGCCAGATGGGTGGGCAAGACCGGCTTTACGGAGTTGTCACTGACCGAAACGGTAGCGCGCCTGTCGCAGTCAGGACCTCGCACTGGCTGCTCGCACGCCGTCGTTCGCCGAGCACGCCGCGCGGCAGTCCGCGTTGCACGAACAATTCGCCGCGCCATGGCGCGATGCCGTGGGCCTATGGGTGGGCAAGTCCGGCTTTTCGGAGTTGTCACTGACCGAAACGGTCGCGCGCCTGTCGCAGTCAGGGCACCCCGCGGCGAAGGCCGTCGCCGACGCGGTGACGGAGTTCGTCGAAGCCCTCGCCGAAGACGATGACGACCCTTCTGGCCGCATCAAATTCTTCGACCGAAACGTCGCGGTGTCGGGCGATTTCATCGTGTCGCGCAACCCGGTCATCGTGCTCGGTGACCTCGTCTGCGGCGGCCAGTACACCGACCTCGTCGAAGCCGACCAATCACTCCTGGCCGTCGCCGGCGAGCTGCGGTGTCGGTCGATTTGGCAGCTCGGCGACCTGTTCGTCGCAGGCCAAGTGACCTGCGCCGAGGTCTTCTACGGAGCGTCGTACCACTCCAACCGCAGCGAAGTGCTCGGCGACGTGAAGGCCCACGCCCTCGTCGAAAACGGCCACCACTTCGTCATTCACGGCTCGCTCGAGACCGCCGCGCGCATCGGTCGTTCGATTTCGGTCGGAGGGCGCGCGTTTCAAGACGACGGAGATGTGTCTCGGCTCAAAGTCGAACTGGTTGGGGAGGGTGGCGCCATCGACGAGGAGCGGCTCTACCAACTCGTCTGCGCGGGCGAATCGATTCTGAAAAAGAAGTGAAATTCGGTGCCCGACCTTATCGGTCGCGATACCCGGCCTCGCGCTGGTGACGCACTGCTGCGACACGAACGACCCGCTCGACCGCGTCGAAGTGGTAGAGCGCGACAAAGCCGTCTTTCCCACTCGAAATGACCAGCTCGCGAAGCCCAGAATCGGTCACCCGCCGACCAATGAGCGGGCTCTCGGCGAGAATCGAAAGGGCTTGCTGAATGGTGACGAGTTGGCGCGAGGCCCATTCGACCGTGACGTTGACGTTGAACGCAAAAATACGCTCGAGGTCGGTGAGCGCCCCATCGCTGAAGAGAATCATCGACCGCTTCGACGAGGTTTGGGCCGCTTGACGTTCTGCCCCTGCAGCCGAGCGCCCAAATAAGCGAATACCTCATCGGCTGGTATGCCTTGGCGATTCGCCCGCATCTGAGTCAACCGGCGCTCGGCTTCGGCGTGAAAAGCAGCCTGCGCTTCTTCCGCTTCGAGCTTTTCACGAATCGCCTCGAGCATGAACGCGTGTGCTGTTTCGTCTCGCCTGGCGACCAGCTTTGCCACGCGTTTTTTCAAAGCCGGAGGAAGCCTGAGCGAGACGACCATGTGCGAGCCTCGTATTACAAATGAGATACAATGCTACGAACAGCAGCGACGCCCGTCAAGGCGCCAGCCAAGCAAGGGGGCGGCGTCTCGGTGTGCGCAAGCCCCCTTTCACCCGGCGTGGCGCTTCGCGGGCACGCCAAGGCCCACCGCTGCGAGGCGGCCCTCGCCTCGAGCGTCGGCCACGACTCAAGCCCGTCTTCGACGCAAGCGCTGGCCAACGAGAACCGAAGGTCACACCACCCCGCGTCGCGGCCACCGCCGCGCCTCGGCCGGCCGTCGCCGGTACCGCCCATGAATGCCCCAGTATGAATGGCGCGCTCGGCGCGTTCGGGCGCCCATGCTCGCCCGCTGGTGGTCGCCACCGAATGCCCTCCTGCTCTTGCGCCTCGCCGTCGCCGGGGTCTTCTTGTCGCACGCCACCGTTCGCCTCGCGAACGGCACCATCGGCCGTTTCGCCGACTACTTGGGAGGCAAAGGCATGCCCTGGCCCCTGGCCGAAGTGTGGGCCATCACCGCGTTCGAACTCATCGGCGGTGCGCTGCTCGCGCTGGGGCGCTTCAAACGACCGCTCGCCGTCGCCTTCATCGCCATGCTCGGCATGGGCATTGTGCTCATTCACGCCGAGCAGGGGTGGTGGGTCGGTGAACACGGCAGTGGCGGCTGCGAGTACAGCGTGGTGCTGATGTTCGCGTTGCTCGCGGTGGGCGCCGAACCGCGCTGACCCCGCACACGTCAGGTGCCGGTGAACACCACCCGAAGCTGCTTCGGGTCGTCTTCGCGAAAGCCGACCAACACCAACCCGCCACCGTGCTCGAACTGCGCCAACAACCGCCAGGCCACATGGAGCGCCGTTTCATCGCTCGGGCCGACCGCGAACGGGTCTCCCGTGGCCTGCGCGTCGAACGGAGGCCCGAAGGCGCGCGACTCGTTCATGACCGTCAACGGCTCGACGTCGTCGCCCCAAATGGCTTTCAGCCCCGCGACGACCGACGCGGGCAGCACCCGTGGGGCCGCCTCGTAGCCGTCGAAGACGAAGCGACGCTCGAATGACAACCGCGCCTGGGGCGCACGCCCCGCCCCGCGAGACGGCTTCTTGGTCGTGTACAGCGCCTGCCCGAAACCCGACTCATCGACGAAGACGTAGACCCACCCCTTGTTCAAGAAACGGTCTCGCACATCGGCCGGGGCGACATCGCTCACCTGAATTTGCGCCAAGAACGTGAGCCCCCGAGGCGCCTTCACGCCGTTCGGCAGGTCGGGCACCCCGCCCAGGGCCGAAGCCCCCACCGGGCACTCACCGTCGGCCGGCTCGAGGACCATGACCAGCTCGAACGCGTCGGCCAGCGCGAGCGACGTGGCTTGGTGAAGTTTGGCTTTCTGTGCGTCGGTCAGCCGCATCGCCAACAGCAGGGCCTCGGTGTCGACCAGCTTGGGCGAGCGCGGCGGCGGGGGCGCCTTCTTCAATTTTGAAAACGCCAACAACTCGGCCGCTTG
Organism: Myxococcaceae bacterium; assembly: GCA_044225205.1. GTDB lineage: Bacteria > Myxococcota > Myxococcia > Myxococcales > Myxococcaceae > JAEUJT01. The sequence continues at coordinate 9,833 of JBGAIY010000174.1, read as the reverse complement.
GGCCGCCGCCAACTTTCGCAAACTGTATGGCTTTTCGATTTCTCGGTTGTCGAAGTCGCGCAGGTCTTCGTGCTCGCGCAGGAGCGACTCGAATTGTCGCTCGTATTCGTGCTCGAGCGCCTGCCACGAGTCGAACGAGCGGTCGAACAGCACGGTCGGCTCGGCTTGCTCGATGCCACGCTTCACTTCAAGCGACAGGCTCGCATCGCCCAGGTCGACCTCGAAGCGATACGAGTCACCCGTACGGCCTGAATAGAACTCGATGTCGAAGCGCACCGAGCACGAGGTAGCCTTTGCCGAAGCAGAAAAAAAGGGCCCGGTCCCCCGACCGAGCCCTTTTCTGGCTAGGCGCCTTCGGGTTCAGACCGTGCGACCCGAAGAGCGATGAAAGCCTGTGTTCTGGTCAGTTCTCGGCGGCGCGTACGTTCTGCGCTTGCAAGCCCTTGGGGCCCTTCGCCAATTCGAACTGCACCTTCTGGCCTTCGGCCAACGTGCGAAACCCGTCCATTTGAATGGAGGTGTGGTGGCAGAAAACATCTTCACCACCGCCGTCTTGCACGATGAAACCAAAGCCCTTCGCATCGTTGAACCACTTCACGGTACCAGTTGCCATGTGACGTACGTCTTTCGTTGCGGGTCGGAATGTCAGCCGGGGCCCCGCCTTCTCCCGACCGACCTTTCCAATGTAGTGCCAGAAAAATCGAAACGTCCATTCCCGAAAGCGAATTTTCGCAAGGTGCCACCTCGAGGGGTCACGACGAATGTCAGCGTCTGATCAGCGAAGTGCCGAAAACCACTCGCCAAAGACCTCGCGTACGACCCGGGCGATGCCACCGCCGGCTTCGGCCGTTTCGGGCACCACGGCGTGGGCGCGGGCCTTCACCTCGCTCGGCGCTTGACCCATGGCATACGCGCGGCCCGCCACGTCGAACATGGGCACGTCGTTGAGCCAATCTCCCACGGCCACGGTTTCGGCCAGCGACACCCCAGCCCGCTCGGCAATGAACGCGAGCGCGGTGCCTTTCGAGACCTGACGCGCCCGGGCGATCATCGCCCACAGGCCGGCCCCTCGAGGGGAAACGACAACACCTGCGCCGCGTGGCCCAGCTCGGTACCGACGAACCGCGTCGCGTCTTTCACGTGGGCCTCGGCCCCCACGTGCACGACCGCCGTGACCCCGTCGCCGCTGTCCCACGATTCGTGGGCGTGCACGTCGGCCGCCCGCTCGGTCTGCGGAGACCAGGTGCGCACGTAGCCCAGGTGTTCTGCTCCGGCGCCGTCGCACAATCGTGCTGCCCGCGAAGACATAGGTGGCGACCAGTGCTCGGCTGGCCGCCAGGTGCGAGCGAAGCGCGCGGGCCTCGGTACCGCGCAGCGACTCGAGCAACACGGTCTTCTCGGTCACCGCGTCGAGCAAATGCGCTCCGTCGGCACACCCCACCACCCCGGTGCAGCCGATTTGCCGGGCCGCGTCGCGGGTGCCGGCCATCAACCGGCCGGTCACGATGGTGACGTGAATGCCGGCGGCGCGGGCCGCTCGCAGCGCGCGCACGTCGACTTCGTGGGGTGACCCATTTCTGCCCAGCAACGTGCCGTCGAGGTCGACCGCCAACAACTTCGCTGGCGCCCCTTTGACTTTGAGCGACAACGTCAGATCTCGAGCAACAGACGCTGCGGGTCTTCGATGCAGTCTTTGATGCGCACCAAGAACTGCACGGCTTCGCGGCCGTCGATGAGCCGGTGGTCGTAGCTGAGCGCCAAGTACATGATCGGCCGAATGACGATTTGGCCGTCACGCACCACCGGCCGCTCGACGATGTTGTGCATGCCCAAAATGCCCGTCTGCGGCGGGTTCAAAATGGGGGTCGACAACATCGAGCCGAAGATGCCGCCGTTCGAAATCGTGAACGTGCCTCCCTGCAGTTCTTCGAGTTTGATTTTGTCGGCTTTGGCGCGCACGCCGAAATCGCCAATGAGCTTCTCGAGTTCGGCCATCGAACGCTGGTCGGCGTCGCGCAGCACCGGCACCACGAGGCCACGGCTGCCCGACACCGCCACGCCGACGTCGTAGTAGTGGTGAAAGACCACGTCTTGCCCGTCGATCGACGCATTGACCGCGGGAAACGACTTCAGCGCTTCAATCGCGGCTTTCACGAAGAAGCTCATGAAGCCCAGCTTCACGCCGTGCTTCTTCTCGAACTTTTCGTTGTACTGCTTGCGCACCGCCATGACCGCGCTCATGTCGATTTCGTTGAACGTGGTCAAAATGGCCGCCGTCGACTGGGCCTGCAGCAGCCGCTCGGCGACCCGCTTGCGCAGCGGCGTCATCGCCACCCGCTCTTCACCCCGGGCACCGACCGGCACGTTGAGCGACGTCGACGGCACCGTCGGCGCCTTGGCCGCCGCGCCGTTGTTCGTCGTCGTCGCTCGAACGACGTCGTCTTTCATGACTCGGCCGTTCACGCCCGAACCTTGAATCGACGCCGGGTCGACGCCCTTTTCGGCCGCCATGGCCCGCGCCACCGGCGTCGGAGCCAAACCACCACCGCTCGCCGCCGCCGCTGGCACCTGAACCTGGGCCGGGGCGGCCACCGGAGCCGCCGACGCGGGGGCCGGCTTGACCGCCACGACCGCGACCGCGCCCGCACCGGCCGCAATGGCCCCCAGCGTGTCGCCGATTTTCACCTTGCCGCCTTCGGCCACGGCGATTGATTCGATTTTGCCGGCTTCAGGTGCCTGCACGTCGATGGTGACCTTGTCGGTCTCGAGCACCGCCACGGGCTCGTCGGTCGCGACGGTGTCGCCCACCTTCTTGAGCCACTTGCCGATGACCGCTTCCGTGATCGACTCGCCCAGCGTGGGCACTTTGATTTCGACAGACATTTATTTGCCTCGTGAAACGGCTTCGTCGACGAGCAGCTTCTGCTCGTACGTGTGGGTTGACAGATACCCGGTCGCGGGGCTCGCGCTCTCGGGGCGACCGACGTACTTGAGCGTCGGCCGGCTTTTCAGCTCACCCGTCAACTGCATCAACGGTTCGAGCAGGTAGCGCCAGGCGCCACTGTTCTTCGGCTCTTCTTGCACCCAGAACACTTCTTTGAGCCCCGTCATCGACGCCAACAGCGCCTTGAGTTCGGGCTCGGGCAGCGGGTACAGCTGCTCGATGCGCACAATGGCCGTGGCGAAGTCTTTCGCCGCGTCTCGTGCCTTCGCCAAGTCGAAATAGACCTTGCCACTGCATAACAACAGCCGAGTCACCTTCGCCGGCACGACCGCCGAATTCGGGTCGGTGATGACGCGCTTGAACGAACCCGCGGTGAATTCTTCCCACGGGCTGCTGGCTTCGGCCAACCGCAACAGGCTCTTGGGCGTCATCACCACCAACGGTTTGCGAATTTTTCGCACCGCTTGGCGCCGCAGCAAATGAAACACCTGTGAGGCGCTCGTGGGGTAGCAGACCTGCATGTTGTCTTCGGCGGCCAGTTCTAAGAACCGCTCGAGGCGCGCGCTCGAATGCTCGGGCCCCGCGCCTTCGTAGCCGTGCGGCAAGAGCAAGGTGAGGCCGGTCATGCGCTTCCACTTGTCTTCTGACGAGGCCAAGAACTGGTCGATCATCACCTGCGCGTTGTTCGCGAAGTCGCCGAACTGCGCTTCCCACGCGACGAGGGCTTCGGGGCAGTCGAGCGAATAGCCGTACTCGAAGGCCATGCACGCCATTTCGCTCAGCGGGCTGTTGACGATGAGCGCCGGCCCCTGCTTCTCAGCAATGGCCCCCAGGGGGAAAATTTCTTCGCCCGTCTTCGTGTTGTGCAGCACCGCGTGCCGGTGCGCGAACGTGCCGCGCTCGGTGTCTTGCCCGGTGACCCGAATGCGAAACCCTTCGGCCACGAGCGTGGCGTACGCCAGCATTTCGCCGGCGCCCCAGTCGAGCCGTTCTTCGCCCGCGACCATTTTTTGCCGCTTGTCGATGACGCCCTTCTGCACGTTGGGGTGCACGACCCACCCCGCCGGCAGCGTGGCGAGCTTCGTCAAATAGGCCTTCAAGGTCTCGAGCTTCACGCCCGTTTCGGGCTGGGCGGTGTCTTTGTCGGCGCCGCCGACGTAGTTCTTCCACACGCCTTGGAGGTGACTCGGGTCTTTGACCTTGCTGTCGATTTTCGACTTGGCGTGCAAGTCGGCGAACGTCTTCGCGCATTCGTCGAGCATCGCTTTCGACTCGTCGGCGCTGACCCGCCCCTCGGCCGCCAACTTCTCGGCGTAGACCGCGCGCACCGTCTTCTTCGACCGAATGATCTCGTACATCTTCGGTTGGGTGAACGCGGGCTCGTCACCTTCGTTGTGGCCGTACTTGCGGTAGCACACCATGTCGATGACGACGTCGGTGTGAAACTTCTGTCGGTACTCGGTGGCGAGGCGCATCACGTGCACGCACGCTTCGACGTCGTCGCCGTTCACGTGAAAAATGGGTATGTCGAGCATGGCCGCTTGGCCGGTGCAGTACAGCGGCGTGCGGCCCTGGCGCGCTTCGGTCGTGTACCCAATTTGGTTGTTGATGACCAAATGCACCGTGCCGCCGGTGTCGTACGCGTCGAGCCCGCCCAGGTTCAGGGTCTCGGGCACCAGGCCCTGCCCCGAGAACGCCGCGTCGCCGTGAATCACGAACGGCACGATCGCGTGCTTCGCCGCCAACCCACCACCCGCCCGGTCTTGCTTCGCCCGCACTCGGCCCTCGACGACCGGGTGCACGAACCCCAGGTGCGACGGGTTGAACGCCATGGTGAGGTGAATGTTTTGGCCGGCGGCCGTCTTCCACTCGTTGGAGTACCCCATGTGGTACTTCACGTCGCCGCGGTTCAGGTACTTCGTCGGGTCGGTCGGCCCGGCGATTTCGCTGAAAATTTCGTCGGCCGGCTTGCCCATGATGTTGGCCAGCACGTTGAGCCGCCCACGGTGCGCCATGCCGATGACCACTTCGCGCACGCCCAGCGAACCGCCCAGTTCCAAAAATTCGGCGAGCATCGCGACTTGCGCTTCGCCGCCCTCGGCCGAGAACCGCTTCACGCCTTGAAACTTGGTGTGAATGGTCGTCTCGAACGTCTCGGCTTCGGTCAACTTGCGCAGCATGCGTTTTTGCTCGTCGAGCGAAAACACGGTGCGGTTGTCCGAGTGCTCCATGCGCTTCATCAACCAGCGGCGGCGCCCGGAGTCGTACATGTGAATGTACTCGACGCCGATGTTGCTGGTGTACGTCGCCCGCAGGCGCTTGAGCACCTGCCGCAGCGGCACCCGTGGGCTGTCGAAGGTCGCCTGCGGGTCGACCAGCGTGTCGAGTTCGGTTTCAGAAAAGTGGGCTTTGCTTGCCAAGCCCAGGTCGGCCACGTGCTCGAGCACGGGGCGGGGCACGCCCAACGGGTCGAGCGTGCTCAACAGGTGCCCGCGCAGGCGAAACGCGAACACCGTTTGGTCGACCTTGCCCTGCAGCCCCATGGCCTCGGGGCTCGGCGCGGCACCGTTCGAGAGCCGCGCGGCGCCATTTCGCACCGGAGCGGGCAGTTCGAGCCCGTCGATGATAAGAGGTCGCCCGTCGCGCTGAACAGACCCAAAGAGGTCTTTCCAGCTCGAGTCGACGCTCGAGGGGTCCTCGAGGAAGCGCGCGTACTGCGCTTCAATGAAGTCGATGTTGGCGCCAGTCAGGTAGGAGTCGGAAATCGCCATGGCTCAGTCCTTTTATTCTGCGTTCGGCACGCGCTCCATGATTCGTTCATTCGGTTGCGCGCTTCTTTTCTTATCGACCGCGGCGTGGGCCGAGGGGCCGAACTTTTCTGACGGTGGGTTTCTCGTAACCGTTCAATATGGCCCGGGTTTTTGGGGTCTCGACAAGCCACGGCTGACCAACCAAGTCGGAGCCGATTTCGCCCAGCTCTATGTAACCGACGCGCAGAACACGCACACGGTTTCTCTGGCCTTGGCCTACAACATCATGGGGCACGCCAGCATTGGCGCCGACCTCACCGCCACCGGGTGGAACCTGGCCAGCCCCGACCGCGGCGGCGGGGGCTTTTTGGTCGGCAAAGTCGCCTGGCACCCCCTCGAACTGGTGTGGATGAACAAGCACGCCCGACGCCCGCTGGCGCTCGACCTGAGCCCGTTCTTCGGCGTCGGCTACGGCATTGCCGGGCAACGCACCGGAATGGACGGCGTGGTGTTCGAAACCGGCCTCAACGTCGACTACTTCTTCACCCGCTTCTTCGGCATCGGCTTCTTTGCCCGCTTCGTGTTCATGAACTGGGGCACGTTCTACCTCGACTACAACAACCGCACGCTCCCCGGCAGCACCATTGCCCTCAAAGACGGCAGTGGAGGGAATTTCATTACCATCGGCCTCGCGGTGCATTTTCGCGCGGGTGACTGAGTGCGAACGAAAAAGCGCGGCAGCCGTTGTATAACCGGCACTGAATGACCTTCGGCGTCGCGGTGACCATGTCGCTCGTGCTGGCCGCGCGGCCCGTGACGCTCGAAGAAGTCAGAGCCGCCTCACGGCAAAGCCTCACCGCCATTCAAGCCGAAGTGGCGCTGACCAGAGCCGGAGCGAACCGAACCCTCGCGCGGTCGGCCATTTTGCCGAAGGCGGCGTTTCAAGCCGGTGGCTCGTACACCATGGTGTCTGAGCAACGGCGCATTTTCACCGTCGCCGCCCCCGACGGAGGGGTCGGGTTCGCGCAGCAAATCATCGACATCGGCGGCTACACGCAGCCCAGCCTCAGCGCGGGCGTCGTGGTGAACCAGCTGCTCTACGACACCAAGTTCTGGTCGCAAATGGCGCAAACCGGCGCCGCCGAAGAAGCCGCGAAAGGCGAGCTCGAAGAACAGCGGCTCGCGAGCGAAGCCATTGCCGTCGAGCGCTTCTACGAGGTGCTCTGGGCGAAACAGGCCCGGCACATTTACGAGGTCGCGGTCGAACGCTCGAAAGCGCAGTTGACCCGCGCCGAAGCGTTGGCCAACGCCGGCAAGGGCCAAAAGCACGAAGTGCTCGACGCTCGGGTCAACGTCGCCAACGACGCCATTCGCCTCCTGAAGTGGGACCAGCTCATCGTCTCTGACGAGGCCGACCTCACCCAATGGCTGGCCTGGCACTACGAGCCGCTGCAGCCGGTGGCGCCCGACATTCTCAAGCGCACGCCCCCCTTGCCGGCCCCGACGCTCGACGAGCTGTTGGCTCTGGCCCGCGCCCACCGGCCCATTTTGAAGGCCACCGCCAACCGGGTGAAGGCGGCCGAGTCGGGCCTCACGTACGCCCGAGCCGACTACTTTCCGTCGTTGGGGCTGACGGCGCAGTACGGCCGCGAGGCCCCCTCGACTCCCATTTTCTTCGACCTCAAGCGGCAAAACAGCGTCTACGTCGGCGCCACCCTCACGTGGAACTTCTTCTCAGGGCTCGCGACCTACGGCGGGGCACGGGCCGCCGAAGCCGACCTCGTGTTGCAACGCGCGAACGAGCGCCAAGCCCTGTTCGACATGGAAGCGAACCTCGCCCGCGAGTACGAAGTGCTGAAGACGGCGCTGACCATTGCCGAGCTGTCGTCGAAGAACCAAGAAGTCTCTGAAGAAGAGCTCAAGATGCTCGAGCAGCGGTACGCGGTGGGCGTGGCCACCAACCTCGACGTGCGCAACGCCCAGATCAAGCTGACCCAAGTTCAAATCGACGCGTTGACCTCTCGCTTCGACGTCGAAATCAGCCGCGCGAAGCTCGGGCGCCTGGCGGGCATTTCACTCGAAAAGTAACCGCTCACTCATGCCAGGTCGGGGTGATCAACCGAATTTCGGGCAGCGCGGCCACCGCCACGACTTGCTGCCACGCCTCGTCGGTCAGGCCCCCGTCGGCCGTACACACCGTCGGGTCATTGCGCGGAGTGGGAAACACGTAGAGCTGTTCGACGCTCAAGTCGCACCCCGCGCGACCCCGGCCTTCGGTCGGCACCGCCGAAGGCATCAGCTGCTTGATCTGCCGAATGAGCGTGAAATCGGCCTTGGCGACACAGAACTCGTTCGAGCCGTCGTTGATGCAACCGTCGTTCTGGCGAAAGGCGATCTTGCCTCCGTCGAGCGCGCCGCCGTCGGCCAAGAAGACCGTGCCAGCGTCACCGACGACGCCTGCGTCACCCACGAGGCCCGCGTCAACGACGGCGCCGACATTCGGGGTGCACGCAACCGCGAATACCGCCGGAGCCCAAAGCCACGTTTTGGCTGTTGAATGCATACGCTCCCTCGGGTGGTGGAGGACGCGTATCACAGGCGCCCGGCGCGGCCGGGTTTCACCGCAACGAAGTCGCACCTTACATGGGAGGCGCGACGACGACCCAGCCGTTTCGCATGCCGTCCCACTGGTAGTAGACGCCGCCGAACGTCGCGTAGTTGACGCCGTTGATGACGAGCGAGGTCGCGCCCTGGGGCAGCACGGTCACGAGTGCGCCGTACGGCGCCGAAACGACGTTGTAGCCGTTGGTCACCGGCGAATAGAACGTGCCCGACGAGTAGTAGTACGGCTGGGGCCCGACGTAGACGCGCACCGCGCCGAACGGCACGCGAGGCACGAAGCGAAAGACTGGGCGAGGGGCCACGTACACTCGGGGGGGGGCGACCACCACGCGAGGGCCGTAGTACCGAGCACCGACGTAGCCGCCGTGGCCGTAGCCGTAGCCACCATAGCCACGGTACCCATGGGCGTGGGCGGCACTCGAGACCAGCAACGACAGCACCGCGACGACCCCGACGATTTTCAATTTGTTCAGCATGACAACCTCCTTGCACGCGCTTGACGAACAAAACCCGCGAGCATTCAGGAGGTTTGAAACAATTTTATTCCCTCCGAGCGGAGCGGAGGCCCGGAAGTGCGCGAAAACCTTGGGCGTGCGTCACCGGGGGCCGGCAGGCACGACCAAGAACGAGGCAAGTGGCCACTTCACTGGGCGGTGGTCGGCCAAAGTCACCTCAATTGACTGGCCGTCGTCGCTGATTTGGGGCCTCGGCCCGGGCACGCTGAGCACGCCGTCGAGCCACCGCACGTACTGGCCGCGAACGTCGGCCGTGCTCGTCAGCTTCTCGAGCAAGATGGGGGTGTGGCTCGTGGCCGTCAGCACCGAGCCCACGACGGTCTTGCCCACGGTTTCACCGACGTGGGGGTACTCTTTGAGCACGACGGCGACCCGGCAGTCGTCTGAGACGAACGCGAAGTCGGTATCGAGCCCGACGCATTCATTTCGCGACCACGCCGGGCGGGTACCGAGAGAGCAGCGCAGCGTGCACTCATTGGGTGAGCGGGCGGTTTGTTCGAGGCGAGCCGACGCGTGCCCCGACACCGCCAACCACTGAAAGTGAGGTGGGGCCTCGACCGAGGGAGGGGCGGGTGCGGGCGCCGGGGGTGAACGCGGGCGTTCACGACACGCGCCGAGCACGACCAACAGCCCGATCAGCGTGAAGGGTCGCACGTGTCACCTGCCTTGTTGAGTTTCGCTTGAGCTGAGCGGCGTTTCGCTCGCGAGAATAGCTGAAATGCAGCGCTTGGCGCGACGCCGCTCACCGACGAGGCTCGTTTGATTCGCCTGACGGCGCACGGCGCGGTGGCCCAGTGCGTGACCACGTTCTCGAGCGAAGGAGCTGGTCGGGCGGAGCGCGGCGAGCGTCTGTAGCCGACCCGCGCGCGGTCGTCTTCGAATCGTCAGTACTCCTGCCTATTTTCGAAACCCGCCCCCGGCGGCGACCCAGTGCGTGACCACGTTCTCGAGCGAAGGAGCTGGTCGGGCGGAGCGCGGCGAGCGTCTGCAGCCGACCCGCGC
>JBGAIY010000173.1:0-14917 GCA_044225205.1 Myxococcaceae bacterium | reverse complement strand
TCCAGGGGCCGAAGGCTCGCTACAAGGGCGTTCGCAAGAACGAACTCGACCTCCGGCGAGCTGCCGCCGTCGCCAACCTTCAGGAAATCGAGCGACATCGCCGAGCGGCGTAGTCTTAAGCGGTTTGGCTATCTAGCCGGGTCGCTGGGGAGCGGCCAACCGCGCGGCGGCTAAAATTGCATGGCCAGCAGGTCGAGCGTGAACTCGAGCAAGTTCTGAAGCTCCTCCGGCTCGTCTCCCGCCATTGGGCCGCCGTCGATGACTCGAATGCTGGTGCCGCGCCGCTGCACGATGGCCCACTGAAAGTCGGTCGCCTCACTGGGGTGCGCGAACGTGCGAGTGCCTTTGGGGGCAAGCTTCCACAACTGTTCCGACGCACGTCGCAGACGCGCGCGGTCGCCCTGGGTGAACACGACCGGCTCTTCCCGTACGTCGTTTGGGAGCGCGTCGTCGTCGGCCCACGAGCGTTTGAGGGCCTTCAGCGGTGGCGAGAGCGGCACGATGAGAAGCTGCACGCGGCCCGCGCCCGTTCCACGCTGCATGAACTCGACGGTGTTGTCGGCGATGTCGACGGTACCGAACGCCGGCACGGTCACGCTCACGGTCTTCGGGGCCGACGCGGGGGCCTGATCTGCGAGAATCACCTGCGCCAGCACCCAGACCGACCAGAGCATGCGTCAGCGTACGCCGGCGAAAACCGGCCGGCAAACCCACCGCGCCATGAGCCGAACGCAAGAAGTGAAGTCAGGAACCAGAAACGTACCGGTCGGTCTGCTGGTTGAGGGCACGCCAATCACTCGGCACGACCGCGTCGAGCACCGTGAACTTTGCCATTCAATTCGCGAACGCCAACCACGGCCAGCAAACCTGGCAACCGAGCGTCGCGCGGTTTTCGACCGGCACGTCGGTCTCGGTCTATTGAGCCGAGGCGCGCGGGTTCTTCTAATTTTTTCGGGCGGTTGCGACGAACCAACGTCGCCGGTTGAAACCGAAGACCGCGGCGCTGCGTACCTGAGCGGCGATGATCGCCGACGCTGCCGTCAAACCCGTGGCAGACCCGACACTTTCGTTGACGCCCCCGGAGGGACGGAGGAAAACCTCCGCCATGCGCATACAGCGAATCGTCGGCGTCGCGTTGGCGCTCATCGCACTCGCTGGAGGCTTCTTCGCCGCGCACCAGGTGCCCACCAAAGCCCTCGAAGCCGCGCGGCTCGAAGCGACCCAGCGCGCCCAGAGCGTCACGGGCGACGTGCTGGCGGCCCTCAAGGCCTTGCCGTCTGAGACGCTGCTCGAAACCGCGAAGAGTGGAGCCGACGTGCTGCGGGTCAAGAAGCTGGTCTCGGGTGAAGCCGACCGCGGCACCGCCGAAGACTTCGTTCGCGAAGAGAGCGGGTGGGCCCCCATTCGCAACGCCGGCAGCAGCGGTGTCTACGTGTCGAACGAGCTGTACGTGTCTGAGGGCCAGCAAGCCGACCTCGAGGCCACCCGCGAGCTCGCCGTGCGCGCCCAAAGCCAGGGCAGCGCCGCCGCGTTTTTGGTCGCGGGCCAACACGTCTTGCTCGCCGCCGCCGCGAAGACCGACTCGACCGCCAACGGGCAACCCGCGAGCGTTTCGCTCACCCGCCCCCTTACCACCGACGACCTCAAGCCGCTGGCGACGCGCTTCTCGGTCGCGCTTTCGCTCGCCCCCAAGGCCGGGCCCGCACTCACCGCGGGAGACAGCGCGTTGCAAGCCCTGCTGACCGGCACCTCGCCCGGCGTCGACCGGCGCCCAGTCACCGACGAGCTCGAGCTTGCCGTCGCCACCGACGTGACGCCCATGTTGGTGAAAGGCGAACACATCGCCGGTACCCAGCGCACGGTGGCGTGGGCCATTGCCGCGGTCATCGCCGCGCTCGGCGTGTTGTTCGCGGTGTGGCCGCGCAAGCCGCACGAGCAGCAAGAAGCCCTGTTGCAACAGACCACCGCCGAGCTCGCGCGCTCGCGTGAAGAACTCAACCGCCTGTCGAAAATCACGTCGTCGCTCAAGCTCGACGCCGACGGAGCGGTCGTGGCCAAGGTCACCGGGGGCGTGCTGGTGCCCGGTGCCGACGAGGGCGGCGGGCTCGATTCGACATCGCGCAGCCCGGCCCCGAGCCGCTACCAAATTCTCGGCCAGCTGGGTGAAGGCGGCATGGCGCGGGTGTACGTCGCCGTCTCGCGCGGCGCCGAAGGCTTTTCGCGCAGCTTCGTCATCAAGCGGCTCCGCCCTGAACTCATCGGCAACACCGAAGCGGTGAACCAATTCATCGACGAGGGGCGCTTGGGCGCGTCGCTCGTGCATTCGAACATCGTGCCGGTGCTCGACTTCGGCCGCGACGCCGACGGGTACTACCTGGCCCAAGAGTACATTCTGGGTCGCAACGTCGACCGCTTGGTCGAAACGTCAGTGCGCGAACTCGGTCAGCCGCTCGCGCCGAACGTGGTGCTCTACCTCGCGCAAGAAGCGCTCAAGGCCCTCTCGTACGCCCATGGCAAAGCCGACGACTCGGGTCGACCGTTGGGGCTCGTACACCGCGACGTGTCTCCCGCGAACCTCATGGTGTCGGAGCGCGGCGAAGTGAAGCTGCTCGACTTCGGCATCGTGAAGTCAGAACAGCGGCTGACCAAGACCCAGACCGGCATGGTGAAGGGCAACCTCTTCTTCATGTCACCCGAGCAGGCCAAGGGGCTCACCGTCGACCCGCGCAGCGACTTGTTCTCGCTGTCGATGGTGCTGCTCACCGCGTTGACGGGCAAGACGTTGTACACCGGCACCACCAGCTACGAATTGCTGACCCGCGCCGGAGTCGGGTTGACGCCCGAAGACCTGGCCGCGGTTCGCGCCCTGCCGCTCGGGCCGTTGCTCGAACGAGGCCTGCGGCTCGACCCGAACGAGCGCTACCCGACCGCCGACGACTTCGGCGCGGCGGTGGCCCGTTTCGGCAGCCCGGCGACCGCCGCCGAAGTCGGTGCGCTCATGCGCCGACTCTTCGGGGCCGACTTCGCCAAAGAAACCGAGAATGTTCGCGCGGCCCGGAGCGGCACATGATTCGCTTGGCGTGGTGTGGCGTCGCCCTCGCGTGGTTCGCCGGGTGCGGCCCTTCGACCTTCGAAGCCTCGAAGGTCTGGTCGGCGCGCGAGTTCGCGGCGAACGGCCGAAACAACAAGAACTTCGGGCTCCTGAGCTCGAAGAAGCTCGGCGTGCTGAGCGGCGACCCCATACCGTGGCGCTCGAAGCCGTTCGAGTCACAAGACACGCTGCAGGCACCGGGCGTTCGCGGGTTGCCGCTGTGGCCGGCCTTTGCCGAAGGGCAAACCGCGTCGGTCATCATCACCGAAATTTGGTACCACCACCCGACGCCGTGGGTGCAGCCGGTGTACCAATTTCGCACCGGCGACCAGCCGCGCACCGACTTGAAGGGCGTCTTCGCCGTCAATGTGAACAGCACGTTCTACACGCCGTATTGGCGCGCTGAACTGGCGACCGTGCCGGCCGACACCGGGCCCACCACCTTCACGTCGGTGCCCGCCATTCTCAACGCGAACCTCGAAGTGCACCCCAGCGTGATGGTCATTTGCCCCATCGTGCCGGCCGACGTGAACGTCGCCATGGCCGAGGGCGAAACCACCCCGCGCCGCCCCATCACTGGAGAACCCGCGCCGTTTCCCTCCCAGCATGCGCAGGCGTGGGTCGACGGCGTCGTGGTCGACTACTTGCCCCTCGGGTACGACCGCCAAACGGTGAACGAGCGCGGCCTGCCCGACGAGTCGCCCATGTACTTCTTCGTCAAGACCGCGGGCGCTGAACAGCTGCCGTTTTCCTTGCCTCCGGTGCTGCCCGACGCCCCCACCCGGCACTCGCTCATGAGGCGCTACGACGTGGCGCTCGACTCGACCCACGGCGTATTCGTGCCTGCCAACCGACCCGAGCTGCGCGCGCTGCTCTCGGGCGAAGGCGCTCCGGTGCCCGACGTCGACCCCGCCATCACCGACGACGCCGCGAAGCCCTACATTTTGAGGGTCGCCACGAAGCCGTCGTGCTTCTTGTCGGCCGCCACGTTTCCCAACGGGTGCGGCTGGCTCGACTCGCAGGCAGCGCTCGAAGCGGCCATCGGCCAAGACGTGCGGGTGCCCACCGAGGCGCTGCTCACCGTGACGACGCTCCAAGTGGGGGCCACGCCATGACCGGCGCTCGCTGGGCCGTGGGGCTTTGGGTCGCCGCCGCGGTGCTCGCGTCGCGCGCCGCGTGGGCCGGCGACGAAGCGACGCCGGCCGAGTCGGTGCCGGTCGACGAAGACAACGCGCCGGCGGGGTACACCCCCAGCGAGAGCGGCTCGGCCGACACGCTGCGTTTCACCGGTTACGTCGACGTCGGTTTCGTCAAGGCTTTCGGCAACGGGTCGAGCTTCGTGCCGAACGACGTGCGGGTGCCGGCCGACTACGGCAGCGACGCGTTCGCCCCCGCGGTCAACTCGCGCGGAGACGTGGCTTCGACCGACGCCAACGGCCGCTTCACCAACGGGTTTCTGCCGCGCTCGGTCGGCATTGGCGCCACGCCGTCGTTCTTGCTGAACACCGCGAGCGTCGACGTGCGCTTCACGCCGAAGCAACTGCCGCTCTTCGTCTTCGTGCGCGCGCAAGCCATGCCGCGCTTCAGCGCGACCGGCGACGCCACCCGCTTCGACTTGCAACAGGCGTTCGGCAAGCTGACCCCGTTTTCGGCCCACGAATTCGCGGTGTCGCTCGGCCGGTTCGACTCGGTCTTCGGCATCGAATACCTCGAGAACGAAGCGAACTTGCGCACGAACATCACGCCCTCGCTCATCGCCCGGTACACAACCGGGCAGTCGCTGGGCCTCAAGGTGTTCTACCGGTTTCAGTTTCCCTCCATCTGGTCGGCCATTTCGCTCAACGCGGCGGCCACCAACAGCGGTACCCGGGTCGAGGCGTTGGTGCCGGCCGACGCGAGCCTCGTCGGCGTGCCGGTGGGCAGCGCCCGCTTGGGCTACGAGCTCAACTTGAAAGCGGTGCAAGTCAAAGCGGGCGTCAGCGGGTTGTACGGCCCGCGCAACGACCAGCGAGACCCGGCGGCGCTGCAGCGCGCGTTCGGCGCCGACCTGCGGGTGTCGCTCTTCGGCGTCGCGGTGGCCGGCGAAATCGTTCGACTCAGCGACTCGCACGGCCCGCTCGACGTGAAAGTCACCGGGCAAAGCGGCCCACGTGAAATCGCCTCGGGCTTCGAGGTGTGGGGCGGCTGGGCCCGGCTCGCGTACACCTTGCCGTTTCAAAATGCAGTCTTCTCGGGCCTGACGCTCTTTGGCCGGTACGACAAGCGTTGGGGCCAGTTCGAGGGCTTCACCCAGTTGGTGACCGACCGCATCACCGTGGGCTTTCGGCTCGACCTGTTCGACATGCTGGCGCTCAAAGCCGAATATCTGTTCAACCGCGAAGTGAGCGGAGCCCCCCGCGTCGACAACGACGTCTTCACGTCTTCGGTGGTTTTGACTTGGTGAAACGAATGCGAACGCTCGCGCTGTGTCTCGTCGCTTTCGGGGGTGTCACGGCGAATGCCGCCGGCCCGAAGGCCGCCAAAGAGCCCGAATGGCTCGGCGAACAAATGCCGCTCGCCCTCGCGGTGAAGACGCCCGAAGACTTGGGCTTCAAGGCCTTGGCCGAGCGGCAGTACCTGATGTTCAACCTGCTCGCGGGAGGCAAGCTCGCGTGGGACCGCGGCGATTACCCCCTCGCCGCCGCCCGGTGGGAAGCGCTGCTCCGGCTGCCGGGCTTGCCCCCTGAGCTCGAAGCCCAGGTGAAGCCGCTCGCGAGGGCGGCCCGCGAACAAGCGCCGACCGCGCTGCCCCTGGCGCTGCCTTCGAGCCCCGACAGCTCGCCCTCGCCGCAACCCACGGGCGCCGTGGTCTCGGTGCCCGAAGTCGACGCGTCGAAGCAGTTGGTCACCGTGACCGGCCTCGTCGCCGGCGGTGGCTCGAATGGGCCGGGCGGCGCCGTCGTCGTCTTGCGCCGCGCCGAGGGCTCCACGCCCAAACCACGCGCCATGCGCATTCGCGCCGTCATTCAAAAAGACAAGCGCTTCATACCGCACGTGCTGGCCGTGCCCCTGGGCGCGACGGTGGAGTTTCGAAACGAAGACGAAATTTACCACAACGTGTTTTCGCTCACGCCGCAGAACGACTTCGACCTGGGCCTGTACAAGAACGGAGCCTCGAAAGAGCAGACCTTCACGAACCCGGGGCCGGTGCACCTGTTGTGCAACATTCACTCGTCAATGAATGGGTACGTGTACGTCGCCGACTCGCCATGGTTCACCCAGGCCGACGCGACGGGGCGCTTCACGCTGCGGGGCGTGCCTCCGGGCAACTACGTCGCCGAGGTGTGGCACGAGTGGGCCACCAAGACGGTGAAGAAGAACGTGCGCGTCGTCTCGGGCATGGAGGAAGTGGCCGTCACCGTCGACGGAGACCGCCGCCCGCCCGCGTTCGTGCCCGACAAGTCGGGCAAGCCCCGCCAACCGCAGCTCGGGTACTAGAACCCCAGTTCGGTTGAACTGCGCGTTTCATTCAGTCTCGGCGGCGAAGCGCAGGTCAGCTCGACTGAACTCCGGGTGACCGGGGTTGGGGCTCCCCGGGCGGTTGCCACGCCTTGGGGTCGACCGCGACGAGTCGACACTCGCTCGCATGGGTGGCCCCCTGCGCGTCGGCGAGCCAGGTCTGGTGGGGCGACGGCAGCATCTCGGTCAATTCAAGCGAGGGCGCCACCCGCAACAACCGACACAACACGTCGAGCGAAAGAGGGCTCGCCCAGTCGACAAAGACGGGCTTGGTCTCGGTGGGTACCCGCGCGAAGACGTGTCGAGGCCAGCCTCGCTCGTGACGCGTGCGGTGCGCGGCGCGTACCCGTTCGGCTCCCTCGGCCTCGACCCACGTCACGAAATCACTTCGCTCGAGCGACCAGCGTTCACGAGCGATGACGAGCTGGTCGAGCACCACCCGCGGAGAATGGGGCGTGAGCGCGGGCAACCGAAACCGCGAAGCCACTTCGAGCCGCAGCAATTTCTCGAACACCAACAAGGGGTGAAACGAAGCGCCACTCGGCACGTGCCGGCACTCGAGGCCGCCCCCGCCCCCCGTTCGCCCGACGACAAAGTCACCGAGCCGCAAGGTGCGCTCGGGCGAGAGCCACGAAGCGTACCGATGCCCGGTGTCGAGGTGCCAGTCGTGGTCGTCGAGCAACTGCTCGTGCGCACACAAGCCGAGGTCGATGTCGGGCAACAGGTTCAACGCGCCCGCCTGAATGTCTCTGCGAAACCACCGTCGCAGCGCGGCCGGGTCGGGGTGCTGGTCGACGGCTTGGGAGATGCCCAGCGTGTTCACGCCCACGTGCAATTCGCCCAACACCGCAAGCCACCGGTCGCCCTCGCGCGCGAGCATGAGGTCGGGGCTGTGGTGCCGCGCCATGAGAAACCCAGGCCCCGACGCGGCAAACGCCTCGTGCACCGCCTCGCGCAAAACGGCCGACGAGAAGTGCTGTACCCGCTGACCCGGGTCGAGCGGCAACAGCGCCCGCCACCGTTCTTCGAAACGGCGAGACGGCTCGCGCAGCAGCCGCGGCGGCCCCTCGGCCCAAAGCGACTCGACTCGATGAAACAACGTCACCAGCGGCACGCTCTCGGAGCCCAGCTCTTCTTGTGCCGCGACGAACATCGACTCGAATTCGACGAGAAAATGGGCCGCCACGTCGGCGGTCAACCACCGCGCCGAGGTGAGCAACAACGACAGCGGAGCGCGCACCGCCGCAATCACGTCGGCCCCCATTTGCAGCTGGTGGCCGCGCCGACAATTCGCATACGTCGTCGTGCGCGACGCGTAGGTCTCGCCCGGCTTTCGCGTGGGGCTCTGGTCGGTGAGCTCGACGAAGCACTGGTCGAGTTCATCGAGCGCGCCGGCGAGTGACGTCTCGTCATCAAACGCCGCCTCGACCTTCGCGCGCGCCGCCTCCAGTCGGTCGACGGCGGCCACCGCGCGAGTCAACCCGGCCTCGGTGAGTTTCGTGCGCAGCAGCGCCGCCGGCCGCGGAGTCGTCATCACCGGCCAGCGCACCACGAGCACGCCCTGGTTGCGCATCACCTTCGCGCTCTCGGCGGTCGCTTCGTCTGCGAGCAATTCGGCCCAGGTGGTGTCGGGCCTCTGCGCCAGCCGTTCGAACACCAACGCCCACCCCGGCGGCACCGAGCGTGGGCCCCGTGCAAATCGTGCCCGCAGGCCGTGCAGGGCCCCGTGCGCGTCACGGTGAACGTGCGCCGCGAGTTCGGGCAGAGGTGGGGCTTCGCCGGTTTGTACGAGGGCGTCGGCGAGCGTCGCGACGGCCCACGGCTCGAGGTGCACCGAGGTCTGCTCGACCAGCCGCGCGCCAACGCGCTGTTCCACCGGAGCGCTGGCGTTGGCGACGAAGCGCCCCCAACTCACGGGGCCGTAAAAGCCCGCGGTGTCATTCTTGGCGGCATAGCGCTGCCAATACGTCGCGACGACGACCGGCGCGCGCCGGCCGGTTCGACTCTGGTCGCTCGGCCCAGCCCAGGCGCGGAGCCCGGTGTCGAGCGCCCGGCGGTTCTGCATGAGCAGCGCGCGTCGAAACTTCGGTGACTGCAGCATTCGCCAGGCGTGTTCGAGGTTGGCGTCGACCGCGGCGGCGTGGCGGCGCTCGGTCTCTGCAGAGGCGGCGTCGAGCCGGGCGCGCGCATCGTCGAGCCTGACGAGCGCCTCGTCGGTGGCGACCGTGCCCGTTCGAAGGCCGCTCTGGCGCTGGCGCACGGCCGAAAGAAGCCGAGGGGCGGCTCGCTGTTGAAGAAGCAACTGCAGCGCGTGGGCGCGCGCCGACGACACCTCGTCGCGCAGCGCCTGTTCGGCGTTCAAGGCGTCAACCAACTCGGGCCGACCCAGCGCCGTCAACTCAGCCAAGGGGAAGCCCGCGCTCCGCACCTCACATTCGGCCCACAGGGCCCACCCGTCATCGAGTTCGACGAGTTCATCGGCACTGGTCACGACGCAGGCACTCCGTACACCAAGGTGGCCCCCAGGTCGGGTGGCGGCGGCGACATGATGTGGCCAGGCCCCTGCGGCATGGCGCGTACGAGCGAACCCGAATACACCCCGTCGAACACAAACAACGACAGCTCAACGCTGAAGTCGACCCACTCGATGCGCCCATGTCGAACGACGGGCAGCTCGGCGACACTCATTTCGGTGTACGGCTGCAGCACGTACGTCGGCGACGCCAAGGCACGGTCGAGCGCGCGGTTCCACAGCCGGGCGGAGTCGCGCAAGCCGACGTGCGTGTCTTTGCCGACGAAGGCACGCTTGAGACACCACCGTTCACGCTCGAGCCGGTACTCGGTCTCCCGCGCAGGGTCGGGCGCGTGCGTCGGCATCAGTTCGACTCGAAAACCGTCGGCGTCGGTCTTGGGCCAGCCCGGCAATTGGCTCCACAACGGCAACGTGCCCTTGTCGACCGCGAGGCTGTCGAGTGGCTCGAGCAACGGCGCGTGACCGATGTGGTCGGAGCGCAAGAAGCCGTACTCACGCTCGAAGCGCTGGCGGTTCTCGAGAAAAAGCGCTGGCACGAAGAGGTTGATGACGACGTCGACCGGTTGACCGTCGGCCGTGTGCACGCAACGGCCGCTGGCCGTCACGTCGAGTTCGCGCTCGTTGGCGGTGCACACTTCGAACCCTGCCGCTTCGAGCACCCGGGGGAAATACGCCAAGAACAGCTCGAGGCGCTCGTCTCGCTCGGTCTCGAGGTCGGTTTCAAGCCAGAACAATGCGGCCCGCGGGCGGCGCGGTTCGGCCCGCACCGACGCGGGCACTCGGCGCGACACCCAGTCGACCCACCGCGCCATCGGGCGGGTGACGTTTTCGGCCACCGCGAACCCCGCCTTCGTGAGCGCAGGAGACGCCTCGAAGACCGCGTGCATGGCGTCGGGGTACATGGTGCTGTACCCGAGCCCGCTGCCCATGTTCGGCTCGGTCACCACATAGCGATCGGCGAAGAGAAAACCGTCGGGGCGCAAGAAACGACCGAAGTCGGGGCGGGTGAACAAGTGCGCCGCA
Organism: Myxococcaceae bacterium; assembly: GCA_044225205.1. Classification (GTDB taxonomy): domain Bacteria; phylum Myxococcota; class Myxococcia; order Myxococcales; family Myxococcaceae; genus JAEUJT01. The sequence continues at coordinate 4,772 of JBGAIY010000173.1, read as the reverse complement.
TCGAGTGCTTCGAACACGTCGCGACACGGCAATTGAGCGACCAACGAATCAAGGTCGGGCAAGCGCGCCGCGAGGTGGGCGCCCAAGTCGGCGAGTGACGCCGTCAACGCCCGAGCCAAAAAGTCGAGCCTCGCCCGCGGCACAAACAGCGGCCGAAGCGGTACCGACTCGTCGGCGGTCAGCCGAAGGCCACGTGACTCGAGTTGCTCGCGGCACACGGCAAGCGCGTCGAGTGTCTCGTTCTCGCGGCCCTTGAGCGCCTGACGAAACCGTTCAACCGACGCCGACTCTTCGGGGAAGCGCGCGGCCGCGCCTGTCACTTCGACCAACCGCCGCCACTCTTGCTCGTACGCGAGGCCCAGGCAGCGGCTTGCACCGGCGCTTCGGGGTCACGCAGAAATTTGCCGATCGCCGCCATCAAGCTCGGGTTGGCCGGGTGCTTCGCGTAGTACGCGCGAATCGCGTTCTGAATGACCTCGGGCGACGCGTTCAGGTCGAGCTGGGCCCGACTCGCGAATTCACCCAGCACCTGCTTCACCGGGCCGGTCAATTTCGACGGCTCGATTTTCGATGAGAGAATGAGGAGCGGCAAAACGTGTCGCACCTCGTCGTCGCTGTAGGTGTTTCGACCGTCGGCGTTTTGTTGGTCGAAAATGCCGAGCAGCTTTTGTTCTTGGGCCTGAGCGTTGAGCGGCATGATTCGGTTAGGCCGTCGCGCCGCCTTGTGGCTGCTGCGCCGTCAGTTCATCGGCGGCACGGTTCACGGCCCGTTCAACCGCCGCGCGCAACGCCCGTTGATCTCCGGGGAAAATTTGATCTTTGAAGTTGTTCGCTTGCCACAAGCGCTCATACAAAATGTCGCCGCTCGCGCGGAGCCGCTCGGGGCTTTCACCGGGCACGCGGGCCATTTCATTGGCGCCTTGGGTGGCAAGGCTGTCGTCGAAGGCCGTACGAAGTGCGTCGTGCAAATCAGGGTAGGTGGGCACGCCGCCGGCGATGAGGGGGGTGACTTCATTGATCAGCGCGTCAAACGCCGCTTTGCCACCGGGGGCCGCCCCCAACATCGACGCGAGCTTCGTCAATGACGGGTCGGTGCTGCCGGGTTTGTAGTCAGCGCCGAAACCCAGTGAACCAGGCCCAATGAGACCTTTGCTGACGAAGGCGGCGAGGTTGCCGTTGATTCGCGGGTCATCGAGCAGTTTTGAAAGCTGCGCCCCGTTCAGCGTCTTTTTCGACGCACCACGACCGAGAATGGCGTCGACCGTGCCTTTGAGCTCGGTCAAATAGTCGCCGCCCGCCGGTTGGTACCCCTTCGCTTGTACGCCCTTGATCAATTGGTCAGCCATGACGGTTCTTTTCCCTTTGTGCCTTCACTTCTTCTTTGACCGAGCAGGTTCGGCCGACTTCTTGGCCGTGGTGGAGTTCTTCGAGTCACCAGCCCACCCTTTGTTGCGCTTGCGCAACCACTCTTTGCGCTCAGCCTCAAGCTCGGCTTCAGAAACAGTGGAGTGAATGGTGATGCCCATGAGCGTTAGTCGTACCCTGAATGCCGCAGGCGCGCAAAGGGGGCCGCTCGAAGTAAGCTCGCCGTCTTCCTCGTGACTCTTAAAATTCGAGAAAACAGCGAGAACCCCAGGGCGGCGGCGGTGCGTGAAGGCACCCCGCACATCGCCGAGGCGAGACGCCGCGGGCTGATGCATGTGACGCTCGAGGGGCGCCAGGGCAAAACGGTGGTCTTGCCGGGCGGCCGCCGCGTGACCGAGTTTATCAACTGCAGCTACCTGGGGCTTGATCAGCACCCGGTGGTGGTCGCTCGGGCCAAGGCCGTTCTCGACGAATGGGGCGTACACTTCTGTTCGGCGCGGAGCCGCTTTTCCATCGGCCCCAACCGAGACCTCGAAGCGGCGCTGAGCGAGTTCTTTCACGGTCGGGCCATCACCTTCCCCTCCGTGACGGCCACCCATTGGTCGGTCTTGCCCTTGGTGGCCCTCGGCGCCCTGTGGCCGGGCACCCGCCACGTTCGGCTCGTGTTTGACCGCTTTGCCCACGCGTCGATGGCGTCGCTCAAGGGTGCCCTGCGTGAATCGGCACGGGTCGAGACCATTGAGCACAACGACTTGGGCCAACTCGAGGCGCAGTTTCGCGACGCCGCCGCCGTTGGCGAAACGCCGGTCTTCGTGGGCGACAGCGTGTATTCGATGGGCGGCCGCTGCCCCGTGCGTGAGGTGGTCGCGCTCGCCGAACGCTACGGTGGCCATGCGTACCTCGACGACGCCCACGGCACTTCGATTTACGGCCCGCGGGGCGAGGGCGCGGTCGTCGAGGCCTTCGCCGCCGGGCACCCCCGAGTCATCTGGGCCTTTTCGCTCTCGAAAGGGTTCGGTGCGAATGGCGGTGGCGTGGTGCTGCCCACGCCTGCGCAAGAAGACGTCGTGCGACACTTCGGGCTCACGTACACCTTCAGCGCTTCGCTCGACTATTCGGCCATGGCCGCCGCGCAGGCCTCGCTGGAGTTGCACCTCGACGGTACCGCCGCCGCGCTTCGAGCCACGTTGAGCGACCGCGTTGCCCAGTTCGACGCCGAAGCCGGGCACCCAAAAGTCGCGTTCAGCCCCATACGCATGATCGCCCGGCGCAGCGCAGAACACGCGATGGCGACCGGCGAAGCGCTCATCGAGCGGGGAGCGTTCGTGTCGGTGGTCCTCTTTCCCGTCGTGCCGCGAGAGTCTCCGCAACTTCGCGTCTGTTTGGCCGCAGGGCACACCGAGGCCGACATCGTCGGGCTCTGGCGAGCGTTACGCGAAATCGAATGAGCGCCAGCCTGCCACCGAGCCTTCGCGTCGCCGTCGACGAAGAAGCCGGCGCGCTGGCTTCGTCGGTTTCGCGCCTCGAGCAAGACCTGCCGAGCGTTCGCCGCGTGCCCCTGTTGGCGGCTCCGGTGGTGTGGCCCAAGCGGCTCGAAGCGAGCGTCGCCAGGGCGTGCGAAGGGCTCCGGCGCGCGTTGCTTCGCGTGGCAGGCCCTGGCCGGTGGCCGGCCGGAGTGCCCATGCCCGAGGGGCTGGCCCCGTTGATTGAAACCGAGCCACTCACGACGCCCTTGTTGGGAGCGTGCCGGTTCGACGCCGTCGGCGACCGAAGCGGCGCGCTGTGGTTTGTCGAAGTGCAGGCCGGCGACCCATCGGGCCCAGGTCTCGTTGACGCGTTGGTGAAGGCGCTGCGCGAAAGCCCGAAGCTCCGACCCTGGCTCGCCTCGACCACCTCGTTGGTTGAGGCCCGGCGGCGGTGGCTCAACGAAACGGTCGGCACCCCGCTCGCCCGCGTCGCCTTCGTCAACGACGACGGGTGTTTGCTCGAAGCCGACACCGAACTCATGGCCCGGCATTTTCGAGCGGAGGGCGTGACCGCGCAACGCCTCGACGCCCGGGCCTTCAGGTGGAACGGCGCGACGCTTTCGGCGCACGGCCAGGCGTTCGACGTCTTGCTGCGCGACTCCCACGAAGAGCTCACCCTGGCCCGCGACGCAGTCGACCCGCTCTGGCGCGCGCTCGAAGCCGGCCTGCCCAGGCTCAACCCGTTTCGCGATGTCTGGTTCGACGACAAGACGTGTTTTGCGCTGCTGTGGGCGAAGCGGCACTCGCTGCCCGCCGTCGAGCGAGAAATCGTCGAGCGACACGTGCCTGAAACCCGAGTCGTTGAACCCAACTTTCATTCACGGTTGTTGGCCGAACGGCCCGCGTGGGTGCTCAAGCCAACCACGGGGTTCGGCGGCTACGAAGTGACCGTGGGAGCCGAGGTCGATGAGGCGCAGTGGCGCCTCGCCGTCGCGCGAACCGAGACCAGGCCCACTGTGGCGCAGCGCTTCGTGCCCGTGGCTCGTGAAACCGTCGCGTCGTTCACCGGGCCGCACCGCGCCGTCACCTGGAGCGAGCGGTTCACCACCCTGAGCTTCTGGTGCCATGGTGGGCGCTTTTCGGGAGCCTTCGTTCGCGCCGGTGACCACCGCGTCGTCAACGTGCACCAAGGCGGCGGCCTGGGCCCGCTCGTCTTCGTACCCGACGAATGAGCCTGCGAACGTCAGCCGTCTCATTGCGCGGCCAGCAGAGCGCTTCGACCAAGCCGGCCAAAGCGCGGGGTGCCGTGCTGGGCCACGACCTATCGAAAGCTCATCGTGGAGCCAGGCACCAACGAGGTCGGTTGGTTGAGCGCCGAATACCAACCAGGAGCGACCACTTTCGCGATTCGCTACGCTTCGCTGACCAACGGCGTGCCCGGCTCGTTTCGAACGCTGTGGCAAGGCGCCGGTGAACCAGGCGCGCTCGACGCCGTCACCGACGGGCGCACCGTGCAACTGTTGACGTCTGAACGGCCCCCCACGGGTGGAACGTGGCAAGCGCTCTTTCGACGCGTCGCCGTCACTGGGCCGACACTCACGTTCGATGGCCGACTCGTCTCAGACCAACTGGTGCCCCCAATCGACTCGAGACGCCAAGCGCTCGCGTTCGCGGCAGCAGGGCAATGGTTCACTGCCTACGTGCGCGACGGCGAAGCGAAAGGTCAGCCCTTTGGCGCCAAGCCGAGCCGAGTCTGTGGCCGCTTCGTGTACGGCGCGCCGTAAAGCCCGCTCACATTTCGAAAATCAGCACTTGCGCGGCGCTGCAGCGTTGCGATGATTCGCAGCGAATTGGCAAAACATTTCGGCTTCGTTCTCGTCGCGATTGCAGTGACTCCGTTGCCCGCGCTGGCGCTGTCAGACGCCAAGACCTTGCGCTGGG
>JBGAIY010000172.1:0-14899 GCA_044225205.1 Myxococcaceae bacterium | reverse complement strand
GGTGGGGGCTCGCCTCGGTCGCCAGAAGGCGCGGCGACTGACGCGTTGGTCGTTGAACTGATGAGTCGGCGCTGCGCTGAAGGAGACGAAAGCGGCGCTCTGCTCGGTCGTCAAAACCGTGGCGACTCACTCGGTCGCTGGAGTCGCGGCAACTGAGAGCGAAGGTCGTTGAACTGTCGAAACTCCCGCTGCCCTTTCGCCAGAAGCCTCGCAACTCCACTCGAGGTCGTTCAGCCGACGAGTCGGCTTGGCTCATTCACGTCAGCGAGTGCTCGTCTCGGGCCGGCGAATTGGCGCTCTCGGTATGAGCGAATGGGGAGGGCGCCGGGGTTTGCGAGACCCGGGCCTCAACGCAAAAGTTCAATGAGACCGAGGCAGCTACGGGCCTCGGTCTCGTTGAACGGCGGGGCAGGCGACGGTCGTCTACGGGTGGGCCGGCGGCGCCGCGGGGGTCGCGGGCGAGCACGACACGCCCCCGTCGGGGCCAGGCGTTTCGCCGCGGCAGTCACAGTCGCATGGAGGGCACTTGGTGCCGGGGGCGCACGCCGGGCATGCGCACGCGCACCCTCCGCCGGTCGACCCACCACCGGTGGCGTGTTGGCACACCCCCGACGAGCACGTTTGGCCCGCCTCGCACGGGCGGCCCAGCTTCATCCACACGCATTCGTTCGACGGGTTCGCTCGGCACGAGGCTTCGTCTTGCGCGCTCGAGCAGGGGTCGGCAGGGGCCGTGCCTCCGTCGCTCACGGTACACAGGCATGGCGGGCACTCAGCACCGCCGTCGGCCAACGCGTTGCACGCCGCGCAGGCGCAGGTGCTGACCCCAGGGCTGCCCGACCCGCCGCTGCTCGCGCCACCACCGCTCGAGCCAACTTGGGTGACGCCGCCCGAGGCGCACGAGCACGACGGGGGAGGGCAGGTTTGCCCGGGTTCGCAAACCGGAGCCGCGCAAGCGCACGTACCACCCGTCACGCACCCGCCTCCGGTTGACCCGTCGCCGCTGCCGGTACAGGCACAGTCACACGGTGGGCACGCCTCTCCGGGTTTGCAGGCCGGGCAGGCACAGGTACAGCTGCCGCCGCCCGTGCCTCCGCTTGAACAGTCGCACTCGGTCGGCGCGCACGTCGACCCCGCCACGCAGTACATCGGGCTCGCGCAGCCGCACCCACCCCCGCTCGCCGTCGTCGAGTGGCAGTAGCCATTCAATGAGCAGTCGGCCCCGAGCGGGCACAGCTCGCCCATTTGAGACCAGGCACAGCCCGAAGCGGCCGAGCACGCCGCCTCCGTCGTCAACGCGGTACAGCTGTTGTCGGCCACGCACGCGCCGGTCGGGCAGCTCGCGCCCGCGGGGCAGGCGGAGCCGAGTGACTCCCACTTGCACCCGGAGGTGCCGAGGCACGCCGCCTTGTCACTGGCCGAACAGCCGCCGCTCACCAAATACGCGGGCGTCTTTCCGTTCGATACCGCGTCGGTCTTCTTCTCGGCGCAGCCCGCCAGCACCAGCACCACTCCACACAACCCAGTCGCGAATTTCGTTTTCATGCAGACGTCTCCTTTTGGAGCCGCACGAAGCAATGAGCGCGCCGAGCCGTCACCGAGCCAACCGGTTCAATTCGCGACCACCTTTTGACCCGGCGGCCTCAGTTCTTTGAGGGAGTCACGAAAGTGCAGTCATCTTGCTGGGTTGCGGCAAGAAATCGTCACCGTCGAGCAGAAAACCGTGAACGTTTTGGGCGGCTGTCGCCATGCGCCGCGTTCAGCGCGTCACTTGGCGGCGGCTTCTTTCGTCAGGCGCCACTGGCTTTCGACCATTTGGTACTCGACGGTGCGGTCGCAGCCCGACACCCGCAGCTTGGTGGTGCTGATCAGCCGGTCGAGTTCTTTGTACGTCAGCTTGTCGGCGGGGCACTGCAATTCGGTGGCGGCACGCCCGTCGAGGTCGCGCCGGAGCTCGGCGAGGGGCGTTGAACACCCCACCGCCAGCGCGGCCAGTTCCACGAAGAGGGCCAGGCGCGCCACGAACCTCACGCGCGGTACCGCTTGAGCACCAACACGGCGTTCGTACCGCCGAAGCCGAACGAGTTCGACATGCCGTACTCGACGCCGACTTCGCGCGCCTTGTTCGGCACGTAGTCGAGGTCGCACTCGGGGTCGGGCGTCGTGTAGTTGATGGTGGGGGGCACCACGCCGCGTTGCAACGCGAGCGCCGTCAGCACCGCTTCGACGCCACCCGCCGCGCCCAACATGTGGCCCGTCATCGACTTGGTCGAGCTGACCAACACCTTCTTGGCGTGATCGCCAAACACCCGCTTGATGGCCTTGGTCTCGTGCAGGTCGTTGAACGGCGTCGACGTGCCGTGCGCGTTGATGTACCCGATGTCGGTCGCTTCGATGCCCGCGTTCTTGAGCGCCAGCCGCATGCAGCGCTGGGCGCCTTCGTGTTCGGGCGCCGGAGCCGTTTCATGGTACGCGTCGCTGTTGGCCGCGTAGCCCACGATTTCGGCGATGATCTTCGCTCCGCGCCGCTTCGCGTGCTCGTATTCTTCGATGACCACGATGCCGGCGCCTTCGCCCATCACGAAGCCGTCGCGGGTCTTGTCGAACGGCCGGCTGGCCGTCGCCGGGTCGTCGGCTCGCGTCGACAGCGCCTTCATCGCGTCGAACCCGCCAATGCTCATCGGCGTGATCGGCGCCTCGGCACCACCGGCGATGCAGGCGTCGAGCTCACCGAAGCGAATCGCTTTGCAGGCCTCGCCAATGGCGTGCGCCGACGTCGAACAGGCCGAGACCGGCCCCCAGTTGGCGCCTTTGCAGTTGAACCGCATCGAAATGCGGCCCGGCGCCATGTTCGAAATCATGCGCAAAATGAAGAAGGGCGAAATGCGGTCGTGCCCCTTTTCGAGCGCCATCTTGTGGCACTCCTCGAAAGACCACAGACCGCCAATGCCCGACCCGACAATGGCGCCGACGCGCTCGGGGTCATACCCGTTCGCCTTTTCGAGCCCAATCGGTATGCCGCTTTCGGAGACAGCGAACTCCGACGCAACGAGAGCGTACTGGCAGAAGAGGTCCATTCGGCGGGCCTCTTTGCGGTCGATGTAGTCTTCGACGACGAAGTCTTTCACTTCGCCGGCGAAGTTGATCGCCAGCTTCGGGTCACTCCAGCGCGTGATGCGCGAAATGCCCGACTTGCCGCCGAGAATCGCCTGCCAGTTCTTTTCGGTACCAGTGCCCAGGCCCGTGATGAGGCCCGTGCCGGTAATGACCACGCGTCGGGGTGCCGTCGACACAGGGCGCCTTACTTCTTGTGGGTGTTGATGTAGTTGATGGCGTCGCCCACGGCCTTGATGTTCTCGGCCTCCTCGTCAGGAATTTCGATTTCGAATTCCTCTTCCATCGCCATGACCAACTCCACGATGTCGAGGCTGTCGGCGCCAAGGTCTTCGATAAAGGACGATTCGAGCTTGATCTCGTCTTCGCCCACACCGAGTTGGTCGGCGATGATCGACTTGACCTTCGCTTCTACGTTCGTGGCCGTCATTTCGTGTTTCCTCTTGGTTGTTGAGTGCTGCGTGTTGCGTGCAAGTGCGTCGCCGTTAGCACACGGTCGAACGCGGTGAAACTGGTGAAGTTACATGTACATGCCGCCGTTGACCTTCAGGGTCTCGCCGGTGATGTACGAGGCCGCGTCTGACGCCAAAAACGCGACACTCTTGGCGATTTCTTCGGCCGTGCCCAGCCGCGACAACGGTATTTGGTCGAGCAACTTGGCCTTCATGGCCTCGGGTATTTCGGCCGTCATGTCGGTGGCAATGAAGCCCGGGGTCACCGCGTTCACCCGAATGCCGCGCGAGGCCAGCTCTTTGGCCACCGACTTGGTGAGCCCAATGAGCCCCGCTTTCGACGCCGCGTACGCCGCCTGACCGCCGTTGCCGCTCTCGCCGACAATCGACGACACGTTGACGATGGCGCCCGAACGCTGCTTCATCATCGGGCGCGACGCCGCGCGAATGAGCGCGAACGCGCCCTTCAAGTTCGTGTCGAGCGTTTTGTCCCAGTCGTCGTCTTTGAAGCGCATGATGAGGCCGTCGATGGCGACGCCCGCGTTGTTCACCAGCACGTCGAGCCGGCCAAACTCGGTGACCACGGTGTCGACGGCCGACGCGCATGCCGCGGTGTCGGCCACGTCGAACCGCAGGGCTTTGCACTTGGCGCCGGCGTCGCCCAACAGCTTGAGGGTCTCGGTCGCCGCCGCTTCGTTGCCCGCGTAGCTGATCACCACGGTTGCTCGGCCCTTGGCCAATTCGAGCGCAATGGCCCGGCCGATGCCGCGCGAACCGCCGGTGACGAGCGCGACCTTGTTCGCGAAGTCAAAAGAGATCGTCATGCCAAGGCCTTTTCGAGTGACTGCGGGTCTTCGACGTTCACGCACGCGATCGACGGAGCGATGCGCTTGACCAGGCCGCTCAGCACCTTGCCCGGCCCGAGTTCGACGATCTTGGTGACTTGCGCGCGTTCGAGGGCCTGCACGGTTTCGACCCACCGCACCGACCCGGTGACTTGCTTGAGCAACAAGTCGACGACCCGGCCGGCGTCGCTGTTCGGCGCCGCTTCGACGTTGGTGACGACCGGCACCTTGGGCGCCGAAATCGCCAGACCGCCGCCGCGTGGCCGGCAATGACGGTTTGGTTGGGCTCGTTGAAATTCGCCGCTGAAACGACCTCGTTCTGCGCGACTTGGGCGCAAATGGCCGAGATCTGGTCGGCGGGCAGCCCCAGCACCGCGGCCATGGCCCCGACACCGGCGGGCACGGCCTCTTGCATGAACGTGCCGCGCGCGCGCACCGAGCGAACCGCGTCGGGCAGCGACATGGCACCGGCCGCGACGAGCGCCGAATATTCGCCCAGCGAATGGCCGGCGACGAAGGCCGGGCTGCCCTGAAACCGCTTCGAAAAGACCGCGTGCGCGGCGACCGACACCGTCAAAATGGCCGGTTGGGTGTTCGCCGTGAGCTTGAGCGCTTCGTCGGGCCCTTCGAAGCAGAGCTTCGAGAGCTTTTCTGACAACGCGTCGTCGGCGGCGTCGAAAACCGCCTTCGCTTCAGGGTACGCGGCCGCGAGCGCTTGGCCCATGCCCACCGCTTGACTGCCCTGACCTGGAAAAACGAATGCCGTGCTCATCGTTCGAGTCTCGTTTGTTCGTTCGGTTTCGTTACCACCGCACCAACGCACTGCCCCATGACATGCCCGCGCCGATCGCCATCATGGCGATGGTGTCTCCCGCCTTCAGCTTGCCCGCGCGGTTCGCTTCGTCGAGCGTCATGGGCAGCGACGCCGACGACGTGTTGCCGTACTTGTGAATGTTGAGCCACGCCTTTTCCATGGGCAGGCCCGTGCGCTCGAACACGGCTTGAATGATGCGCAGGTTGGCCTGGTGCGCAATGACGTGGGTCACCTGGTCGGCGGTGGTGTGGTTGTGCGTCAGCGCCTCGTTCACCACGTCAGTCAGCGAGCGCACCGCGAACTTGTAGACCTCGCGGCCGTTCATCGCGACCTTGTGCAGTTTCGACGCCATCATCTTTTCAGAGACGGGCGCTTTCGAGCCGCCGCCGGGTATGCAGAGAATGTCGGTTTGGGCGCCGTCGGTGTGGAGGTGGGTGCTGAGAATGCCTCGCTCGGGGTCGGCGCTGGGGCCCAGCACCATCGCGCCCGCGGCGTCTCCGAACAGCACGCAGGTGTTGCGGTCTTGCCAGTCAATGATGCGGGTCAACAGCTCGACGCCGATCACCAAGGCCCGCTTCACCGTACCGCTCTGAATGTACTGCGCGGCGATCGACATGCCGAAGAGCGAGCCCGCGCACGCCGCCGACACGTCGAACGCGAACGCCTTGTGTGCGCCCAGCTTGTGGGCCACGAACGCCGCGCAGGCCGGCATGGGCATGTCGGGCGTCACCGTGCCCACGACGATCATGTCGAGCTCGTCGGGCCGGGTCTTCGCCATTTCGAGCGCGCGAATCGCGGCCTTGACCGCCATGTCTGAAGTGACTTCGCCGTCGGCCGCTTGGTGCCGTTCACGAATGCCCGTGCGTTCGACGATCCACTCGTCGCTGGTCTCGACGATCTTCTCGAGGTCAGCGTTGGTGATGACCTTTTCCGGAGCGTAGCTGCCGGTGCCAATGATCTGTGCGCGCGTCACAGGAGGGCGTGTACACAAAAAGCCACATCGCTGTCACCGCGTATGACTTTTCGCACGCGCGAAACCAAGTGCGCGAGCGAGCAGTGGAGTACAGCAGCACGCGCAAAAGACACAACGACCGTGCAGGTCGGCAAAGACCCGCGCGGTCGAAGTGAAGTGCAACGCTGTTCGGTCAGAGACCGAAATCAGTCGGCGGTGCCGGCGATGCGCTTTTTGCCGCCGTAGTTGCCGCACGAGGGGCAAATGCGGTGAGGCATGGTCGGCGCACCGCACGAGCTGCACTTGCTGACTTGAACGGCTGACTTGAGCGAATTGTTACCGGCACGGCGCATGTCGCGGCGCATCTTCGACGTGCGTTTCTTAGGAACACCCATGGCTGCTGCTTCCTTTCACATTCAAAACTTCAGTTCTTCAACTTGATCTCACCCAACTTCGCGAGACGGGGGTCTATCTGTTTCTGCCCGCTGTGACCGCAATCTTTCGCATTGAGGTCTTGCCCGCAGGTTGAACAGAGCCCCTTACACTCTTCACGGCACACCACCGACACCGGCAACGCCAAGAGCACCTGTTCTCGAACAATTGGGTCGAGGTCAATGGTTTTGCCGTCAAAAGGTTCGGCGTCGACCTCGTCGAGCTCGAAGGTGCTCGCCAGTTCGGCTTCGTCGTCGTCGTCTTTTTTCGCCGAATGCTTGCGCCGAGGCTTCGCCGCAGCGGCGGCCGCCCGCGCGTCGGCGGCGGCTTGCTCTTCTTCGTCGGGCTGGGGCAGTTCGCGAATCATGCGCAGCGAAAACTCAACCGGTACGGTCAGTTCGACGTCAGTCAGGCACCGCTTGCAGGGCGCTTTGAGCGTCGCCGAAAACTGCCCGGTGACGTGCACCCGCCCCGAGACCTTCTTGAACGTCGCCACCAAGGGGGTCGACGACACCAAGGCAAAGTCGTCGCTGTCCTTCAGTGCCTCGTCGAGCACCGCAGGTTTGATTGGCTCGGTGACGTTGAGCCCAGGTTCTTGAATTTCCTCAATCTTTACGAGCATTTGAACAGACGGCGACCCCGCAAGGCGCCCACCCTTACACGAGAGCGCCAAGCGGAGTCAAACAGACCGTCACGCACCTCGGGCGGCACGCACCCAGCGTTCGAGCGACCACAGCAGCACCCGGGCGTCGAACCCGTGAAACGCGGGGTTGATGAACAGGGGCACTCCCACCGAGAGCATGGCCTGGTGCATTTTGGCCGTGAGGGCGGTGCGTTGGCCCTCGGGGGCGGTGGCCAACACGCCGCCCAGCTCAATGGGCCGAAGCCCCACCAACAGCGTGCCGTTGATGGTGACGGTGCTCAACTCGGCGAGGTTGTCGTAGCGCACGAGGCAGGCGCCTTCGGCCCACGCGAGCCGAACGCCGTCGGCCTCGAAGGTGACGGTTCGTCGCGAGAACCGCCCCAACGCCACCAGCACGCCCACCGCCACGGCGCCGACGACGAAAGCCACCCCGAGCCAAAAGAACACCGGGTTTCGCTCCCAGCCGATGAGGCACTGCGCGCCGCCGGCCAGAACGAGCAACGCGACCACGAGCGCTTGTCGGCGTCGCGAGGGCCCGAACGGGTGGCCTTTCGGCAGTTCGCGTCGTTCGTCTTCGCGAAGCGGGTGCGTCAGCCGGCGCGACTCGAAGAGCTGGTTGGCGAAAACGAGCGCTCCCAAACCGAACAACACCGCGTCGCCCACGCCCAGCCGCCAGTTGCCCAGAACGGCGATCACGACCCCCATGGCGACGAAGGCCAAACACACGGCCAACAACATGACCACGCGCGACGTCACCTACGGCTTGCGCAGTTCGAGTTTCACTTCGATGCGCTCAATGGCCTTTTCGACCCGCGCCCGGTCTTTGGGGCTCAAGTCGACGAAGTGAATGCCCATGCCCATTTCTTTCGCCGCGACGACTTCGCCCGAGCAGCTGAATTCGCTGCTGTCACCGGGCAGGGTGAACTTGAGGCTCACCCTCGTGCCCAACGGCATGGGCACGGTCTGGCCGAAGAACACGCCGCCGACCGACAAGTTGAGCGCGCGCTGGTAGTACAGCTCGCCTTCGCGTTCGGCTTCGACCCACAAGTCGAGAGGCACTCGAACTTCACGGCGTTTGTCGTCGGTCGCGGCCATGCGGGCGGGGCTTATACCCCAGAACGGTGCGAGGGGCTGAACCTTGCGGTATATGGCCCGCATGGCGCGCATTCTGGTCATCGAAGACGAACAAGATCTCGCGTCGCTGCTCGAATACAACTTGAAGGCCGACGGGCACGAAGTCGAAGTGGCCCGCGCCGGAGCGGCCGGTGTCGCCCGCCACAAGAGCTTCAAGCCCGACCTGGTCTTGCTCGACCTGATGTTGCCCGACATTGCCGGTACCGAAGTCGCGCGGCTCATTCGCGAAACCGAAACGCGCCGCACGCCGCTGATCATGGTGACCGCCCGAGGTGAAGAAACCGACCGGGTCAAGGGGCTCGAACTGGGGGCCGACGATTACGTCGTCAAGCCGTTCTCGGTCAAAGAGCTGCTGTTGCGAGTCAAGGCCGTGCTGCGCCGCCACGGCGAAGAGCCCGCGCCCGCCGCGAAAATGCTGGGCGCCGGAGACATTGCCCTCGACGTGGCGCGCCACGAGGTGCGGGTGAAGGCGGTGCCCGTCGTACTCACCGCTCTCGAATTTCGGTTGCTCAAGACGTTTCTCGAACGGCCGGGCCGGGTGCAGACCCGGGAGACCCTGCTTTCTGACGTCTGGGGCATCGACGCCGACATCACGACCCGCACGGTCGACACGCACATCAAGCGGTTGCGCGAGAAATTGGGCACCGCGGGCGACATCATCGAGACCATTCGTGGGGTCGGTTACAAGCTCGTTGCATGAAATGCGGCGTCGGGTTCGCTACAACCACGCTGTGGTCGCGCAGTGTTGGGCGTGCGGCCGCAACCCGCAGATCGACGCGACCGAAGCGGTCAGAACGCCATGGCTTTCACAACGCCGAGCAAATCGATGTGGTTGTGGCCTCCGCTGGCGGCGCTGTGCGTGGGCACGCTCGTGTTGGTTTCGTCGGGGCAGCTCAGCACCGGGCTCATCGCCGGTGTCGGCGCCGCGGCGTTTTCGTTCGTGACGGGGCTGCGGGTGTCTCGGCGCCTCATTCAGCGGGCCGACGCCCTGGCCGCCGCCGCCCGCGGCCTGCAAGTCGAGCCGCTCGACGACGCCGCCAACGACCCCGACAACCCGGCCCGGCTCGCCCAACACGTACACGACACCGCCCAGAGCGCACGTGAAATGGCCCGCCAGCTCGCGGTGTTGCGCGCCGTCATCGACGGCATGGCCGAAGGCGTGTGGATCACGTCGAACGACGGCACGGTCATGGAGCACAACGACGCGCTCAAAGAAATGCTCTACGCGGGGCAACAGCTCGTGGGCCGTCGGCCGGTCGAACTGCTGCGGAGCGCCGAGCTGCAAGTGGCCGTCGAACAAGCGTGTCGTGAGAACGCGACCGCGCGGCTCGAGCTGACGGTCGAGGGCGTTCGCCCCCGGGTGTTGTCGGTGCACGTCTCGCCGCTCGGCCGCGAATTGGGCGGCAGCGCGGCCGTGTTCTTCGACGTCACCGAGCTGCGGCGCCTCGAAAAGGTACGCAAAGACTTCGTGGCCAACGTGAGCCACGAATTGCGAACGCCGATCACTGCCATTCGGGGCTATTCGGAGACGCTCATGTCGGGCGCGGTGAACGACCCGGTCGCCGCCCCCAAAATGGTCGACATCATTCACCGGCAGTCAGAGCGGCTCTCGGAGCTCGTCGAAGACCTGCTCGAATTGTCGCGGCTCGAATCGAAACAGATACTGCTCGAGAAGAAGCCGGTCGAGCTGGCCGAAGCCGCCCAACGAGCGTCTGAAGCGGTGCGGCCCAAGGCCCGCGCCCGCAGCACCGCCATCGAGCTGCAAATCGCCCCGGGGCTTCACGCGCTGGGAGACCAACGCGCCGTCGAACAGGTGCTGCTCAACTTGCTCGACAACGCGGTGAAATACACGCCGCCCAACGGCCATGTCTGGGTGACGGCCACCGACTCGGCGGCGACCGACGCGGTGGTGATTTCGATACGCGACGACGGGCCGGGCATCGAAGCGCGCCACTTGCCGCGCATCTTCGAGCGCTTCTACCGCGTCGACAAAGGCCGCAGCCGCGACATGGGTGGTACGGGGCTGGGCCTGTCGATCGTGAAACACCTGGTCACGGCGATGAACGGAGAAGTTCGGGTCGAGAGCGCGCCCGGGCAGGGCAGCACGTTCTTCTTGTCGCTCCCGAAGGTCGGGGCACAGCTCCCCGCGCCGACCCCGACGCCTCCCCCCGCGGAAATCGGCGGAACCGCTGGGAATTCTGGGCTGAGCGGGTAGACTGCGCCGATATGCGGGTCGCCGTGCTGGCAGACATTCACGGAAATTTGCCTGCCGTCGAAGCCGTGCTCGATGACATCAAGCGCCAGGCGCCTGACTTCATTTGTGCCGCGGGCGACCTCGCCTTGCGCGGCGCCTACCCGCGCGAGACCCTCGACCTGCTCGAAGACAGCTGCGACTCGCTGCTCATGGGCAACACCGACTGCTACATCGCTGGCAATTACCTGGGCGGCGCCTACCGCGAAGCCGAACATTGGAAGTCAGAGTTGCTCGCGTGGACGCGAGACCAGCTCGGCAGCGAACGCACCAAGCGCTTGGGAGAACTGCCGTTTTCGACTCGGTTTTCGCCGCGCAAGGGCCAAGACCTGTACGTCTGCCACGCGAACCCCCGAAACCTCGAAGAATCGCTCGAGCCCACGCTCGACGACCACGTGCTGCGGCGGTTCTTGGGCAACCTCGACGCCGCCGCCGTCGCCTTTGGGCACCTCCACTTTCCTTACCGGCGGCGCATTGGGCGTTTGCTCATCGCCGACGTGGCCTCGGCGGGCATACCGCGCGACGGCGACCTGCGCCCCGCGTGGGGCTTGTTCACGTTCACCCCTCGTGGTTGGCGGGTGCAAATTCGCCGCGTGCGCTACCCGGTTCGCAAGGCGACCCAAGCGTTGACCGAGCGCAAAGTGCCGGGGGCGCCGCTGCTCATTCACAAGATGCTCGAGTGCCGTTACCGGCACCACGCGCTGCTCTCGGAGGCGGCGCGCCGGCACTCGGGGTTGCCCCCATACCTGCGGCCGCCCCCTGGAGCCTCGCCCTCGGTTCGCGCGGCCGACGCGTCGATTCGGCCAGCCCTGCCGCCCCCGCCCGGCATCGTGCTCCCGCCGCCCGGAGAGTCGACCCAGGCCGACGAAGCCGCCGACGAGCTGCTCATTGAGCCCAACGCGCTGCCTTTGACCGACTCGGTGCCCGAACACGACCACCACGAAGACGATTCGTTGCTCGAGCCCGTCTCTGACTTGTTCGACCATGGCTCGGCCGACGCCACCGTCGAGACCGAAACGCCCCCCGACCTCGACGCCGACGACGACTCCGCTCCTTCGTCGTCGTAACGCATTGCGTTTATTGGTGTTTTGGCGCGGTTGGTGTCACACAAACGTTGCCGGTGCTCCACGTCAATGCCCTGTTGGCCGCCTAGGTCACCCGGCATGGCTCACATTCTCATCGTTGACGACGAAGCCGACCTCGCCAGCCTGGTTGAGTTCAATTTGAAGCAGGCCGGTCTCGAGACCGAAGTCGCGTTGACGGGAGAAGCCGCGCTCGAAACCGTGCGGGGTCGGGTGCCCGATTTGGTGCTGCTCGACCTGATGTTGCCCGACATTTCAGGCAAAGAAGTGTGCCGTCGTTTTCGCAGCGACCCGCGCATGAAGCAGGTGCCGATTGTGATGTTGACGGCGCGAGGCGAAGAAGCCGACCGCGTCGAAGGGTTCGAAGTGGGCGCCGACGACTACGTCACCAAGCCCTTCAGCCCGCGAGAATTGGTGCTGCGGGTCAAAGCCATTTTGCGGCGCGCGAGCCCCGGCGAGGTGACCGAGAAGCTGCGTTTGGGTGAACTCGTCATCGACGTCGGGTCGCACCGGGCCCACGTCGCCGGCGCCGAAGTCGAACTGACCGCCCTCGAGTTTCGACTGTTGCAGCACCTGATGGCGCGCCCCGGGCGGGTGCAGTCGCGCGAACAGCTGCTCGCCGACGTGTGGGGCATCACGAGCCCGCTCGAGACCCGCACGGTCGACACCCACGTGATGCGCTTGCGCGAAAAACTCGGAGTCGCCCGCAACTTGGTCGAAACTGTGCGGGGCGTGGGCTACCGCATGTCTGACGAAAACCTTCACGGCTCGGCGACGACGGCGACGGCGTGAACCGAGCGCGACGTTCTTTACCGAACTCGAGGTCACTCGCGCTCGGCGTGCTCGTGGTGGCCGCCACGGCCCAAGCCGGTACGGTGACGGTGAAGGGCTCCGACACGCTGGTGGGGCTGTCGCACCGCTGGGCTCACGCTTTCGCCCGGGCGCACCCCGGCACGTCGGTTCAGATTACGGGCGGTGGTTCGAGCGCTGGCCTCGCCGCGCTCGAAGCCAACAGCACCGACATCGCCATCAGCTCGCGCGCCCTGAGTGCCGAAGAGCGGGCAAGGCTCGGGGCCCAGCCCGGCGGGGGGCCACGGCAAGTCGCCGTCGCCCGCGACGCGGTGGCGTTCTTCGTCAACGCCCACAACCCGTTGCGCGCCGTCAGCGTCGAAGAGTTGCACGCGGTGCTGGTAGGAGACCTGACGAGCTGGGCGGCGTTCGGCGGGCCCGACCGGCCCATCATCACCTACACCCGTGAGAACACGTCGGGCACCTACGCCTTCGTGCGCGAAAAGGTGCTCCACGACGACGACTACGCTCCGAACACCCAGCCGTTGCAGGGCACGGGGGCCGTCGTCAACGCGGTGTCGCAAGAGCGCTGGGGGCTCGGCTTTGGCGGCACGGCGTTCGCTCGCGGCGTGCGGGTGTTGGCGGTCAAGGTCGGCGCCGACGAGGTGCTGCCGACCGACGACCATGTTCGTTCGGGCCGGTACCCGCTTTCGCGCGAGCTGTATTTTGACCTCGCCCCCAACGCCTCGCTTGAAGCCCAGGCGTTTCTCGACTTTGTGCTCTCACCCGAAGGCCAAGCCATTGCCGTCAAAGCCGGGTTTCTGCCGCTGAACTGACATGCCTGAAACGAAGCCGTCAGCCACGTCGCCGTCTTCGCCCGCGGGGCGGTTCGACCGGGCCTTCGAATTCGCCGTCACGGCCGCCGGCATGAGCGGCATCGTCGTGCTGCTGCTCATGGTGCTGTTCATGCTGCGCGAAGCGCTGCCGCTGCTCGTCGACCCCCACGTGACGTGGCGCGCCTTGTTCGCACCGCAGCACTGGCGCGACGGCCAGCCCGACACCTGGCTGTGGCAACCGACTTCGCCCCTGCCCAAGGTCAGCATCGTGCCGCTGCTCGTCGGCAGCCTCAAGGTCACCGTCGTGGCGATGGTGGTGGCGGGGCCGGTCGGGGTGTGCGCGGCGGTCGCGAGTTCTGAATTCGCGCCGGCGCGGCTGCGAGAGTGGCTCAAGCCGGTGGTCGAGCTGCTCGCCGGAGTGCCGTCGGTCGTGCTCGGCTTTTTCGCCCTTACGGTGTTGGCGTCGGCGTTTCAGACGCTGTTCGACTGGCCGTATCGGCTCAACGCCGTGGTCGCGGGCCTGGCGCTCGCCTTCGCCGTGGCGCCGGTCGTTTTCACCGTCAGCGAAGACGCGCTGCGTTCGGTGCCACGCTCGTACCGCGAAGCGTCTTTGGCCCTGGGCGCCACCCGGTGGGAAACCGCCTGGCGGCTCGTGTTGCCCGCGGCCCTGCCGGGCGTCACCAGCGCGCTCGTGCTGGGCTTCGGCCGTGCGCTGGGCGAAACCATGATCGTGCTCATGGCTTCGGGCAATGCCTCGCTCGTCTCGTTGAATTTGACCGACTCGACCCGCACCGTGTCGGCCACCATCGCCGCTGAAATGGGCGAGGCCGTGGCCGGGTCGACCCACGCGTCGCTGTTGTTTTTGTTGGGGGCCTTGCTCCTCGGGTGGAACTTGGTGATCAACAGCACGGTCGCGGCGTGGGCCCGAGGCCGGCTCATTCGCCGTGGCGCCATTGTCGCTCAGGGCGCGTTCAAATGACCGCTTCTGGCCGACACCGA
The DNA here is from genome assembly GCA_044225205.1 of Myxococcaceae bacterium. Lineage (GTDB taxonomy): Bacteria > Myxococcota > Myxococcia > Myxococcales > Myxococcaceae > JAEUJT01. The sequence goes on along the minus strand of JBGAIY010000172.1, from coordinate 559 downwards.
GTCGACCGGGTGTGGGCGGCGCTCTGCGGCCTCGCCCTGGGGCTCATGGGCCTTGCGCTGGTGGTGATCGTAGTCGACGCGGTGCGAGGCGGTTGGGGGGCGCTGTCGTGGCGGTTTCTGAGCCGTGGCTCGGGCGACGACCTGGCCAACGGTGGGGTGTGGCCCGCCCTCTACGGCACCGCGGTGCTCACCGTGTGCATGAGCGTGGTGGTCATGCCGCTCGGCGTCGCGACCGCGGTGTACTTGCACGAATTCGCTCGGGTTTCTTCGACGACGGCGCGGGTGGCCCGCGCGTCGATCGCGAACTTGGCCGGCGTGCCGTCGATTGTCTTTGGCCTGTTCGGGCTGGGGTTCTTCGTGCAGGTGGTCGGCCATGGCGTCGACGCGGCCCGAGGCACTGGGTTGCGGTACGGGCAGCCGGGCTTGTTGTGGGCCTCGCTCACCATGGCCGTGCTCACGCTGCCCATTGTCATCGTCACCACCGAAGAGGCGCTCCGGCGAGTGCCGGTCGACTTGCGCATGGCGAGCTTGGCGCTCGGCGCGACCCGCACCCAGACGC